>JAPKHH010000005.1:0-69288 GCA_026647025.1 Giesbergeria sp.
CTCGCACTCCACCGCCCTGCCTCGCGCAGGGCTTTTTTTCGCCTGAAATTAACGCATGGTATTGAAAATAACCGTACGGTATACATGGAGACTGTTTGGTTATACATTGGGTGCACGCCCATCCTGGCGTGTCATTTCCAGCACAACCCAGAGGAACGACCCATGAAAAAGACTTTGATTGCATTGGCACTTACCGCCGGAGCCACGTTCACCGCCATGGCGCAAGACATCGTTGACACCGCAGTGAAGGCGGGCAACTTCAAAACCCTGGTGACGGCGGTACAGGCTGCGGGCTTGGTGGATACGCTCAAGGGACCTGGTCCGTTCACCGTGTTTGCCCCTACCGATGAAGCATTCGCAAAAATCCCCAAGGCCACGCTCGATGGTTTGCTGGCGGACAAGGTGGCACTGACCAAGGTGCTGACATACCACGTTGTGCCCGGCAAGGTCATGGCCAAGGATGTCAAGGCGGGCAAGGTCAAGACCGTGCAGGGACAGGAGCTGACGGTCTCCACCAACATGGGCGTGATGGTGGACCAGTCCAAGGTGATCGCCACCGACGTTGCCGCAAGCAATGGTGTGATCCATGCGATAGACACCGTGCTGATGCCCAAGTGAGCCAGGCCGCACAACGCTCTGTAAACACCGCTTCAGAACCACCCAAGGAGACATCGCCATGAACACTGTGTTCAACCGTCGCACCATCCTGATGGCTGCCGCTGTGGGCGCCAGCACCACCTTGCTGCAAGCCTGCGGAGGCGGCGACGATGAGCCGCATCGCAATATCGTCGAGGTGGCGCAAAACACGCCAGACCTCAGCATCCTTGTCGAAGCCGTCGTGGCCGCCGGTCTGGCGCCCACACTGAGCACAGGCTCGCTCACGGTGTTTGCGCCCACCAATGCAGCCTTCGCCGCACTGCTGACCGAACTGGGCGTGTCCAAGGAAGCGCTGCTGGCCGACAAGCCTTTGTTGACCGCCGTGCTGACGTACCATGTGCTGGGCAGCACGGTGCCACTGGCCAGCGTCCCCGTGGGCAAGGCCATCGCTCCGGTGGGCGGCGGGTTCTTCAAGATCGAGTCAACGGGGGGGCTCAAGATCACCGACGGGCGCAACCGTGTCAGCAACATCACGGCCACCGACATCCAGGCCCGCAACGGCGTAGTGCATCTGGTAGACCGCGTACTGCTGCCAGCGAACCAGAACATCGTGGCGACGGCGCAGTCCTTGCCCGATTTCAGCATCCTGGTCGAAGCGGTCGTGGCGGCGGGCCTGGTGGACACTTTGCAGGGCACGGGGCCGTTCACGGTGTTTGCACCCACGAATGCGGCGTTTGCCGCACTGCTGACCGAGCTGGGGGTGAGCAAGACGGCCCTGCTGGCCGACAAGGCCTTGCTGACCAAGGTGCTGACCTACCATGTCGTAGGAGCCCGTGTGCTCAAGGCCGAGGTCCCGGTGGGTGCCGCCATCGCCACGGCACAGGGCCAGACCTTCGTCGTCGATGCCAGCCTGAAGATCACGGATCAAAAGCAACGCGCCACAAGCATCGTCGCCACCGACGTGTTTACAAGCAACGGGGTGATCCACGTGGTGGACCGTGTCTTGCTGCCTGCCTGAGAGCAAGCCGTCCGGGTTCCGTGAAAACGCCCGCAGATGCGGGCGTTTTCTATCGTGCGTTCAGCCCGTCAAAACAGGTGCGCAGCACCAGTTCGATGATCTCCTCGTCCGGGTACAGCTCGCTCTCCTTGAGGAACCCGACAACGGGATCGCAGGCGCGCGCGTACAGGGTGTAGAGCACCACCAGCGGCGGCAGGCTCGGTTCGATCACGCCCTCGGCCTGCGCCTGGACAATCCATTCGCCCAGGGTGTCGCTGAGCAGAATGACCCCGTCGGCGTAGTCCTTGTTGGACATGAGCACGCCGCGCAGCGTGGAGTTGCGGCTGGGCAGCAGCGGCATCTCGTGGGCCAGCAGGCGTTCGAGCGACCAGCGCACCACGGCGCGCAGTTTGTCCACGGCGGGCAGGCCCGGATCGAGCGTGGCCAGATAAGAGCGCACCAGGTGCAGCACCTCGACCATCGCGGCGCAGCACAGGTCCTCCTTGCTGCCGAAATGCTTGTACAGGCTGGCTTTGGCAATGCCCACGCCATTGGCCACGTCGTCCATGGTCATGGCGTCGAACGATTTGGCACCCAGCAGGTCGCAGGCGGCCTGCAAAATGGCGCGCTCGCGGGCCTGGTGCATCTGCTCCTTGAAGGAAATTTTGGTCGGTGGTGTCTCCATGCCCTCCATCTTATGCATTGCAGTTTAAAAATGCATGACTCAGTTGTTTCGTAACCACGGCGTCTAATCGGTGTTTACCCTCGTGTGGCGACCAGCGACTGCGCTGCCGTGTCCGTCAGCGCCAGCGTCAAGGCATCGAGCACCTCGGATTCGAGGTTCCAGCAATGCCAGTACAGCTGGATGGGCAGCACCTGGCCCGGGACCATGTCCACCAGGCTGCCGTCGGCCAGCTTGTCGCGCACCAGCAGCTCGGGCAAGACACCGACCGCCCACCCGGCCGCCACGGCCCGCATCTGGCCTTCGGAGCTGGGTACGAACAGGTGGTTGAGCGCCACCCGCTTGAGACCGAAGGCCCGGGCGACAAACTCCACCGCCATGTCGTCCTTGCGGTTGAACGAGAGATAAGGCACCGTGCGGAAGTTGTGTGCCGTGAGCCCGCCGGGCAGGTGTTTTTGCGCAAAGGTGGGCGAAGCCACGGCCACGTAGCGCATGGCGCCCAGCGGCACCATCTTGCAGCCGCGCAGCGCCTGCTTGAGGGTGGTGACGCAGCCCAGCACCTGGCCTGAACGCAGCCACTCCTGGGTGAAATCCTGGTCGTCCACGATGATCTCCAGCGGCAGCCGCTGGTGCACGAGGTCCTGCAGCGCATCAAGCGCCCAGGTGGCAATGCTGTCGGCGTTGATGGCGATGGAGATGCGCTCGTCCTCGCGTCCACCCCCCGGCGCACTGGGCGCCAGTTCCTGCAGGTCGCGCTCCAGGTCGGCACGCAGCAGGCGCAACTGCTTGGTGTGCTTGAGCAGCAATTGCCCCGCCGACGTGGGCCGCAGCGGCCTGCTGCGCACGATCAGCACCGAGCCCACCTGGGCCTCGAGCGCACGCAGCCGCTGCGAGACCGCCGACTGCGTGACATTCAGGCGCTGGGCGGCGCGCTCGAAGCCGCCCTCCTCCACGATGGCGGCAAGGCATTCCAGGGCGGCAGGGTCGTAAGAGCTCATGGTATTCCGAAGGCGTTACGGGGATCGGGCACACCAAAATTATTAGCAATTCTGATGTTTTTAGATGAAGTTTAATTTTGCTTTTAGTTGAATGCAATCTCGCGCACACTGCGCCCCATGAAAACCATTGTTCTCGGCGCCGGCATCATCGGCATCAGCACGGCGTGGCATTTGCGCGAGCGCGGCCACGAGGTCATTGTGGTCGACCGCCAGCCCGGGGCTGCGCTGGAGACAAGTTTTGCCAACGCAGGGCAGATTTCGGTGAGCTACTGCGAGCCGTGGGCGAACCGCGAAGCTCCCTGGAAGGCGCTCAAGTGGATGTTCGACAAGGAGGCCCCGCTGCTGTTTCGCCCGCAGCTGGACTGGCAGCAGTGGCGCTGGGGCCTGCGTTTTCTGGCGCAGTGCAACGACGGCGCCTTCGAACGCAATGTGCAGCAACTGGTGGCCCTGGGCGCGTACAGCCACCGCGCGCTCAAGGACATGGTGCGCAGCACGGGCATCGAGTACCACCGGCTCGAGCGCGGTATTGCACATTTCTATTCCGACCAGAAATCGTTTGACGATGCGGCCCATGCCGTGGAACTGATGCGCAAGCATGGCGTGCAGCGCCGCGTGGTCAGCCGCGACGAGCTGCTGCAGATCGAACCGGCGTTTCGCGCCTACGGCGAGCACATCGTCGGCGGCACCTACACCAGCACCGACGAAAGCGGCGACGCCTGCGCCTTCACGCAGCAACTGGCCGAGCGCTGCGCTGAGCGCGGCGTGCAGTTCCTCTACGGGCAGGATGTGCTGCGCCTGGAACGCAGTGGAAATGCTATTGATTCTGTAGCTATCAGCGCAAACCAGTACAGCGCTGGAGGCCAAAAAAACCAAATTCTGAAAGGTGACGCCATCGTTGTGGCATGCGGCTCTTACAGTGCGCCGCTTCTGCGCAGCGTGGGTGTGGACTTGCCGATCTACCCCGGCAAGGGCTACAGCGCCACTTTTCCACTATTGCGCCCCGAAGCCGCTCCCACGGTTTCGGCGCTCGACGATGGCCGCAAGATCGCCATCAGCCGCCTGGGCAACCAGTTGCGCGTGGCCGGCACCATCGAGCTGGGGGGCTTCGACCTCTCGCTCGACAGCCCGGTCGCCAAGGCACGCTGCCACATGCTGTCACGCCGCATCGAAGAGTTGTTCCCCGGGGTGTGCGACACCCGAACGGCCGAGCAAGGCGGCACCCCGCAGTACTGGACGGGCCTGCGCCCCGCCACGCCCACCAACATCCCGTTCATTGGCCGCACGCGCCTGGGCAAGCTGTGGGTGAACGCCGGCCACGGCACGCTGGGCTGGACGCACGGCGCGGGCTCGGGCCTGGCGCTGGCCGAGCTCATCAGCGGTGAGCGCCCGGCCATGGACTTTGGATTCTACGGCTTTGCGCAGCCCACACACGGCGTGACCGCCCACGCGGCCTGACAGCCACTACTGCTTGCGCTGCACGATCAGGTTGCGCTTGGCGTCTTCCGGGTAGGCAAAGGTGATGGCCCCGCCCTGCACCTTGCCCATCACCAGCATGTTCTCGGTGATGGCATCCTTGTCGTCCCGGCTGAAGGGTTTCTCGTAGGTGGCAACGACCCCGTAATACACGCGCGGAATGTTCTCCAGCGCGGTCTTGATCGAAGGGCCGTCGATCTTGCCGTTGCGGATGCCGAACAGGGAATGGATCAGCAGGTAGGTGGTGTCATAGCCCTGTGCCGCCGCCATGGGCACGGCCATGCGCTTGCCGTTCTTGCGCGTGAAGGCGCTCAAAAAGGCTGCGCGCCGCTCGTTGCTGGGCTCGGCAATGAAGGTCTGCGCCATCAGCGCGCCATCGGCCGCATCCTTGCCCCCCTCGATAAAGAACGGGAAGGACAGCGGCCAGGCGCCCACCTGGGGCACCTTCCAGCCCAGTTCCTTGCGGCCATTGGCAATGACGGCGTTTTCCTGGCCCACGGTGTAGCTGAAGATCACGTTGGCGCCCGCATCGCGCGCAGCCTTGAGTTCTTCGCGCAGATCCGCCACTCCCAGCGGAAAGCGCGTGATGTGCACCGCCTTGAGCTTGCGCGCCTGCAAGGCAGCCTCCACGTCCTTGAGTCCGGCCTCGCCATAGCCGGTGGTGTCGGCAAAAATGGCGACCCTGGTCCAGCCGCGCTTGACGATGTCGTCCACAACGAAAGGTGCCTGGATGCTGTCGCGCGCCGAGGTGCGGAAAATGTAGCTCTCGGGCGCAGGAAACCTGGCTGTGAGCGGCGTGCCGGTGGCGCAGGGCACGATGAGCGGTATTTTCGCGTTCTGGAACACATCGAGGGATTTTTGCGCCACGCCGGTATTGCAGAACCCGATGGTGGCCACCACCCCTTGCGCCGCCAATTCCTGCGACGCCGCCAGGCCGGTCTGCGGGTCCCCCCGGTCGTCCTTCACGACCAGCTGCAGGGGACGGCCCAGGTATCCGCCCACGGCATTGATCTCGTCGGCCGCCAGTTCAATGCCTTGCAGCATGGGCTTGCCAAAATCGGAGGACGGGCCCGTGAACGGGCCAATCACTCCCACCCGCACGGCATTGCCTTGCTGGGCCTGTGCCAACGGCGTCGCCGCCAACATGACCGCCCCCAGTGCCGCGATCATCCAAGTTCCTGTCCGCTTCATTGCTGTCGCCCTCCATGCATCGCGGGCCAGCTTAGCCGTCGCAGCATCCGCGGCGCAGCGCGTTTTCCCTGACCTGCGGGCGTGGCGTCAGACGAATGTCAGAGGCGCTCTCAGGACGGGTAGCTGGCAAGGTAGCGCGCTGGAATTTCAACGGCAATCACCGCACCGGCCAGCCAAGCCACCAGCACGCCCGCCATGGCCACGCCAACGGCCAGCATCCCACCCAGGGCCCTGGTCCGGTAGCGCGTCGGAACATTCCAGTAGGCAGCGCAGCCGACATGCGCCCAGAAGGCCAGAACGGCCAGAAAGTAGTACGGGGCAAAAAACCACTGCCAGGGCGGCACATGCAGACCGGCGGCAGCGAAATGGAAGTTCGTGTCCAGCCCCTGGGCCCGACCCCAGAGCACGGCCCCTGCATGCACCAGCAGGAAGAGCGCCAGGTAGCCTCCCGACCAGGCCTGCAGCCAGGCCACCCGCCCGGCGCGCTGCCCCCGCCCCCGCCACAACAACACCAGGCCGCTGCTGCCCTGGAACAGCGCGCAACCCAGCAGCACACCTTCCAGCACCGGTTGCCGGTACACCATGCGCAAGACGTCGAGCACCGCCTGGTGCACGGAGAGCCCGAAGACGCCCGCCACATGGCCGGCCAGATGGACCAGCACAAAGCCCCCCAGCACCATGGCACTGCTGCGGTGCAATGCGCGCAGCGGCCGGTACCGGTGGCCGCCCCACAGACTGGCCACACTGGCAATACCGGCCCCCAACGCCCATAGGCTGACGTTCTGCATGTATTCTCCTGTTCATTGAAAAGCCAGCATAGTCAGCCGCTCGTGCGCTGCCTACTCGCCTTTTGCTCAGGTTCTGCATGCCTTCCACCGCATCTTCCCCACGCCGCCGCCCCCGGCAGCAGCGTTCCCAGTTCACTGTCGAGGCCATCTTCCAGGCGGTCGCGCAGATCGTTGCCACGCATGGCGAGCACGGGCTGACCACCAACCGCATCGCCGAGGTGGCTGGTGTGTCCGTCGGTTCGCTGTACCAGTATTTCCCCAGCAAGGACGCCATCCTGCAGGCAATGCTCGACCAGCATTGCGAGCGCGTGATGCTGGAGCTTGACGCCCTGCTGGCGCAGGCCTGTGCAGAAGGCTGGCCGCCCGAGGAGCAGGTGCGCCGCTACGTGCGGCACTACCTCGCCTCTTTTGGGGCAGGCCCAGAGGACGAACGCGCCCTGGCGCGCCTGTCATGGCAGCTCGACTACCGGGCCTCGATGCTGGTAGCCGTGCGCGGCGCCAGTGAACGCCTGGCGCTGCACCTGCAGCGCATGGCTCCTGCGCAGGGGCAGCCACCACCCACGCCAGCACAGCTGTTCGTTCTCACCCGCGCGTTCATGGGCACCGTGCGTGCCGCGTCGCTGGAGCGCTCACCACTGCTCGACAGCCCGGCGCTGGAAGAGACCCTGGTCCAGCTGTGCCAGGCTTTGCTGAACGATGCCCCGGCTAGACCCCAGGGCGATAGCACATTGAAGCTATCATTACAATAGCAACAAGCGCTTGACCATCAAGCGCTACAGCTCTTTTTCTTCATTTTTTCCGGCCTGCTCAATCGAGCCGTCCGGCAAGAGCCGGGCCTCCATCCAGCGCAACAGGTCGCGCCACATGGATCGCACCTCGGCGTCGCGCGGCATGCGCAGCGCATGGTCGAGCTCGATGGTGACCACCGGCATACCCTGCTGCACGCCGCCGTAGTGGCCCAGCGAGCCCGGAAAGACACCCACCTGGTCCAGGCGCAAGTGCCCCAGGCGCCGGGGCGGTTCATGCGGGCCGTCAAAATCGAGCACACCATACGGCGCATGGACGCTGACCACCAGCTGCGGGCGGAACTGCGCCATCTGCTCGTGCAGAAAGCGCGATTCCGGCTCGGACAAGGGGGCAGGCCCTGGCCAGCGCCGGGGGTCCTTGCGCGTACGTTTCTCCCAGTACAGGGGGGCATCGCGCTCCCAGCCCGGGGTGTTGAAATTGCGATTCAGATCCACCCCCCGTGCATTCACGCGGGTGGGGCGGCGCGCCAGCAGGCCGTCGGGGTTGAGCACCGGAATGAAGCGCCAGTGCACAGGTTGATCGGCCCCCTCGGCCAGGCCGATCCAGTGCAGCGCCAGCGAGGCCGAGGTGAGTTCATCGCCATGCATGGCCCCCACGACCAGTACGCGCAAGGGTGCGCCCGGGAACGCCGTCGCAGACGACGGAGGCATGACATCGCGCCAGAAGATCGGCCGCCCCAGCCGCGACACACCGCCGCTGGGGACCAGTTGCGCACCCTCGCACAATGGCCGCCCCACACCAGGCAGGCGGGCCAGAAAAAGATCGCAGGCACCGGGCTGTGCCATGGGTCGTGCCATGGGTCGTGCCATGGGACGCGCCTGCTCCGACGCCCCGGCCAGCGCCGGACCCAACAGCCCACCGGCAGCGCACAACAGTGCCGCCCCGCTCGCCCGCCACGAGGTTTTCAAAACGCAACCTGCATGGAAAAAGAGATGAAACGGGTGTCCGGGGAAGAAGTCAGGTGTTGTGGCATGGAATCGGGGGCAATGGCTGCGCGCATTTCCCTGCGGAAGCAAGAGTTGGGCACCGGGGCGATAATAGCCCGCCCGATTCTTCCGTTCACGTGCACCCCTCCCACCAGCCTCTTCCCCCCAGCTTTTCCGCGCGCGAGTTCCGCGATGCCCTGGGAATGTTTGCCACGGGAGTGACCATCGTCACGGCCCGCAGCCCGGCAGGCGACCTGGTGGGCCTGACGGCAAGCTCCTTCAATTCCGTCTCTCTCACGCCGCCCCTCGTCCTGTGGAGTCTCTCGCGCAGCGCTGCCTCCATGGCGGTTCTGGCCGCGGGAGCGCACTACGCCATCAATGTGCTGGCCGCCGACCAGAAGGAACTGGCCGAGCGCTTTGCCATGCGCGGCGTGGACCGCTGGGCCGGGGTCGCGCACCAGCCCGGGGTGAACAACGCCCCCTTGCTGAGCGGCGCCGTGGCCACGTTCGAGTGTTTCAACCGCAGCCGCTACGACGAGGGCGATCACGTGATCTTTGTGGGCGAGGTGGAACGCTGCAGCCACCGCACAGGTGCCGCGCCGCTGCTCTACCACGGCGGGCGTTTTTATACCGAGCATCCGCTGTAGGAGCTTCTTCACGGCCAAAAGAAACGGGGCCGAGGCCCCGTTGCATTTACTGGCCCATCACCAGGTCGGGCAGGAACAGGCTGATCTGCGGGATGTAGGTCACCATCACCAGGAAGACCAGCAGCACCATCAGCCACGGCAGGGCAGCGCGCGCCACCTGCACCAGGCTCATTCCGGTCACCCCGCTGGTCACGAACAGGTTGAGCCCCACGGGCGGCGTCACCATGCCGATCTCCATGTTCACCACCATGATGATGCCCAGATGGATGGGGTCGATGCCCAGTTGCGTGGCAATCGGGAAGAAGATGGGCGCCAGAATCAGGATGATGCCGGTGGGCTCCATGAAGTTGCCTGCAATCAGCAGGATCACGTTGACCACCATCAGGAACATCCAGGGCTCCATGCCCATGCCCATGATCTGCTCGGCAATGGTCTGCGGGATGCGCTCCGTGGTCAGCACATGCGCAAACAACAAGGCATTGGCCACGATGAACATCAGCATCACGGTGGTGCGGCCTGCTTCCAGGAACACGTGCGGCAGATCCTTGATCTTCAGGTCACGGTAGATGAACACCGCCACGCCCAGGGCGTACACCGCGGACACCGCCGCTGCCTCGGTGGGCGTGAATACCCCGCCATAGATGCCGCCCATGATGATGCCCAGCAGCGCCAGGCCCCACATCGATTCACGCAGCGTGCGCAGCACTTCGCCCAAGCCGGCCTTCGGGGGCGGCGTGGTCTTGAGCTTGCCGGCGCGCCACCAGACGGCGAACATCAGCATGAAGCCCAGCACCAGGCCCGGCACCACGCCGGCCAGGAACATGCGGCCCACCGACACCTCGGTGACGGCGGCGTAGACCACCATCACGATGGAGGGCGGAATCAGGATGCCCAGCGTACCGGCGTTGCAGATGACACCGGCACCAAACTCCATGGGGTACCCGTTTTTCACCATCCCGGCGATCACGATGGAACCGATAGCCACCACGGTGGCCGGGCTGGAACCCGAGACGGCCGCAAACAGCATGCAGGCCAGCACCGACGCAATGGCCAGGCCGCCGCGCAAGTGCCCCACTGCCGCGATGGCAAAGTTCACCATGCGCTTGGCCACGCCGCCGGTGGACATGAGCACACCGGCGAGCACGAAGAAGGGGATCGACATCAGCGTGTAGTGCTCGCTGGTCTCGAACATCTTGATCGTCATGCTCGCGAGAGAATCCTGCGAGAAGAAGACAATGGTCACCAGGCTGGACAACCCCAGGCTGATGGCGATCGGCATGCCGATCGCCATGCAGAAGAAGAGCCCGGCAAAAAGTACGAGCGTGTTCATTGCGTGTCCTCCTCGGCCTTCAGGCCCATGGCTTCAGCTGCTTCGTCGGCCAGGCGCAGCGAATCGGCGCGCCCCGTCACCAGGTCATAGAGCACCTGGAGAAAGCGAAAACCCGTCAACGCCATGCCCAGCGGCATCACGGCCAGAATCTGCCAGCGCTCGATCGGCATGTCTTCCAGTTCGATGCCGACCTGCTTCATCTTGAGCACATATTCCATGGACCCCGTGAACACCAGGCCCACATAGGCCAGGCTGAGGGCCACCGCCACCATGCCGGCCACCTTGCGCTTGGTCGGCGACAGCAGCTTGACCAGCGCATCGACACCGATGTGCGAACCCACGCGCACGCCGTAAGACACCCCCACGAAGATCATGATGGCGAAGAACACCGTGGTGAGTTCCAGCGCCCAGGTGAATCCGCTGTTGAAGACATAGCGCATGACGACCTGTACAAAGGTCAGACCGGTCATGGCCAGCAGCATGAGGGAGATGATCCACTCTTCGAGATGGTTGAGGATTTTCATCAAAAGTGCTCCAAAAAAAGCCCCGGTCGTGCCGGGGCCATGGGCTCAGGTGGGCTCCGGCTTACTGGTTGGCGCGCTGTGCGGCGTCAATCAGGTTCTTGCCGATTTCACCCTCGAACTTCTTCCACACGGGCTGCATGGCGGTACGCCAGGCGGCCTTCTGCTCCTTGGTCAGCGGCACGACCTCGGCCTTCTTGTCGGCAATGACCTTGTCGCGGAACGACAGGGCTTCCTGGAACGCGGCCTTGTTGCCGTAGGCAATGGATTCGTCCATGGCAGCCTTCAGGCCCTTTTGCACATCGGGCGGCAGGCCAGCCCACCACTTGGCGTTGGTGATGACCATGTAGTCCAGCACACCGTGGTCGCTGTCCATGATGTACTTCTGCACCTCATGGAACTTCTTGCTGTAGGTGTTGGACCAGGGGTTCTCGGTGCCATCGACCACACCGGTCTGCAGGGCCTGGTACACCTCGGAGAAAGAAATCTTCTGTGGATTGCCGCCCACGGCCTTGAACTGGGCTTCCAGCACATCCGACGCCTGGATGCGGAACTTCAGGCCCTTGGCGTCCTGCGGCTGCAGCAGCTTGGTGTTGGCCGAGAGCTGCTTCATGCCGTTGTGCAGGTAGCCCAGACCCATGATGCCTTTCTTGGACATGGAGGTGAGCAGGCTCTGGCCCTCGGGGCTGGCCTGGAAGCGGTCCACGGCCTGGATGTCGTCGAACAGGAAGGGCAGGTCAAAAATCTGCAGCTTGGGCGTGTACTTGCCAAACTTGGCGAGCGAAGGCGCAATGATCTGCACGTCGCCCAGCAGCAGGGCTTCCATTTCCTTGCCGTCGCCAAACAGCTGGCTGTTCGGGAACACCTGCACCTCGACCTTGCCCGCAAGATTCTTCTCGGCCAGTTCCTTGAACTTGAGTGCCGCCTTGCCCTTGGGTGTCACGTCGGCCACCACGTGGCTGTACTTGATGACGATGGGAGCAGCCTGCGCGCCCAGACCAAAAGCCAGCAGCGTGCTGGCAGCCAGAAGTTTCAATGTCAGTTTCATGCGTGTCTCCAAAGTTGAAAGGCCCTGGAAGGGACTGGCTGAACGATACAAATCCACACCGGTCGGGGCAACTGTGGCGTTCAACAGTTCAGGCATTAGGGATTACCCGAATATCGTTGGGCATTCAGCCCTCCATGGCCTTGCGTGCATCGTCCAGCCATGCGGTGCCGATGCGCCGTGCGAGCCCCGTATGCACGGGCTCCACAGCCGTGCGCATGCGCGTGATCTGCGCTGGCGCTGGCACATGGATGCGCGTGCCACCCGCTTCACGCAGCGCCACCAGGGCCTTGTCGTTCTGGGTGTCGGCAATCTGGTTACCAAAATACAGCGCCTCGCGCAGCGCCTCGCTGACCAACGCGCGATCGGATGCCGCCATGGACTCCCAGAAGCGCTGGTTGGCGACGAAGGCATAACCCAGATAGGCGTGCTGCGTCAGGCTCAGGTCGGTCTGTACCGTGTGCATACCCTGGGTCCAGAAATTGGACACCGGGTTTTCGGTGCCATCGACCACCCCGGCCGCCAGTGCCCGCCGTGTTTCGCTGAACGCCAGCGTGACGGGCCGCGCGCCCAGGGCACGCATTTGCGCTGCAATCACCCGCGAGGCCTGGATGCGCATGCGCAAGCCGACGAAGTGCGCCGGCTCCAGCAAGGGACGGTTGGCGCTCATGTGCTTGAAACCGTTGTCCATGAAGCCGAGCCCCACCAGCCGCTGGCGCGCGAGGCGATCGAGCATGCGCTGCCCCAGGGCGCCCTGGGTGATGCGGCGCACGACGCCCATGTCCGGGAAAAAGTACGGAAGATCGAACAACTCGAATTCGGGAAAACCGATACGCCCGAACTTGGACAGCGAAGGGGCCAGCATTTCCACGGCGCCCAGTTGCAGCGCCTGCATTTCGTCGTGGTCACCGTACAGCCGCGCATCGGGGTAGACCAAGACCGCAATGCGTCCACCCGAACGATCCTGCACCAAGGCCTGGAACCGGTTGGCTGCCAGGCCCTTGGGCGTGTCCTCGGCCACGACATGCGAGAGGCGGATGGTCAACACCGGGGCCGCAGTCTGCGCCCGCACCAGTCCCGAGGCTGCGCAGGCCCCTGCCGCCAGCCCGCACAGCATGCGGCGGCGCCCCGTATCCGCCCATGGCGTGTCTGTTGTCTCCATGGTCGCTATGCTACGGCTGGCGCACGCACCCTCCACTCCGATGCAACCCTCACCCGATCCGCCGCCCCTGGACTTTGCCCTGCTGCAGCAAACCCTGCCGGGCCAGACGCCGCGCAACCGCCGCGCACTGTGGTGGATGCTGGGGTTTCTGGTACTCGTGGTGGCATCGGTGGTCGCACTGGTGCTGTATCTCAGTGCCTTTGAAGATGAGGAGGAGGAACGCCGACGCGTCGCCGACGGCCAGTGGCTGGAGCAAAGCGCGCGCTTTCACTTCAACCGCCTGGAAGAAGACTTGCTGGTGCTCGCGCGCCAGGCGGTGCTGGAGTCGCCCCGTGCGCCCTCCACCCGATCGGCCCCGGCCATGCAGGGCGGTCTGCTCTGGAATGCCCCCGGCGCCATCCTCTGGCATGGCTGGCAGGAGCCCGGGCCGCACAGCGTGCCTGCGCGGTGGCAGGCCGACAGCCAGGCCCACCCCGCCAACGCCGAGGCACTGTCGAGCATGCTCGACATCGCGGCCGGCCTGCGCCGCTCCGCCTACGCAGGCCCCATGCGCCAGGCCGATGGCACGCAGACCGACACCGTCTGGCTGACGGTGCCGTTCTTTGAGCGCGGCACCTTCGTGGGCAACTATGTGGCCGCCCTGGGCATGGAGGCCTGCGTACAAGGGCTGGTGCCCCCCTGGTTCCACCAGAGCCACCGCGTGCGCCTGGTGATCGACGGCGGCGACACCACCGCCACCGCACCCGACGGCCCCAGCGCGTACCTGGCGCCCATGAACCTGCCCGGCACCGATCTTTTCGTGGAGGTGGCGCCCCTCGACACCCAGCCCGCCACAGTGCCGCGCATCTTCCTGCTGGTGGCGCTGTTGTTTTTGCTGGGCATGCTGGTCAGCCTGCTTGCCCTGCGGCGTGACATTGGCAAGCGCCAGCATGTGCAGGCCCTGCTGCAGGCACAGGTGGTGCTGCGCACCGCCATGGAGAACTCCGTCACCATCGGTCTGCGCGCCTGGGCCCGCAATGGCAAGGTGCTGTATGTGAACGAGGCGTTCTGCCGCATGGTGGGCTACAGCGCCGCAGAACTGGTGGGCCGGTCAGCCCCCATGCCCTACTGGCCCGCGCACCAGGCCGGTGAACTGGGCCTGCTGCACCGCGACGTCATCGCCCAGGGCACCCGCGACGAAGGCCTGGAAGTGCAGTTCCAGCACCGCGACGGGCACCTGGTGGATGTGCTGATCCACGAGTCGCCCCTGACCACCGCGCTGGGCAAGCAGGTGGGCTGGATGAGTTCGGTGCTGGACATCAGCGAGCGCAAGCGCGCCCAGCGGCTGGCCGCCCTGCAACAGGAAAAGCTGGAGGCCTCGGGCCGCCTGGTGGCCGTGGGCGAGGTGGCCTCGACCCTGGCGCATGAACTGAACCAGCCGCTGGGTGCGCTGAGCAGCTTCGCCAACGGGCTGCTCAACCGGCTGCACAACCGCAGCATTGCCCTGGACGACGTGGTCCCCGTGGTGGCCCGCATGGCCCGCCTGTCGGACAAGGCCGGAGGCATCATCCAGCGTGTCAATGCCTTTGCGCGGCAGCGTGAACTGTCGTACCAGCGCTTCGACCTCGCAGGCTTCGTACGCCGCTGCATCGCCACCCACACGCCCCCTGCCGGCGTCACCCTGCACTCCGTGCCGCCCCGGAGCGCCGTATGGGTGCAGGCCGACGGCCTGCTGCTGGAGCATGTGGTGACCAACCTGGTGGCCAACGCCCTGGGCTGGGCCGCCCACGGCGCCAGCCGCCCCGGACAGGTACGCGTCTGGGTTGACGCCGCCGCCGATCCCCCGATGGCGCAGTTGTGCGTGGCCGACAGCGGCCCCGGGGTGCGCGAGGAGGATCGCGAACATATCTTCAATGCCTTTTTCAGCACCAAGGACGGCGGCATGGGCATGGGACTGGCCATTTGCCGCTCCATTGTCGAGGCGCACCATGGCCGCATCGAAGTGCAGCAGGACCCGGAGTTGGGCGGCGCGCGCTTCACCGTCTGGCTGCCGCTGGATGGTGCCCTCACCGCCCCTCCACCACAGGAGTCTCCATGAACCGCGTTGCCATCCACATCGTTGACGACGACCCCGACGTGCGCGACGGCCTGGCCTGGCTGTTCGACTCGCGCGGCTACCGCACGGCCACCTGGGACAGCGGCCCAGCCTTCCTCAAGGCCGCCGCCGTGCGCCAGGACGACTGGGGCCACGCCGTCGTGCTGATGGACATCCGCATGGAGCCGCTCTCCGGTCTGAACACCTTCGAGAAGCTCACGCAGCTGGGCTGCCCCTGGCCGGTGCTGTTTCTCACCGGGCATGGCGATGTGGGCATGGCCGTTGCCGCAGTCAAGAACGGCGCCTGGGATTTTCTGGAAAAGCCCTTCCAGGACAACCTGCTGGTCGACCGCGTGGAACAAGCCCTGGCCGCCGCCAGCGCGCAGCAGCAGGCCCTGGGCGAAGCGCAGCGCCTGCGCGCTGCGCTGGCCAGCCTGAGCCAGCGCGAGCGCGAGGTGCTCGATGAACTGCTCCGCGGCCACTACAACAAGACCATTGCCGACCATCTGGGCATCACGCCGCGCACGGTGGAATTCCACCGCGCCAACATCTTTGCCAAGCTGGGCGTGCACTCTGCCGTCGAGCTGGCGCACCAGCTCGGCCGCCTGCAGGCGGTGCCCGTATCCGGCGGCACGGACACCCCGTAAAAACCATGCGCCGGACTGCGGGAAGCAGGCCACTTTTGACATTCCAGCCCAGGCTGGAACAATCCCAGGGCTCCATCCCCTTATCTCTTCTTGAAACGGAGCCCCATGTCTCGTCTGCACCCCTTCCCCCGGTTTTTCCTGTCCCTGGCACTCGGTCTGGCCGCCGCTTTCGGTGTGCAGGCACGCGAGATGGTGAGCGTGCAGAGAGCCGAGGTGAATCTGCGGGCAGGCGCTGGCACACAGCACGAGGCGCTGTGGGTCCTGTCCCGGGGCTACCCGCTGGAAGTCACGGGCCGCAAGGGCCAGTGGCTCAAGGTGCGCGACTTCGAAAACGACACCGGCTGGATCTTCCGCCCGCTGGTGGGCAAAAAGGCACACCATGTCGTCAAGGGCAGCGTGGTCAACCTGCGCAGCAGCCCGAGCACCCGCTCGCGCATCGTCGGCAAGGCCACGCGCGGCGAGGTGCTGCGCACCCTGGAACGGCGCAGCCAATGGGTGAAGGTGCAGCAGGACGGCGGCCCACGCGGCTGGGTGGCCCGCCGCCTGCTGTGGGGCTGGTGACCGTCCCATGGCTTCGCCTGCCCTGCGGCTGCTCAGCGTGAACGTGGGACGATGCCAGCGCATCCGCGTGGGCGAGCGCAGCGTGCTCTCGGCCATCGGCAAGCGCGCAGTGGCCGGTGCCGTCAGCGTGGGCCGCCTGGGCCTGGACGGCGACGAGCAGGCCGACCCGAGCGTGCACGGCGGACTGGCCAAAGCGGTCTACGCCTACCCGGCCGCGCACTACGCCTTCTGGCAGGCGCAGCGCCGCGAGCGCGGTGTCAGCCTGTTCGACGAAACGCTGCCGCCCGGCTTCATGGGCGAGAACCTCACGGTGGAAGGCCTGCTGGAAAACGAGGTCTTCGTGGGCGACCGCCTGCATTTCCCGGACTGCGTGCTGCGCGTGGCCGCGCCGCGCGAGCCCTGCTACAAATTCGATGCCGTCATGGGCTTTGCGCGGGCCGGGCGCACCATGGCGCTGGCGGGCAACTGCGGCTACTACCTTGCGGTGGAACAGCCAGGGACGATCGCTGCAGGACAAGAGGCCTGGCTGCAGCCCGGCCAGCGGGCCTTGAGCATCGCGCAGGCCATCGCGGGCAAGTGGGCCAAGCACGCGCGGTAGCGCGGCTCACCCCATGCAAGTCATTTTTTGATAGCTGCCAGCGCTTGCTGCATAAGCGCTAGAGCCCTATTTTGCTTAAAAATCAGCGCGCTGCCTCGGGCAACTCGATCTTCACTTCCAGCACCTCCAGGTTGTCCTGGCGCTCCAGGTGCACCTTGAGATCCTCGGGATTGATCTTGACGTACTTGCTGATCACCGCCACCAGCTCACGCTGCAGTGCAGGCAGGTAGTCGGGCTCGGAGGCATTGCGGCCGCTGCGTTCATGCGCCAGGATGATCTGCAGACGTTCCTTGGCGACGCTGGCGGTTTTCTTCTTTTCGCCCAGCAGGAAGGAGAGGAAAGACGCCATGGCTTATTTGCTCCCGAACAGGCGCTTGAAGAAGCCGGGTTTCTCGGCGTCGATGAAGCGCAGGGGTTTGTCTTCGCCCAGGAAGCGGTCGATCACATCCTTGTAGGCCTCGGACACGTCGGTGCCCTGCAGGTGGATGGCGGGCAGGCCCTGGTTGGACGCCTGCAGCACCACTTCGGATTCGGGGATGACGCCGATCAGCTTGATGCGCAGGATGTCCTGGATGTCGTCCAGGCTCAGCATCTGCCCCTCCTGCACGCGGCCGGGGTTGTAGCGGGTGATGAGCAGATGCTCCTTGATGGCTTCGCCCCCTTCGATGGCGCGCTTGGTCTTGCTGCCCAGCATGCCCAGGATGCGGTCCGAATCGCGCACCGACGACACCTCGGGGTTGGTCACCAGCAAGGCCTCGTCGGCAAAGTGCATGGCCATGAGGGCGCCGCTTTCGATGCCGGCGGGCGAGTCGCAGACGATGTATTCAAAGTCCATTGCCGCCAGGTCTTCGAGCACCTTGCCCACGCCTTCGAGCGAGAGCGCGTCCTTGTCACGGGTCTGGCTGGCGGCCAGCACGAACAGGTTGTCGCAGTTCTTGTCCTTGATCAGCGCCTGGTTCAGGTTGGCTTCGCCCTGGATGACGTTGATGAGGTCATACACCACGCGGCGTTCACACCCCATGATGAGGTCGAGGTTGCGCAGACCGACGTCAAAGTCGATCACGGCGGTCTTGTGGCCGCGCAGGGCGAGGCCGGAGGAAAAGGCGGCGCTGGTGGTGGTCTTGCCCACGCCACCCTTGCCGGAAGTCACGACGACGATTTTGGCCATATGCGAGAAGTCTCTGTGGATTGGTTCAAGAAAATGCAAGGTTTCAAAGCGGTTCGATCAACAGTTTTTCACCCTCGAGCCGCACCTGGGCCGGTTTGCCCAGGACGTCCGCAGGCAGCGCGGTTTCGGTTGTGCGGTAGATGCCGGCAATGGACACGAGCTGCGGCTCCAGGCAGGTGGTAAAGATGCGCGCCGCCGTGTTGCCGCGCGCCCCTGCAATGGCGCGGCCCCGCAGCGGGGCATAGACATGGATGTTGCCATCGGCAATCACTTCGGCGCCAAAACTCACCATGGCCAGCACCACCAGGTCGGCGCCGCGCGCATAGACCTGCTGGCCCGAACGCAGGGGCTTGTCGATGACCACGGTGCCCGGTCCGGCCACGGGAACCTCACGCACCACCTCCTGCACGACAGACGCAGCGGGTTCGGCGCGGGCGGGCGGTGCCTCGGGGGCAGCCACCAGGCCTGCGGCATGGGCGGCCTCCATTTGGGCGGGGCTGCCGCCGCGCACGGCCACGGGCAGCGTGCGGTGCTGGCGCAGCAGGGCGGCCACTGCGTCGAAATCGATAGGTTCGGGCGTTTCGCGCAAGGCCGCCAGATCAATCAGCACGGGGTCGTTGTCAAAAAACCCAGGGTCGTCGGCCAGGCGTTCGGCCAGGTCGGCGGCCAGCACGGCGGCGTCGGTGGTCTTGAGCACCACGGCCACTACGGGCAGCGAGGCGCTCTTGAGATCAAAACTGGTGCGGGCGTGGCCCGCCGTGTCAACGGCCATGAAAAAGGGTGAGGTGCGGAAAAAAACGCGCCATAGGCAAAGGCGCCCGAATGCCGCGCAGTGTACCGTGACACCCATACCCCGCCTGTAGCAAGCCGTTGCACTGCGGCACGGCCTGCACAACGTCCAGGCCCCTCGGATAATGCGCTGATGCCGCACACCCGCAAACACCACCTCGACACCCTCGCCATTTCCATCCTGCTGGCCTGCTGCATGCTCTGGGGTGCCCAGCAGGTGCTGGTGAAAGCCACGGTGGCCGAGGTGGCGCCCGTGTTCCAGGCGTTTGTGCGGTTTGCCCTGGCGACCGTGGCGGTGGCGGCCTGGTGCCTGTGGCGCGGGGTGCCCCTGGGCAATGCGCGCGAGCCTGTGGGTGCCACGCGCGCCGGGCTGCTGGCCGGTTCGCTGTTTGCCTGCGAGTTCGCATGCATCTATGTGGGCCTGCAGTTCACCACCGCCTCGCGGTTGACGGTGTTTTTGTACTGCGCGCCGTTCTGGGTGGCGCTGCTGCTGCCGCGCTTCATTCCGGGCGAGGGCCTGCGCGGCTGGCAGTGGCTGGGCCTGGCGGGTGCGTTCGTCGGCGTGGGGCTGGCGATGGGCGACGGCCTGCTCGGCCCCACCAATGCCGCCTTGCCCCGGGCCTGGCTGGGCGACTTGCTGGGCCTGGCGGGTGGGCTGTTGTGGGCGCTGACCACGGTGGTTCTGCGCAGCACCTCGCTGGGCCAGGTGGCCCCCGCCAAACAATTGTTCTACCAGGTCGCCGTGAGCGCTGCGGCGCTGCCCCTGCTGTCCCTGCTGCTGGGGGAGCGCTGGAGCTTCGATTTCAGCACCTTCGCCACCCTGTCGCTGCTGGTACAGGCGCTGCTGGGGGCCTTTGCCAGCTACCTGGCGTGGATGTGGATGCTGGCGCACTACCCGGCGACCAAGATATCGGTGTTTGTCTTCCTGACCCCGGTGTTTGCACTGATGTTCGGCGCCTGGTGGCTGGGTGAACCTGTCACTCCCGGATTGCTGGCCGCGCTGACCCTGGTGGCGGCGGGAATCGTACTGGTGAACCGGCGGCCTGCAGCAGCGTGATTTCGAATGAAATATGCCTCTAGCGCTTGCCCATCAAGCGCAAGCATCTATCATTTTTAAAACCCCAAGAACCGACGGTGAAAGCTTCAGAGCTTGGGAATACGGATCCGGCTGATCATCAGCGAGCCCGACAACGCAAACAGCAGCACCAGCGGATGCAGGGTAAAGCCCCCCAGCACCACCGCGCCGCCCCAGAGCTGGTCGCGCACGGCGCCCTGCCAGGCGGCCAGCGCCAGCACGGCCACCAGCACGATGGACGTGGGGATGGGCGTGCCCTCAAAGTAGCGCACCTTGCCATCGTCACCCGAAAGCTGCTCGGCCGTGACGTTGTAGCGCGCCAGGCGCGATACGCCGCAGGCCACAAAGTAGGCCAGCACAATGCGGTCGTACAACCCCTGCATGCCGCAACCATAGGCAATGATGGCGGGCGCCACGCCAAACGAGATCACATCGGCCAGCGAATCGAGCTCGCGCCCCATGGCCGAGCTTTTCTGCCGCCAGCGGGCAATGCGCCCATCCAGCACATCGAAGACCAGTGCCGCCAGCACCAGGCCGCAGGCAAAGTAGATGTGCAGCACATTGTGCGTTTCCAGGTAGCTCATGCTGGAGAACAAGGCCCCCACGCCGCAGACGGCATTGCCCAGCGTGAACCAGTCGGCCAGGTGGAATTCACGGATCATGGAAAAACGTTTGGGGCGGGGCATGGACATGGGCAACTTTCGCTGGAGGGCGCGGTGCAGGCACCAAGCCAGCGCGGGGGGCACAGGCTTGCCCGCTCCGCGCGCAAAAGCCATTATGGCAATGCACTGCAGCCATGCCACGGCGAGTTGCACGGCACCCCACGCATACGGATGGCACTGCGCAGGCGCTCCAGCGTCCAGCCTTCGCCCAGCAGGACCATACGCACCAGCAGGTCGTCCAGCACCGGCGGCTCCACTGCCTGGCCCAGGTAGGTGACGGCCTTGTCGCGCAGATCCACGTAGCCCCAGGCGTGCTGCCGGGCAAGCCGGTGCCACAGGGCGTGCGCGCCCGGCGACTGGCGCGCTCCGGAGACCAGGCACCAGCCTTCCTGCAGCGCCCAGCGGTACACCGCACTGGCCAGGCCGCGGCGCTGGTAGGGCGTGTCGTAGCGCGAATGCGGCGCGCGCAGGTGCCGGTCCGCGCGGCGGTCGAGCTCGACCAGGCGGTTGAACACGGTGTAACCGGCCAGGCGGCGGCGCTGCAGGTCCTCCACGTACACATACCACTTACCATCGGCCTCGCGGTAGCGCATGGCAAAGCCTGGTTGCGGCAACGCAACTGCGGGCAAGCCCCACAGGCGGTCACCCGGGCTGTGCAGGCGCTCGTAGAACCCTTCGAGTTCTTCGGCAAGGGGTTTGGCGGGTTGCAGATCCACATCGATGCGCAACTCCATCCAACCTGTTAGCCAGGCAGGCAAACCCGGCAAAAGCAGAGGCGGCAGAGCCATCTCCATGACAGTCTCCAGACAGGCAGGGCCCACGGCCGGAGCCGCAAGGCGCAGGATTCCACCGACCGGAGAAGCCCATTGGCGGGGCCGGTGGGAACGGGGCTGTGTGGTATTGCACGCGGCGGACGCGGTAGCGCGGGCCGGGGCTGGAGCTTGCGCCGACCTGCCACACCCAGGTCGACGCTGTATCAGCTGCGGGCGCTAGGGCCACCGTGGCGGACGATGGCGTGGTGCCGATGCGGACACCGCCCCGCAGACGCCCGGTGGGGGCGGCCGTGGTGCAGGGAGCGGGTGTGCAGATCTGTCATGGCGTCATGGCCAGCGAACGTGGGTTGTTCGCCGGGCAGCAGACGGCATGTTAGCCCCCGCGCGATACCGCACTGGCAGGGTGCGGTATCAGGCCGCGCTCTGCGCCGCCTCCCGCGCACGCGCAAACGCCTGGTACCAGTCCAGGCAGCCGGGGTTGGCCATGGCGTCCTTGTTGACCACTTTTTCGATGGGCTGGCCCAGCAGCAGTTTCTTGATGGGCAGTTCCTGCTTCTTGCCGCTCAGGGTGCGGGGTACTTCGGCCACGGCAAAGATGTCGTCGGGCACAAAGCGCGGGCTGAGTGCCGTGCGGATGGCGCCGTTGATGCGCGCGCGCAGTGCATCGTCCAGCGCCAAGCCGGGGCGCAGCACCACGAACAGGGGCATGTAGCTCTCGCGGCCCAGGTATTCGAGATCGACCACCAGGCTGTCGAGCACTTCGGGCAGGGCTTCGACGGCGCTGTAGAGCTCGCTGGTGCCCATGCGCAGGCCGTGGCGGTTGATGGTGGCGTCGGAACGGCCAAAAATGACGCAGCCGCCATCTTCCTGTGCGCCAATCTGGATCCAGTCGCCATGGCGCCAGACCGCGCCCATCGCCGCCGGACCGTCACCGCCCCCCGGCTTGCGGCCATGGCCCGCCGGGTACATGTCGAAATAGCTGGCCAGGTAGCGCTCGCCACCGGGGTCATTCCACAGAAAGAGGGGCATCGACGGAATCGGCTGCGTGCACACCAGCTCTCCCACGGCATCGAGCACCGGGCGGCCCTGTGCGTCCCAGGCCTCGACGGCCGCGCCCAGCATGCGGCACTGCATCTTGCCAGGGGTCTGGGGCAACTCGCGGTTGCCGCCGATGAAGGCACCGGCAAAGTCTGTACCCCCGGAGATGTTGCACCACCAGATACCGTCAGCGCGGCCCGCGATGGCACCGGCGTGCGCCATGAAGCGCGTGCCCCATTGCTGCACTTCGGCCGACAGCGGCGAACCCGTGGAGCCCAGCACGCGAATGCGCGAGAGATCGCCGCAATCCTGCGGGGTGATGCCTGCCTTCATGCAGGCCGCATAGAAAGCGGCCCCCGCGCCGAAGAAGGTCACGCCGGTTTCGGACGCAAAACGCCAGAGCGTGGCCCAGTCGGGGTGCTCCTTGCTGCCGCCGGGGTTACCGTCAAAAATGACGCAGGTGGTGCCGGCCAGCAGGCCACCCACCTGGGCGTTCCACATGACCCAGCCGGTGGAGCTGTACCAGTGGTAGCGCTCGCCCAGGCTGTTGGGCGCATAGCTGCAGCCCAGGTCGTTGTGCAGTGCACCCAGCTGCATCTGCACCAGCACCATGCCGCCATGGCCATGCACGATGGGCTTGGGCAGGCCGGTAGTGCCGCTGGAATAGACGATCCACAGCGGATGGTCGAATGGCAGCCACAGGGGTTCAAAGCGCTCCACGTCAGGGCCAAATTGGCCTGTAGCGCTTATCCAGCTTGCGCAATCAGCTACTGAAATTGTAGCATCCAGATTCCCCAGTAGCAGCGTATGCCGCAGACTGGGCAAGGCCGCACGCAGTTCGTCCAGCACGGGTAGTCGGTCGTGGTCGCGGCCGCCATAGGTCACGCCATCGACGGCAATCAATACCGTGGGCTCAATCTGCCGGAAACGGTCGAGCACGGCGTGCGTTCCCATGTCGGGCGCGCAGATGCTCCAGACACCGCCGATGCTGACCGTGGCCAGAAAAGCCACCATGGCTTCGGGCACATTGGGCAGGTAGGCGGCCACGCGGTCGCCCGGCTGCACGCCCTGGGCCTGCAGGTGCAGCGCCAGCGATGCGACCTGGCGGCGCAGTTCGGGCCAGCTCATCTCGCGGTGCTGGCGCTTTTCGTTGCTGCTGACAATCGCGGGCACGCCTGCGGCGTGCGCCGCGTCCACATGGCGCAGCACCTGGCGCGCATAGTTGACCTGGGCACCCGGAAACCACTGCGCCCCAGGCATGGTGTTGCGCGCCAGCACAGCACTGTGCGGCGTGGGCGACTGGATATCGAAGTAGTCCCACACGCTTTGCCAGAAGGCATCAAGATCGGTGGTGGACCAGCGCCAGAAGGCGTCGTAGTCGTCGAAGGACAGGCCACGCTGTTCGCGCAGCCAGTTCTGAAAGAGGCGGATTTGGGGAAGATAGGGCGCGTGCATACCCGCAGCAGGTTAGCGCGTGCGCAGTTTGGGCGGCACAGGGTTTGTACGGTTGTACAAACAATTTAGACAATCGTCCAATCAGCGCCATGGCAGTGCCTTCCGCGCCCCCCAAAAACCGCTCCCGCGCGGCGGCCCACAACCGCCCCGACCGGCGTGCGGCCATTTTGCTGGCAGCCGAAAAGCTGTTTGCCGAGCACGGCTACCATGCGGTCTCCATCCGCCAGATTGCACTGGAAGCGCAGGTGCCCCTGGCCCTGGTGGCCTACTACTACGGGCAGAAGCATGAGCTGTTTCACGCCATCTTTGCCCACTGGCGCGGCACCATCGACGCCCGCATGGAGCAGTTGCGCCAGGCCCAGGCCAGCCCCCCGGACAGCGGCCACCTGCGGCGCATCGTCGAGGCCTTTGTCAACCCCGTGCTGGCCATGCGTGCCAGCAGCGAGGGCGAGTACTACGCGCAACTGGTGGCACGCGAACTCGCCTACCGCACCCCCGATACCGAGCGCGTGCTGGTCGACTACTTCGACCCCCTGGCCCATGCCTTCATCGACGCCTTGCACGCAGCACGCCCGGGCACCGCGCGTGCGCAGGTCGCCTGGGCCTATCAGTTCGCCATGGGAGCGCTCCTGCACCACCTGATCGACCACCGGGTGGAACGCCTCTCGCGCGGTGCCAACACCTCCCACGACCCGCAGGCAGCCTCGCTGCTCATCGATTTCATGGCGGCAGGCATTGCCGCTCTGCTGCCCATCCATCCGTCCCCCTGAAGGAGTTTTCCATGCACCGCCGTTCATTCCAGATCGCTGCCGTCGCCGCTGCCCTGTGCTGCGCCGCCACCGGCGCCAGCCATGCACAGCAAACCCTGCGGCTCACGGCGGCGGGGGGGCACCCTCCGGTGTTTCTGTGGGTCAAGCTGATCGACGAATTTTTCATTCCCGAGGTGGACAAGCGCCTGGCCGATGCGGGCGGCAAGACCAAAATCGACTGGACGCGGGCCTGGGGCGGCACCCTCATCAAGATCGGCAGCGAATCCAAGGGCATCGCCGACGGTGTGGCCGATATCGGCTTCGTCGGCACCCTGTTCGAGGCGCCGCGCTTTCCGCTGCAGAACGTGAGCTACTTCGCGCCCTTCGGCTCCGAAGACATTGGCACCGTCACCAAGGTGGTCGCCCAGCTACAGCACGATGTACCGGCGATGGGCCAGGCCTGGACCCGGAACGGGCTGGTGTACCTGGGCGGCGCGGCGCTCGATTCGTACCACCTGTGGACCAACTTCCCGGTCAAGTCCATCGACGACCTCAAGGGCAAGAAAATCACCGCCCCCGGCCCCTCGGCCAACTGGGTGCAGGGCACTGGCGCGGTGGCCGTGGCCGGCAACCTGAACACCTACTACGAGGACATCAAGTCCGGCGTCTCGAATGGCGTAGTCACCTTTGCCACCGGCGCCTGGGGGGCCAAGGTGCATGAAGTGGCACCCTACATCACCAAGGTCAACTTCGGCTCCCAGTTCGCGGGCGGCATTGCCATGAACAAGGGACGCTTCGACAAACTGCCACCCGAGGTGCAGAAGATCTTCCGCGAGGTGGGCGACGAGTACACCGCACGTTTTGCCGCTGCCCAGGGGGCTGCCGCCGCGGGCCTGCTGAAAAAAATGGAAGAAGCCGGTGCCAAGATCAGCGAACTGCCCGCCGCCGAGCGCAAGCGCTGGGCCGACGCCCTGCCGCCCATGGCCAAAACCTGGGCCGCCGACCTGCAGGGCAAGGGCGTGCCGGGCGAACAGGTGCTCAAAGGCTATGTCGAGGGCCTGAAAAAGGCGGGCGCGGACCTGCCCCGCGACTGGTCTGCCAAGTAAAGGACGTCTGCTCCCATGGCTCTCCCTGCAACGCCGGGCGCTGCCCCCAAGGCAGTGGCGCCCGCATCCTACGGACAGCCGCTGCCCTGGCACTTTCACCGCGTGGTCCAGGCGCTCAATGCGCTGGGCACGCTGTGGATCGTGGCGCTGATGCTGCTCATCAACACCGATGTGCTGGGCCGCAACCTGCTGGGTGCGCCGGTGCGCGGGGTGACCGAGCTGGTGTCGCTGTCCATTGTCGGTATCGTGTTCTTGCAGTTGGCCGACACCCTGCACAGCGGCCGCATCACGCGCGCCGACGTCTTGCTGCAAGGGCTGCAGCGCACGCGCCCCGTGCTGGCCGCCGTGCTGCACGCCGCGTTCCACCTGGTGGGTGCGGTGCTGATGGCGACGATTCTGTGGGCGGCCTGGCCTTCGCTGTGGGAATCGATCCAGATGCGCGAATACGTGGGCGCCATCGGTGACTTCACCGCTCCGGTCTGGCCGGTGCGGGTGCTGATGCTGGTGGGGCTCGCCGCCACGTTCGTCACCTTTGTGCTGCTGGCGCTGGCCGATGTGCGGCGCGCCATGGCGGGTCGCACGGCATGAGCCCGACACTGATTGCCTGTGCCTCGCTGGTGCTGATGCTGGCGCTGATCTGGGTCGGCATGCATGTGGCCGTGGTGCTGGCCGTCGTCTCGTTCATCGGCGTGTGGCTCATCAAGGACGATGCCGGTATTGCCGCGAATTTACTGGCGCAGGCCAGCCAGGACGCCATTGCCAGCCACATCTTTGGCGTGGTGCCGCTGTTCGTGCTCACCGGTTTCCTGGTCGCCCATGCCGACATCGGCAAGGACGCGTTCGAGGTGGCCAACCAGTTGCTGCGGCGCCTGCGCGGCGGCCTGGGCGTGGCCACAGTGGCCTCGAACGCGGTGTTTGCCGCCATCACGGGTGTGTCGATTGCCTCGGCTGCGGTGTTCACCCGCGTGGCGGTGCCCGAGATGCGGCGCTACGGCTACCACCCCCGGTTTGCGGTGGGTGTGGTCGCTGGATCGTCGGTGCTGGGCATGCTGATCCCGCCCAGCCTGCTGATGATTCTCTACGGCTTTCTGTCCAACCAGTCGGTGGGCGACCTGTTCACCGCAGGCATCGTGCCGGGCCTGCTGCTGGCGCTGGCCTACATCCTGGGCATCGTCGTGATGTCTTTCGTGTGGCCGCGCTCGGTGTACGCCAGCGGCGCACCCCAACCCATCGACGGCATGGTGCTGATGCCCATGGGTGCGCTGCTGCGCAAGCTCGTGCCCAGTGTGCTGATGATCGTACTGGTGCTTGGCGGCCTGTACGCGGGCTACTTCACTGCCACCGAGGCCGGGGCGGTGGGTGCGCTGCTCGCGCTGGTGATTGCGCTGCTGCGCGGCAAGCTCAACGCCCGCACACTGTGGAGCGTGCTGACCGAGACCGGCCATGTCACGGTGTCGGTGAGCTTTCTCATCATCTGCGCCACCATCTACACACGCATGCTGGCCATGTCGGGCATGCCGCAGTTTCTGGTCGAGAGCATGGCGCAGGCGGGGCTGGGCGCCACGGCCTTTCTGATGCTCTATGTGCTGATCGTGATCGCGCTGGGCATGGTGGTCGACTCCTCGTCCATCCTGCTGATCGTGCTGCCGCTGATGCTGCCGCTGGCCGAGCAGTTCGGCATGAACCTGGTCTGGTTTGGCGTGGTGACCGTGGTGGCGGTCGAGATTGGCCTGTTGACACCGCCGTTTGGCCTGTCGGTCTACGTCATCAAAAGCACGTTGCAGGACGAGAGCATCTCGCTCGGCGACATCTTCCGTGGCGCAGCGCCCTTCACGCTGATGATGCTGGGTGTGCTGCTGCTGCTCATCTTCTTCCCCGCCATCAGCCTCGTGCTGTTGCGCTGACCGATCCCCTGCCCAAGGAGTCTGCCCCATGCCCCGCACTTTTGTCGACCTGTCGATCTACCTGGAAAACGACGTCATCTCCGACCCACCGGCCTTTGCGCCCAAGATCCAGTATTTCAGCCACGAGAACACCTTCGCGCAGATCGCACCCTTCTTTCCCGGCCTGAAGAAGGAAGACCTGCCCGACGGCGAGGGCTGGGCGGTGGAGCTGGTGCAGCTCTCCACGCACAACGGCACGCACCTCGATGCGCCCTACCACTTCCACTCGACCCAGGACAAGGCCCTGGGCACCCAAAAACCCGCCATCACCATCGACCAGGTGCCGCTGGAATGGTGCTTCCAGCCCGGTGTGAAGCTCGATTTCCGCCACTTTGCCGACGGCTACGTGGTCACGGCGCAGGACATCGAGGCCGAACTGGCCCGCATCGGCCATGTGCTGAGCCCGCTGGAGATCGTGGTGGTCAACACGCGCGCAGGCTCGCGTTACGGACACGACGATTTTGTGAGCGCCGGGTGCGGCATGGGCTACGAGGCCACCATGTACCTGCTCGAACGCGGCGTGCGCCTGACAGGCACCGACGCCTGGAGCTGGGACGCCCCCTTTGTGCACACCGCCCAGAAGTACGGCCAGACCCACGACGCCAGCCTGATCTGGGAAGGCCACAAGGCCGGCCGCGACATCGGCTACTGCCACCTGGAAAAGCTGCACAACCTCGAAGCCCTGCCCAGCAGCGGCTTCATGATCAGCTGCTTCCCGCACAAGATTCGCGGCGCCTCGGCGGGCTGGACGCGCGCCGTCGCCATCTTTGACGATGCCCTGCTCCCTGCCAAGGCCTGACCATGACGCACCTCAACCACACCCACGACCCGGCTGCGCGCAGCTGGGTGGACTCGGCCAACCAGCCGGGCTGCGACTTTCCGATCCAGAACCTGCCGTTCGCGGTGTTTCGCCACCACAGCGGCGACGAGCCCTGGCGGGGCGGCGTGGCGATTGGCGACCAGGTGATTGACCTGGCGCGCGTGGCGGTGGCGGGCTGCCTGGACGGCCTGGCCCACCAAGCCGCTCTGGCCGGTGCCCACCCGCAGCTCAACGAACTCATGGCCCTGGGCCCCAAGGCCTGGCAGGCGCTGCGCCAGGGGCTGTTTGCGCTGCTGCAGGACGGCGCCGAGGGCGAGGCCGTGCAGGCGCTGCGCGGCTGCCTCACGCCGCAGGTGGCCGTGGAATACACGCTGCCGGTGCGCGTGGCCAACTACACCGACTTCTACACCTCCATCCACCACGCGCGCAATGTGGGCCAGTTCATCCGGCCCGACGAGCCACTCACACCCAACTTCCAGTGGCTGCCCATTGCCTACCACGGCCGGGCATCGAGCGTGGTGGTCAGCGGCACGGCCTTCCACCGGCCCTGGGGCCAGGCCCTGCCCCCTGGCGCCAGCGCGCCGGTGCATGGCCCCTGCGCGCGGCTGGACTACGAGCTGGAGATGGCCATCTACGTCGGCCCGGGCAATGCGCTGGGCGAACCCGTGCCGCTGGCGCAGGCCGAGGGGCATATCTTTGGCATGGGGCTGCTCAACGACTGGTCGGCGCGCGACCACCAGTTCTGGGAGATGGCGCCGCTGGGGCCGTTTCTGGGCAAGAACTTCTGCACCAGTGTCTCGCCCTGGGTTGTGACCATGGAGGCGCTGGCGCCCTTTCGCGTACCCGCGGTCGAACGCCCCGCCACCGATCCGCAGCCCCTGCCCTATCTGGACGACCCCGACAACCGTGCCCGCGGCGGGGTGGACGTGCAGCTCACGGTGGGCTTGGAGACGGCGCAGCACCGCCGCCAGGCGCAGCCCCCGACCGAACTCTCGCGCACCAGCTTTCGCCACCAGTACTGGACCGTGGCGCAAATGCTGGCGCAGCACACCGTGGGCGGCTGCAACCTGCAAAGCGGCGACCTGCTGGGCACCGGCACCATCTCGGGCCCCACACCGCAGGAAGCGGGCGCGCTGGTCGAGCTGAGCCGCGCGGGCACGCAGCCCCTGGTGCTGGCAGAGACCGGCGAGGAACGCGCCTTTCTGGCCGACGGCGACACCATCATCCTGCGCGGCTGGTGCGACAGGCCCGGCGCAGCACGCATCGGCTTTGGTGAATGCCGGGGCACGGTGCTACCGGCCCACGCCCCCACAGCGGCGGGTTGAGACCGCTGTTTTAGCGGCTGTAGACAGGCCCCGCCAAGGGCCTGTTTCGCGTAGCATCGCGGCCATCGATATACGGAGGGAAGCAGCATGGGAATGTTTGACTGGCAGGAAAAGAGCGCCGAGGTACTGGCGCAGGGGGGCGTCATCGGCCCGGACGAGCGTCTGCCCTGGCCGCAGACGGCCATGATGGGTGTGCAGCATGTCATCGCCATGTTCGGTGCGACGGTGCTGGCGCCCATCCTGATGGGGTTTGATCCGAACCTGGCCATTCTGATGAGCGGGATTGGCACGCTGATCTTCTTCGTCGTCACGGGCGGCAAGGTGCCCAGCTACCTGGGTTCGAGCTTCGCCTTCATCGGCGTCGTCATCGGTGCCACGGCGTACGCGGGCCAAGGCCCCAACGCCAACCTGGGCGTCGCCCTGGGGGGCATCGTGGCCTGCGGCCTGCTCTATACGGCCATCGGGGTCATCGTGCAGATGGTCGGCACCGGCTGGATCGAGCGCGCCATGCCCCCCGTGGTCACGGGTTCGGTGGTGGCGGTGATCGGCCTGAACCTGGCCGGCATCCCCATCAAGAACATGGCGGCCAGCAATTTCGACAGCTGGATGCAGGCCGTCACCTTTGTCTGCGTGGGGCTGGTCGCCGTGCTCACCCGTGGCATGGTGCAGCGCCTGCTGATTCTGGTGGGTCTGATCGCGGCCAGCATCATTTACGCCGTGCTCACCAACGGCATGGGCCTGGGCAAGCCGCTGGACCTGTCGGCCCTGATGGCGGCCCCCTGGTTCGGGCTGCCCGGCTTTACGGCGCCTGTGTTCAGTGGCCCGGCCATGCTGCTCATCGCACCGGTAGCCATCATCCTGGTGGCGGAAAACCTGGGCCACATCAAGGCCGTGACCGCCATGACGGGCAAGAACCTTGACCAGTACATGGGCCGCGCCTTTATCGGTGACGGCATCGCCACCATGGTCAGCGGCGGCGCAGGGGGCACGGGCGTGACCACCTACGCCGAGAACATCGGCGTGATGGCTGCGACCAAGATCTACTCCACCGCCGTGTTCCTGGTGGCCGCACTGATCGCCGTGCTGCTGGGTTTCAGCCCCAAGTTCGGCGCCGTGATCCAGACCATCCCGCTGCCGGTGATGGGCGGTGTCTCCATCGTGGTGTTCGGCCTGATCGCCGTGGCGGGTGCCAAGATCTGGGTGGACAACAAGGTCGATTTCTCGCAGAACAAGAACCTGATCGTGGCCGCCATCACGCTCATCCTGGGCACGGGCGATTTCACCCTCAAGTTCGGCCAGTTTGCGCTGGGCGGCATTGGCACCGCCACCTTTGGCGCCATCGTGCTGTACGCGCTGCTCAACCGCAAGAACAGCTAAGGCAACCGCCGGGGCGCCCAGGCCCCGGTCCTCTTTTAAGCCAGGAACTTGCCCGCAGGGCCGAGCACACCCAGGTCGATGTAGCGCGAGCCCACATAGGGCGCCTGGCCGCCGTAGTCGACCACAAAGCCCCCCATGTCCCAGTTGCGGATACCCGCCAGCGCGCTGCGCAGCTTGGCGCGCGTGGGGTCGCTGCCGGCGCGCTCCAGGCCTTCGGCCAGCACGCGCATGTTCACATAGCCTTCGAGGCTGCCCAGACCAAACTCCTGCTGGCCGCGCACCTTCATGGCGGCCTGGTAGTCGCGCACCACGGCGGTCTTGCCCTTGGTCGGATCGGGCATGACCATGGTCACGGCCAGGCCACGGCCGATCTCGCCCAGCTGCTTGTAGGCGTCGCCGGTCAGCGAGGCGCTCACACCCGCCATCAGCACGCCCGGCAGCACCTTGCGCAGCCCGCGCACCAGCGGCACCGTGGCAGCGCCCGCCGTGACCATCAGTACGGCCGAGGGGTGCGCCGCATCCACCTGCGCGAGCACGGCGTCCAGGTTCTTGCCATCGGTGGCCAGCGCGGCCTGCACCGAAGCCTTGCCGCCTGCAGCCGCCAGCGCGCGGTTGGCGTCTTCGAGCAATTCGCGGCCATAGGCGTTGTCCAGGAAGACGATGCCGATCTCCTTGACGCCCATGCCCATGAGGCGCTGCACCAGACGCTGCACCTCCTCGGTGTAGCTGGCGCGCACGTGGAACACGTTGCGCGCGTTCTTGCGCAGCGACGAGGCCCCGGTGAGCGGCGCCACGTAGGGAATGCCGGCCTCTTCCACCATGGGCAGGATGGCGGTGTTGTTGGGCGTGCCCACGCACGAGAGCAGCGCAAACGCCGAGCCCTGGCCTAGCATCTGCTTGACGTTGTCGATGGTGCGCTGGGGGACGTAGCCGTCATCCACCATGTGGAGCTGCAGTGCACGGCCATGCACGCCGCCGCGTGCGTTGATCTGGGCGATGGCTGCTTCGGCGCCCTGGCGCAGGTCGGTGCCAAAACCGGCCAGCGGCCCGCTGAGGGCGGCCGAACACCCGATGGTGAGCGACTTGCCGCTGAGGCCTCCCTCCTGGGCGAGGGCATTGCGAAGGACGGCGGGGGCCGCAAGGGCTGCGGCGGTAGACAAGACAAACTGGCGACGTTGCACGGGGTGGGCTCCGGATATAAAGAGGGTCAGCAAAGGGCGTCCGGGATGGCTGCGCACACGGCGCAGCATCCGGGAAAACCCTCGATTCTGTTCTACTTTTGTGGAACCCGGTAGGCACGACACTCCAAAACACCATGACGATCTGGAAGAAACCCATCAGCCTGGAAGCCTGCAACCAGACGAGCGAGAACACCGCCGTCACGCACCTGGGCATCGAGTTCACCGACATTGGCGACGACTACCTGCGCGGGCGCGTACCCGTGGACGAGCGCACGCGCCAGCCCTTTGGCCTGCTGCACGGCGGCGTGAGCGTGGTGCTGGCCGAGACCCTGGGCTCGATCGGCGCCTTCTACGCCAGCCCCGAAGGCCACCGCGGCGTGGGCCTGGACATCAACGCCAACCACCTGCGCGCCGCCACCAGCGGCTGGGTGACGGGCACGGCGCGGCCGGTGCACATCGGCCGCACCACGCAGGTGTGGGCGATTGAAATGGTGAACGACGCAGGCGAACTGACCTGCGTGTCGCGCATCACCATGGCGATGCTGGCGCCGAGGTAGGGCACACCCCCCTGAGTCGCCTTCGGCGCCTTCCCCCCGCTCTCGCATGGCTGCGCCATGCGGGCAGGGGGACGCCACCAGCGCGGCGGGGCGGCCCTTGCGCGGTGGCTCTGGTGGGGGGATCACGCCCTGTTTCGGGGATGGCGCGCGGGTTTTGATGAAATTCGGCTCCAGCGCCCGTCCATCAAGCGCGAGTAGCTATTTATTCAATAGCATCAATCGCTGTCGGTGTCGGTACTGCGCGCCAGGCGCTCGCTTTTCCAATACACGTCATCGCCGCCATCCATGCGGTTGAGCACGCGCGAGAGCACGAACATCAGGTCCGACAGGCGGTTGAGGTAGTGGCGCGGCGCCTCGCGCACCGCTTCCTGGCTGCCCAGGGCGACCACGGCGCGCTCGGCGCGGCGGGCCACGGTGCGGCAGATGTGGGCCTGCGCGGCGGCGCGGGTGCCGGCGGGCAGGATGAATTCCTGCAGGCGCGGCAGCTGGGCGTTGTGGATTTCGAGTGCCTGGTCCAGTTGCAGCACGGCCGCTTCCTGGAGCAGTTCAAAGCCCGGGATCGACAGCTCGCCCCCCAGGTTGAACAACTGGTGCTGCACGTCGATCAGCAACTCACGAACGTCCTGGGGCAGCGGCTCGCACAGCAGCAGGCCGATGTGCGAGTTCAGCTCGTCCACATCGCCCATGGCCTGCACGCGCAGGTGGTGCTTGGGCACGCGCGTGTTGTCGCCCAGGCCGGTGGTGCCGTCGTCGCCGGTGCGCGTGGCGATCTGTGTGAGTCGTTTGCCCATGGGGAAGCCTCCTTGCAATGTGGCCCGCATTGTGCGGGACGCGCGATATCCCCAACGGCGGTGGGTTCCCGCCCGCACAGGAAATTACACCGCGCGCCCAAATGTTGGTGCAGGCAACAGGCGGCAAAAGTGCTGGCTTTGGCATTCCTGCTGCAGTGCAATGCAAGCCTGTTCAACTCTGGCAAAGGACGCCACCCATGAAAAGCACCACGCCCCGCAGCACCCATTTCTTTGACACCCGCAGCGTCATGCTGATCGCCGCCATGGCGCTGGGCGGCGGCACATCGCTGCATGCCCAAACGCCCCCTCCACCGGCCCAAACGACAGGCCAGAGCCCCTTCACCACGGGCGGGACGCCCAAAGCCCCCATGGGCACACCGAACCCCGCCAGCGCAGCCTTTGACCGCGCCGACACCAACCACGACGGCAAGCTCAGCGCCCAGGAAGCCAAGGCGCTGCCCGCCATGGGCAACCGCTTCAAGCAGCTCGACACCGACCATGACGGCGCGCTGTCGCGCGAAGAATTCGACGAGGGCGCCAAGCCCTGAGCCAAGCCACGGACCCTGACGCACCGATGACGGGCCAGGGTACAAGGCGGGGGTGCGGTGGTATTCTTTTGGATGCACTGGAGACCACCGATGAACGCCCCCGCACAAGCCTCCCACCTGCTTCCCACCATTGCCCTGCGGCCCGTGCCGCAGGCTTTTCTGGAGGCACTGCAACAGCGCTTTGGCGCGCAATGCTCCACGGCGCTCTCCGTGCGCGAACAGCACGGCCGCGACGAAGGCTCGCTGCAGGCCCCGCCGCCTTCGGCCGTGGTGTTTGCCGAGAGCACGCAGGACGTGCAGGACGCCCTGCGCCTGGCCGATGCGTACGCCGTGCCGGTGATTGCCTATGCCGCCGGTTCCTCGCTGGAAGGCCATCTGCTGGCCGTGCAGGGCGGCATCAGCATCGACGTGAACCGCATGAACCAGGTGCTTTCCATCAACGCCGAAGACCTGACCGTGACGGTGCAGCCCGGCATCACGCGCAAGCAGCTCAACGACGCCGTGAAGGACACCGGCCTGTTCTTTCCCATCGACCCCGGCGCCGACGCCAGCATGGGCGGCATGGCGGCCACCCGCGCCAGCGGCACCAACGCGGTGCGCTACGGCACCATGCGCGAAAACGTGCTGGCGCTCGAAGTGGTGACCGCCAGCGGCGAGGCGATACGCACGGGTACGCGGGCCAAAAAGAGCGCTGCGGGCTACGACCTCACGCGCCTGCTCGTAGGCAGCGAAGGCACGCTGGGCGTCATCACCGAAGTGACCGTGCGCCTGTACCCGCTGCCCGAAGCGGTGTCGGCGGCGGTATGCTCGTTCCCGAGCATTGCCGCAGCGGTGCACACCGTCATCCAGACCATCCAGATGGGGGTGCCGATTGCGCGCTGCGAGCTGATCGACGCCCACACGGTGCGCATGGTCAACCAGCACAGCAAGCTGGGGCTGCGCGAGGAACCCATGCTGCTGATGGAGTTCCACGGCTCCCCCGCCAGCGTGCAGGAGCAGGCCGAAACCGTGCAGGAACTTGCCAAGGAACAGGGCGGCAACGCCTTCGAATGGGCCAGCACGCCCGAAGAGCGCACCCGCCTGTGGGCCGCCCGGCACAACGCCTACTTTGCCGCCGTGCAAAGCCGCCCGGGCTGCCGGGCCATCAGCACCGACACCTGTGTGCCCATCTCGCGCCTGGCCGACTGCCTGCTCGACTCCATTGCCGAGGCCGACGCCAGCGGCCTGCCCTACTTCCTGGTGGGCCATGTGGGCGATGGCAACTTCCATTTCGGCTACCTGATCGACCCCGATCTGCCCGAGGAACGCACGACCGCCGAACAGCTCAACCACCAACTCGTGGCCCGCGCGCTGGCGCTGGGCGGCACCTGCACGGGCGAGCACGGTGTGGGTATTCACAAGATGGGTTTTCTGCGGGACGAGGCAGGCAGCGGCGCGGTGGACATGATGCGCGCCATCAAGCAGGCCCTCGACCCGAAGAACATTCTCAACCCGGGAAAAATCTTTGTGATGGCGTAGCCTGCCGGGCTGCTATTGATATAGAAGCAACTACCGCGCTCTGGTATTGCGCTACGGGCTATTTTTGCAAGATTTTCTGGCGCGATTCAGGGGTGCTGCGGCGCCGCTACCCGATAGCGCACCGACGCGGGAGCGGTGCCGACGGACAGCAGGTTGACCACTCCCATCACATCGTCCACCAATGCCACCGCCTGCTCCAGCGCAAGGCTCTGTTCGACCGAGCGCACACAGCCCATCAGCGTGACCAGCCGACGCTCGCCCAGCACCCAGACACTGGTGTCGCCGAACCGTCCATCCTGCACGATGAACTGCTGTACCCGGGGGATGATCTCGGCGTCGTAAAGGTAGGAATTGGGCAGACGGCACCGTCCCGAACGATGGCAGCTGCCGCCATGCTGTGAGCGCACATGGGCCCGCTCTCGCACTTGCTGGGCGGTGTAGAGCGGCGCCTCGGGCACCGGGCAGCCGGGCATGGCTGCCGTCACCTGCACAAAGGGGTCGTTGAAGGGATTGCTGCGGGGCTCGGTGTCGTCTGCGGCGCGGGCGCTGAACCCAAGCGCCAGCCCCATCACGGCCGCTCCCACGCGCAAGAGCGCCGTCGGTCGGCCAAGCCGGCAATTTCTCGGGACCGCCATGCAAACCCCCCTTCGGGAAGACCAGACGGTCGCCATCATGCGCCCGGCGCAGGCCCGTATCAAGCGGCCCGCAGCCTGCGCGCCGCCACGCCCCCACCCACCAGCGCCGCCGACGCCACGCCCAGCGCCAGTGCCAGGGCCGAGCCGTAGAAGATGCTGCTGATCGCCCCCCGGTCGAGCAGCGCACCAAACACCGGGGCGGCCAGCGCAAAGCCCAGGTCCAGCCCGGAATACACCGTGCCATACACGCGGCCGGTGGCACCCGGGGGCGCGGCGCGCTTGATGAGCATGTCGCGCGAAGGTCCCGCCAGCCCGGTGCCCAGGCCCGCCAGCGAGGTAACGGCCAGCACCGCCATGCCGCCCAACACGCCGCTGCCCGCCAGCACCAGCAGCGCCGCCGAAGCCAGCAGGCAGATGCCGATCACCCGCTCCAGCCGCTCCACGCGCCCCACCAGGAAGCCGCCCACCACCATGCCGGCTGCGCCGAACAGCATGTAGCCGGTCACCACCAGGGCCGCCAGGCTGAGCGGCAGGCCGTACATCTTCTGCAGCGCAGGGCTGGCAAAGCTCTGGATGGCGCTCAAGGCACAGGTACTCCAGAAGAAGAACGAAAAGCACAGCCATACCGAAGGCAGGCGCAGAAAGGCCATGGGGTGTTCGGCGGGCGCGGCGGCGGCGCCCTGGGCCTGGTGCGCCCAACTGCCCTGGCGGTCATCGATGGCCGCACGCTGCCACAACAACAGCGCCAGCACGCAGGCCGCCAGCACTGCGGCCGCAAGACAGGCTGTGCGCCAGGAGCCGGTGGCCGTGGCAATGCCCGCCAGGAACACCGGCGCCGCAGCCCATCCCAGGTTGCCGCTGATGCCATGCACCGAAAAGCCGTGGCCCAGGCGCGGGGCCGAGACGCGTTTGTTGAGAATGGTGAAATCCACCGGGTGAAACGGCGCATTGCCCAGACCGGCCAGTGCCGATGCCAGCACCAGCCCCGCATAGCCCTGTGCCAGCCCGGCCGATACGCCCGCCAGCACGAAACTGCCCAGCGCCAGAAACAGTACGGGGCGGGCACCCACGCGGTCCACCACAAACCCGGCCAGGGCCTGCCCCACGCCCGACACCACGAAGAACACCGATACCAGCAGGCCCAGCTCCGAGTAACTCAGGCCAAACTCGCCGATCAGCCAGGGAAACAGGGGCGGCAGCAGCAGGTGAAAAAAATGCGAGGTGCCATGCGCCAGACCGATGAGGCCGATGGTGTGCGCATCCTTGCGCAGGGGGACAGGGCCGGACATGCCCGCAGTGGTGGTGGTGGTCATGGCACGCATCTTAGGCACGGTCCACGCGGCGCGTTTACGATAGTCTGCCAACTTCTATCGCAAACATGCCAAACACACCACCGGCTTCCGTCAGCGACGGGTCGGCGCGCACGCCCCGTGCGCTGTCCTATGTGGGCTCACTGACCCCGCACCTGTTCGTTCCCGACCGCACCCGCCCGGTGCGCGCCAAGGCACGGCAACTGGCGGCCGACACGCAGGTGATGCCGCACAGCCACCCCTGGGCGCAGGTGGCCATTTCGACCACGGGCGTGATCCGCCTGACGGTGGACCGCGGCACCTATATCGTGCCGCCTTCGCGGGCACTGTGGATTCCACCGGGCGTGGAGCACGCCGTGACCATGGTGGAGGCCGCCGACCTGCGCACCCTGTACTTCTACCAACCACGCGGGCGCTGCGGCCCCGGCGCCCTGGGCCGCTCGCCCCCCAGCCGGGCCGAACAGGCCGCATGGCGGCAGTGCCGGGTGCTGGAAGTCTCGGACCTGCTGCGCGCCCTGGTGCGCGAGATGCCCACCGCACCCGATGGCGGACCCGCCCCCACACCGGCCGAGCGGCTGCGCGAGCGCCATCTGAGTGCGCTGATCTGCAACGAACTGGCCTGCGCAAACGCTGTGAAACTGGGGGTGGACCTGCCCCACGACAAACGCCTGCGCCACCTGTGCGAAGCCGTGCTGGCCGACCCCACACGCTACGAAACCCTGGCCGCCTGGGCGCAGGACACGGGCGCCAGCCTGCGCACCGTGGCCCGCCTGTTTCGGCAGGAGCTGGGCTGCACCTTTACCCAATGGCGCCAGCAGGTGGTGCTGGCCAAGGCGGTTTCGCTGGCCGCCGGGCGCATGCCGGTGGGCCAGATCGCTGCCGAACTGGGCTACAGCCCCAGCGCCTTCGGCGCCATGGTGCGGCGTTCGATGGGGCAGCCACCGGGCCGGTTTCTGGGAGGCCAGGCGACGCCCCCCAGGCAATAGCCCCACTCCGGACAGGGTGTAAGTTGACTTGCATCAACGCACGCGTGTCACTCGCCCCGCACAATAACCTTAAATATTGTGTGTGTTTAACCGGGAGTGATTTCCATGAAAGCCTTGACCGACCTTTTCTCGACCGACTATGGCTTGATGAGCATCATCGGTATCGCGATGATGCTGGTGGGCATCCTGGGGTTTGCCGTTGTCATTCGCCGCAAGATGAATGAGCCCCCCAAAGACCCGCGCCACTGAACGGCCCGCACGCCTACCGCCCGCGCCCTGCAGCGCCTGGAAACCACGGGTTTTGCCGAAGACGAATCACATGGATTGGCGCAGAATGGGTGGCGATTGCTTGGCCCGCGACCGGCCACGGCAGACACCCGGATAGCCCATCTGGTGCGGCCGTGCCGCAACGTCGGCGGCCCGATGCAGCCTCCCAGAAAACCTTGACCCCGTTTTTGAAGGGCTTACCGTGCAAAAGTTGATTGATGACCTGCGCCTGTCGCGCAAATTCCTGCTGGTGGGCGTGCTGGCCCTGGTGATGCTGGCAGTACCCCTGGGACTGGTGCTCTCGACCGGCCTGGCCTCCCTGTCCCGTTCTGCCACCGCCCTCTCCGGCGTCGCTCCGGCGGTGGCTGTGGCGCAGGAAATTCAGCTCATGCAGCAACACCGCGCCCAGGCGGCCAATGTGCTCTCGGGCAACGAAGCAGCCCGGGCACCGCGTGAAGCCCTGCAGGCGCGCTCGATCGAGGCGATGCAAGCCCAGCTCAGTGCGGCACAGGCCTATGGCAATGCGCCCATCGAGCAACGGGTACGCAAGATGCAGGCCGATTGGGCCCAGTTGACGCAGGCCGTGGGCCAGCGCTCCATCGACACGGCCGAGAGCTTCCGGCGCCATTCGGCACTGATCGATGAGCAGCTGGACATCCTCCGCGCGCTGGTCGACAGCGCCGGCCTGGCGCTGCTGCCCCAGCCCAGCGGCCACTACCTGGTGGTGGCGGCACTCGACTACCTGCCCCGGCTGAGCGAAGCCCTGGGCCAGGCACGCGCGGCCGGTGTCGCCTTGCTCAATGGCGGCCAGGCCGATCCGGCAGGGCAGGCCCGGGTGGGCGCACTGGTCAACGCGGCCCGCCTGTACGACCGCCACGCCCAAGGCGCGCTGGCACTGGCCATGGCCGACAGCGCTGTCGCCCGGCAATCCCTGGCCGCTCCGGCCGCCAATGCCCAGAAGGTGGCCGCAGAGGCCTTCCAGATGGTGACGCAGAAAATCGTGGAAGCGCAGGCGCTGGACACCCCGGCCGCAGACTACCTGCGTACCATCACCGCGCAGATCGACGTGCAGATGGATCTGCTGCGCAAGGCCACGGAGGTGATGTCCGACGATGTGGCCGCCCGCAACCGCGAGGTGCGCCAGTTGCTGATCACCACCACGGCCGTTGCGGTGGCCATTGCCGCGCTCGCCTTCTGGATTTTGCTGCTGGTGAGCCGCAGCACCACCCGCTCGGCCACACAGGCACTGGCCATGGCCGAACGCATTGCCGGGGGCGACCTGCGCACCGAGCCCATCACAGCGGGCAAGGATGAATTGGGCCAGATGCTGACCGCACTGGGCGCCATGAACGAGAGCCTGCGGGGCATCGTCAGCTCGGTGCGCAAGAGCAGCGACAGCATTGCCACCGGTGCCAGCGAGGTGGCGGCAGGCAGCCTGGACTTGTCTCAGCGCACCGAGGAGCAGGCCAGCAACCTGGAACAAACCGCGGCCTCGATGGAGCAGCTCTCCAGCGCCGTGCGCAACAACGCCGACATGGCCCGCGAAGCCGCGCAACTGGCAGGCAGCGCCAGCCAGGTCGCCGCGCACGGGGGCCAGGTGGTGAGCGAAGTGGTTGCCACCATGGAAGGCATCAATGCCGCATCGCGCCGCATCGAGGACATCATTGGCGTGATTGACGGCATTGCCTTCCAGACCAATATCCTGGCGCTCAACGCCGCCGTGGAAGCTGCACGCGCCGGTGAACAGGGCCGGGGTTTTGCCGTGGTGGCCAGCGAGGTGCGCAGCCTGGCCGGGCGCAGCGCCCAGGCGGCCCGCGAGATCAAGTCCCTGATTTCGGACAGCGTGAGCCGGGTGGATGCGGGCGGCCAGCTGGTGCAACAGGCGGGCAGCACCATCCAGGACATCGTGACGCAGGTGCAGAAGGTGAGCGAACTGATCCTGGGCATCAGCCAGGCCAGCGCAGAGCAGACCCAGGGCATCACGCAGGTGAGTGCGGCGGTCGACCAGCTCGACCAGGTGACGCAGCAGAACGCCGCGCTGGTGGAGGAATCATCGGCCGCCGCCGACAGCCTGGACCAGCACGCACGCCAGTTGGTGGCGGCCGTGGGGGTGTTTCAGCTTGGCGCAGACGCTGCACCGCTGGCGCTGCGTTGAGCCGGTGCACTGCAGGGTTTGGGTATTTTTGGCCTTCAGCGCTTATGCAGCAAGCGCTTGAAGCTATAATTTATATAGCAAAATAACTCCTGCCCTACCATGAGCGCCAACACGCATTTCTACGAACCGCGCCTGGGCCACGGCCTGCCCCACGATCCTTTCAACGCCATCGTGGGACCGCGCCCGATTGGCTGGATCTCCACCCGCGCCCCCGACGGTGGCCTGAACCTGGCGCCCTACAGTTTCTTCAGCGCGTTCAACTACGTACCGCCCATCATCGGCTTTGCCAGCATCGGGGCCAAGGACACGCTGCGCAACATCGAGGCGACGGGTGAATTTGGCTGGAGCCTGGCGACGCACTCCCTGGCCGAGGCCATGAACCAAACGAGCGCCAGCGTTCCCCCGGAAGCGGATGAATTCGCACTGGCCGGGCTGACACCGGCGCCCTCGCGCGTGATCAGCGCGCCACGGGTGCGGGAGAGCCCCGTCAGCTTCGAATGCCGCTGCACCCAAATTGTGCAGTTACAGCGCGCCGACGGCGAGGCGGTACCCACCTGGCTGGTTCTGGGCGAGGTGGTCGCGGTGTACATCGACAAGGTGCTGCTCAAGGATGGCATCTACGACACGGCCGAGGCAGCGCCGATTCTGCGGGCCGGTGGGCCGGCGGACTACTTCACGGTGGGGCCGCAGCAGCGCTTTCGCATGCAGCGCCCCGGCTGAGGCGGCGCGGCAAAACCCCACAATCCACAGGCCTGGGTGTTCGCGGGCACACTCCATCACCTTTTTTTCAGTGAGCTCCTGGTGACCCATTTCCTGATGTTTCTCGCTGGTCTCGTGGCACTGGTAGCAGGTGCCGACCTGCTGGTGCGCGGCGCCTCGCGCCTGGCGCTGTCGTTCGGCATCTCGCCGCTGGTGGTGGGGCTGACCATTGTGGCCTTCGGTACCAGCGCGCCCGAAATGGCCGTGTCTGCAGGCGCGGTGCTCAATGGCCAGACGGGACTGGCCATGGGCAATGTGGTGGGCAGCAATATCTTCAACGTGCTGTTCATCCTGGGCCTGAGCGCCCTGATCACACCGCTGGTGGTGCATGTGCAGCTGATCCGCCAGGAGGTGCCGATCATGATCGGCGCATCGCTGCTGGTGCTGGTGCTGGCGCTGGACGGCACGCTGGGCCTGTTCGACGGCGCGCTGCTGTTCGGGCTGCTGCTGGCCTACACCGGGTTTCTGGTGGTGCAGTCGCGCCGCGCTTCCCGCGAAGCCCAGGCGGAATTCGACGCTGAAATCCAGCCAGCCTCTCCCGACGCCTGGGATGCGCGCCTGCCGGTACAGCTCGCACTCATCGCGGCAGGGCTGGCGCTGCTGGTGCTGGGCTCGGACTGGCTGGTGTCGGCTGCGGTCTTCTTCGCCCAATCGCTGGGGGTGAGCGACCTGGTGATCGGCCTGACCATCGTGGCGGCGGGCACATCGATGCCCGAGGTGGCCACCTCCATCATGGCGGCTCTCAAGGGTGAGCGCGATATTGCTGTGGGCAACGTGGTGGGCAGCTGCACCTTCAATCTGCTGGGCTGCCTGGGCCTGTCAGGCCTGCTGGCGGGTCTGTTGCCGGGCAGCCCGGGGCTGACGGTGGCACCCTCGCTGCTGGCGCTGGACATCTGGGTCATGCTGGCCGTGGCCCTGGCCTGCCTGCCGATCTTTCTGTCGGGCCGCGAGATCGCCCGCTGGGAAGGGGCGGTGTTCCTGGGCTACTACGTGGCCTACATGGCCTACGTCGTCCTGGCCGCACAGCAACACGCGGTACTGGGGCCGTTCTCGGCGGTCATGATGGGCTTCGTGGTCCCGATCACGGTGGTCACGCTGGTGGTGTCGCTGCTGCGCCGCCCCGCCCACACCACGTAACGTTTCAACCCAGGTTCAACGCAGCGACGGGGCGCACCAGCCCAGGGCGGGCTGGCGTGCCCATTGCTCCAGCCAGGCCCAGACCTGCTGCACGCCATCCCGCGTGGCGATCTGCAGGCCATGGTCGGCACCCGGCAGGCTGCGATGACAGTACGGCGCCCTCCGTGCCTGGGCGCGCTGGGCAAAGGCCTGGTACGCCTCCTGAGGCACCAGCGCATCGGCCTCGCCCCACACCTGCAACAGTGGCCAGGGACCGTTGCGCAGAGGCTCGGCCAGGCGCCAATGCCACAGGTCGCGCCAGTAGCGCAGGCTGCGGCCCTGGGCCACGGCGCTGTCCGGCGCCGGGCTGGCCTGCAAACGGCCCAGGGCGTCCCATTCGGCCAGGGCGCCCAGGCGCCGTGCCTGCAGCGCGGCCGCCTCGCGCGGGTCCAACCCGCTGGCCGAGAGCAGCACCAGGCCGGACAGTCGCGGTACCTCGGGCGCCAGGCCGGGCAACAACTCGGCCCCTTCAGAAATACCCACCAGGACCGTGGGCAACACATCGCCGCCCGGCAAGGCGGCCTGCCAGGCCCGCACGGCGACCTGTGCATCGGCCTGCCAGGCAGACAAGGCATCGGACTGGACAAACCACGCGGGGCAATCGCCGGGCGCGGTGCGCGCAGACGGTTGCACGCCGCGCTTGTGCAATACCAGCACCTGGGCGTGCTGCAGCCCGGCAAAGTACCGGTCGGCCCAGGCGCCCAGACCGGCGCAGCCCGAGCCGGGCACCACGATGACGCGGTAGCGCAACGGCAGCACCCGGGGTGCGCGTTCCAGAGCCAGCAAGGTGGCGCCCTGCGCTGCGGGAAGCGGGCGCACCTGGAATGCGGAGACCGATCCCTCGACCGCCTGGGCGCCCTCCAGCGTTGACACCGCTGGCGGGCGGGCGCAGCCGCCCAGCGCCAGCGCCGCGCCCAAGAAAAAGGCCAGCACCGGGCTGGCCTGGGAAGCTGCCTTAGGACAGGCCATGCCAGCCCGCCATCAGCGCAGGATGATGACCTGCTCTTGCGGCTGGGGCGCGGGCATCTGCTGTGCCGGATAGGGCTGGCCACCACCCGGCAGGGGCGGCGGCGCAGAACGCACGCCGCGCGAGAGGTTGGCATCGGTGTAGCCCAGCTGGGTGGCCAGCTGCTGGTACACGTCGTTTGCCAGGCTGATCGAGGTTTCCTTCATGACCTTGGAACGGTTGGGCGGCGCGATGTCACCCCGGTTCGACAGAATCTTGGTGTCGTTGCCTGCGCCCTGGGCCGAGAACGCCGCCTTGATCTCATACGTTTTGGTGTTGATCAGCGAGAAGTCGGCCAGCAGCTGCAGGCCATACTGGCGTGTGGCGCTGGTCGTGCCCTGCAGGGGCGAGAGCGCATCGGTGAACTCGATGCTGGAGACCACGCCAAACAGCACGTAGTCCGCGCCCTTGAACTCGCCCTTCTTGATGCGGGCAATCACGTCCGTCACATCGTTCTGGCGCACCGGCTTGGCCATCTTGCCGCCCTGCACCTGGTTGAGCACCTGCTCGGCCTTGGAGTTCTGCGGCGCACCGGCGTCAAAGCCCTTGCCCTGCACCAGCTTGAAATAGGTGCCCTGCAGGATGGCGCCCTTGATGTCGTTGGTGTAACCGCCCAGTTCGCGCATCTCGATGTAGCTGTAGCGCCCGGCCACATAGGTGCCGCTGGCCTGCTCGGAGGCCTGCATGGAACCCTGGCTGTGGTGCGAGCCCGAGCCGCTGTAGGGCCCACTGCTGTAACCGCCGCCGCTGCTGCCCTGCGCGCTCATCTGGCTGCTGCGCTGGTACGTACCCGCCATAAAGTACTCGGACACGCGCTGGGCGTAGGCCAGATCGGTGACCGCAATGCGGGGGGCTGCGTTCTGGGCCTGGGCCGCGCTGCCCCAGGCCAGGGCCGTGGCAGCCAGGACGGCCAGGGCCGTGTTCAGTGTGGTTCTGCGTTGCATGATTTGGCTCCTTGTGAGCTAACTGGACTTCATTGATGAACGACGCGAGGCGATTTCCGTCGCACCGCACAAAACTGGCGCGGCCCCGACGAGGGACGCCGAGCAAGGGCCGCCCCGCAGCGATGGCGTCGTCCCCCTTCCTGGCGAAGCCGAGAGAAGGGGGAAGGCGCGCAGCGCCTCAGGGGGATGTCACCGCTGGCTCGTTTTGCGGATTTCTTTTTCGTCCTGCCATTCGATGGTGCCTTCTTCCACGTCGAAGAGCTTGAGCGTGAACTTGTAGTACACGTCCTTGGTCGAGGCGCTTTGCTTGACGATGCTGGTCAGCTCGCCTTCCATGCTGTATTTGGCCGCCGTCATGTTGCCCAGTTTGGCGGTGCTGTTCTGCTTGTACAGGCCGCTCTGGTTCTGGCGCTGCAGTTCGTCCACGCCGGCCTGCATTTCCTTGATGGAGCGCACAAAGCGCACCTTGCCCGACTTGACCAGCGCGGTCTGGATGGAGTTCATCACGTTGGTGGTGTCGATGTACTCGCTGGTCTTGTTCTTCACCGTGGAAATGGTCACCGTGGGACGGCCCTGGAAGATGCCGGTTTCCAGCAGGCTGCCGGTCATCTTCTCGGCAATCATCTGCAGGTCGGACGAACCGAATTCGTTGGTCACCAGCTCCACACCCTTGGCGTCGCCGTAGTTGACCTGGCGGTCAAAGCGGATCACGGGGGACGAGAGATTCTGGCAACCGGCCAGCAGCAGCGTGGCCGCGGCCAGGCTCCAGGCGAGGTGGCGTTGGAAAGGTTTCTTCATGGTTTTCTCCTGCAAGGCGCTGTGCTCAGCGCGTTTCTACGTTCATCTCGATCCGGAAATCGGTGGCTGCACCGCCGGGTGCCACGCTCTTGATGGTCTGCTGGCCCAGGCCCAGTACGCCCAGCTGCTTCCACGATTCACCGTCGCCCACCTGGTTGCCCACGTTGTCCAGCCACTTGAAGCGGTAGAACACGGTGCGGTCGCTGCGGCCCATATTGGCCAGGTCGGCCTGGACCACCAGCACATCGTTCTTGCGCACGATGCGGATTTCGCGCACGGCGATGTTGTTGGCTTCGCCGCGCAGCGCGATCTTGGAGGCCACAGCGATCGGCGTGGCCGGGTCGTGCTGCTGGGCCTGTGCGCCACCGGCCAGCGTCAGAATGGCCGTGCACAAGGCGGCCAGGGTCATGCGGGGGGTCATGCGGTGTTCCTTTCGAGGAGTTGCTGTCAATCCAATGCCTTACTGGGCCGCCGGAGCGGTGGCCGGGCGCGGGGTACGGGCCGGACGGCGTGCACGCGTCGGCTTTTCCGGTTTGGCGGCTTCCACCACGGCAGGCTTTTGCGGTGCGGGCACTGCAGCCTGCGCGGCGAGCTGGCCGATGGTGGCAACCTGGCCGGTCAGCACGCTGTTGTGGTAGATGCGCAAGGGCACCAGGGCGTACTGGCCATCGATCTGGATGGGCTGGTCGATCAGACGGCCATTGATGCTGATGCGGTGCTCACCGGGCGGCAGGTAGCCGCGTGCGACGTAGACGCGCCCGGGCAGCATGCGCCACATGCGGTCGTCGGCCTGTTCGGTCGCCACGGAGGCGGCTGCGCCAATGAGGCCACCGATCAGGCCGCCACGTTTTTGCAGCTCGTTCTGCAGCACGCCCTTGGCAATGGCGCGGGTAATGCCGCGAAACACCATGCCCGGCATTTCGTCCTTCAGGGCGCGGCGTGCCATGACGTTCACGTCCACCACTTTTTCCAGTTTGAAGTCATACCCGGCCACCGAGAGCTGGCTCAGCAAGGGGTCGTTCGAGGGTTCGATCACCGGATAGGACAGGCTGGCCGTGACCAGGCCCCGACCCGTGGGCACGGGCAGCGTGAACGCCTTGGGCTTGCGCGCCGGGGCATCGCCCGCCTCGACCAGAAACAGGACGTCCGTCATGCGCTGGCGGCGTTTCCAGGTAAAGCTGGTGCGGCTGTCCAGGCCGCGCAGGCCTTCTTCGAGCACGCCGGTTTCAGGCTTGAGTTCGATCGCCTTGCGGTAACCGGGCGCGGCCAGGCCCGATTCGCCCAGCACTTCGTACAGGAAACCGGCCAGGTAGTGCGACAGGGCGTTGGAGTAGCCGTTCTTGAGCGCGAGCACCTCGGGGTCGTTCAGCGTCTCGACGGGATAGCCGTTGATCTCCTTGCTGCCGGAGGCGGCCCCATTGGCCTTGGCCTCTTCTTCGGCCGCCAGGGTTTCCTTGGCGCGGAACTCGGCAATGATGGCTTCGCGTTCGTGGGTGCGCTTGATGTCCACGCGGGCATTCTCGTAGTCGCCCACGGCAATGCGGTTGAGCGCCAGGCGCGTGGTCAGCCAGACTTTTTCATAGTCCTGGCCTTCGTAGACCTTCAGGCGTTCGCTGATCAGCGCGGCGCCCACGGTGCCCATGAGCTTGGAGGGGTTGGTCTGGGCGGTTTCCTCCCATTCCTTGACCTTGGTGTCGGCCAGCAGGAAGGCGCCGGTACTGTCGTCGTAGCGGCGGTCCATGCGCAGCAGTTCACCACGCTCCAGGTTGTAGAGCAGCGCGGCCTTTTCGTCGGCCGTGGTGGCCGAGGCCTCCAGCCGCGACAGGGCCGCAGGGATGCCATTGGTCTGGCCAGCGGTTTGCATCTCGGTCGCCAGCTTGTCGTGGCTTTGCATGTTGGCGCAGCCGGTCAGGGCAATGCCCAGCACCAGTGCGCCCCACAGTCGGGCGTGTGGCAATGGCCAGAATTTCATGGATGTCCTTGCAGTGAAATGGATGGGTCGACCAGGAAAGGCCCGGCCACCCCGCCAGGGCTGCAGGCAGACCGCAGCGCAGAGGATGCACGGGCAAGGGCGGCCGCATAGACGCTCGCGCCCCCTCTGGCGCGCCTTGACTGCGCAAACGGCATAGCCCCCGGCTGCTGGTCTCTGGTTCTTGGTGTTTCAGCAGCCAGCAGGGAATGTAGCAAATGCAACCCTTTATTTCTGCTGGTATCACCGCCATTTTGTGTAAGAAGCTGTCTGCTGCTTCTGTGCACGCCGGGGCCATGAACAGGCTTGCATTGCACGCCATCAGCCATACGCCACCCCCGCCTTGCGCTTTACGTTTGTGCCCTGGGCAAAGCGATAGATCCAGACCACACGGTCCCCCGGCAGGCGCAGTTGCGCCTGGGGCAGCACACCGGGCACCGCAAATTCCAAACTCACCAGCCAGGACCCCGACGCCATTTCGGCCTGGGCCTTGGCAGCGGCACGGGCCATGCTTTCCGGGCGCTGGAACAGGTAGACGAGCTGGTAACTGCTCCAGTCGGTGCGCCACATGTCGCCCCGGCGCACCTGAGCCCAGGGGCAGCGCAGGGCGCACAGAAAACGCAGGGGCCAGCTCCATTCCACGCCTTCCAGCCGGGCTTGGGGGTAGGCACGGCGCAAGGCACGCAGCCCATCGCCCAGGCCACACCCCGCATCAAGCACGCGCGCCCCTGGCGCCAGCGGCACCTGGGCCGCCAGCCCTTGCAAGGCATTGAGCGGGGTCGGAAACAGGGGGGCATCGCGCCAGGCATTGAGCGGGTAGACCAGCGCCAGCAAGCCCAGCGGCACCAGCCAGGCCCAGGCGGGCACGACCGCCCAGCCCGTGAGCGCCAGCGCCAGAGGAAAACCGGCGGCGATCAGCCCGCGGCGCCACCAGTTGCTGCCCATCAGACTGGCCGCTGCCGCCAGCGCGCACGCAAGCAACAGCGCCCACACCGGGGAGGTCACCCGCTGCAGGCCAGCGAACAGCAGCCAGGCTCCACCCCACGCCAGCAGCGCGGGCAGAGGCCAGGGAATGCGCGCAATCCAAAGCATGGTCGGTTCAGTCAGTCCTTGCGAACGTTATCCACGGACCTGTGTCACCGGCACGGGCCAAACCAGTGGTCATCGCGCAAGGACCGCCCCGCCGCACTGATGGGCATCCCCCTTCCTCGCAGCGCGTAGCGAGTCAAGAGAGAAGGGGGGAAGGCGCGCAGCGCCCAAGGAGATTGTCGCGTCATTCTTCAGCGGCCGAAGATGCCCCGCAGCACATTGATGGGATTCACGGGGTTGGTCGGCTGCCCTGCCGCACCGCCCTCCTCGCGCTCGGCCGGCTCGGGCATGTCGCTGCGACCTTCGCCGCGCATGCCACCCCGCATGGCGCCACCGGCCTGCTCCTCGCCCAGCATGGCCATGGTGTGCGCCTTCACGCGCACGCGCACAGACCACTCTGGTTCCCATGGCGTCTTGGGATCGGCCGGACGAGGCGGGTACACGATATGGCTCTCGCCACCGTAGGCCATCATGCGCAGCATGGGGGTGGACTCTCGGCCGGAACCTGTCGCCAGGATGCCCTTGGGAATGGCGCATTGCGTGGTGTCTGCCGACAGCAGCACGCGCTCTTTCAACCAACGGTCGATGGTGGCATTGGGCAGAAAATCGAACAGGCCCATGCCGGTATCTGGCGTCTCGGCGCTGGACCACATCACCATATCGTCACCGTTCTGCGACATCGCATGCAGGTAATACGCACGCGCATTGCGCACAGGTTGCCAGCTGGCGCCCATGCTGTCCTGCGGCGTGCCGCTGGTACGCAGGTCGATGGCGGGCATGAGGTCCTGCGCACTGCCGAGCGTGAATTTCATCGAGGAGGGTACGCCCTCGCCCCGCACCTGGTGCTCGCCCACGAGCGAACTGTCGCGCGCGAGCTGCACCTGGTTGCGTTCGTTCGGATACAGCGCGTGCGACGGCCCGACGCGAGCACCCCGGTCGGGCGCGGCGCGGCCAGCAAAGGCCACGGCAAAATCGGTGGGCTTGGCATGCGCCAGGTCGATCACGCGCGGCTGGCCTTTACGCACCTCGCTGCTGCAGCCCCAGTAAATCAGGATTCGTCCCTTGGGTTTGTGCTGCTGGTATTCCTGCGGCACCTCGCCGGGCTCGGATGGTGCCGCAGGCTGGGCCTTGGGCGGCAGCAACGGCAGGCTCTCGCCCATACGCATACCGGGCGGGATGGCCTGGCTGGCTTCCACGCCCGGGCGCAGACTGTTGTGCAGGGCGATGTCGATCACGCGCGGCGGCATGAAGCCCATGGTGCGCGCCATGCCGTAGTGGGTATTGCCACCCGCACCAGCGGCACGGCTGCCGCCCATCATGCCCATGAGGCCGCTGCCCATGGGCATGTCCATCTCGGGCATACCGGCCATGCTGCCGGTGGACAGGTCGATCCACAGCTGGGTCTTGGGCGCCTTGGCGGTCTGCGCGCCGGCAACCAGGCCGACGAGGCACAGGCTGGCGGCCAGCACGGTGGGGCGGACGAAAGCGGTCATGGGAGGCTCCGGTACGAAAGAAAGCACCTGCACGGCACGCCCTGTGCGGGCCTGCACCGGCAGGTATCCGCGCAGTGTAGGCCTGCGCCGACATTTTTTCACCCGCAATACTGCACGCCGACAGCCCAGGCGTGCGCAATGTCACGCAAGGCCCGCGCGCCAGAGGCGCTCAGAAGATGCGCATGGATCCGGAGTGCCCGAACAGCCCGCGAAAACGTGAGGGATCGAGGCGCAAAGCGCTGCCACAGCGTGGACCATGGCGTGCACTTGCAGCGAAGAATGGGTGTGTTGTGGCGGAATGAGCGGGCATGAAGGGTTCGCTCACGCCTTCTCAATGTCCACGCAGGCGATCGATCAGCCCATTGAGGGCGTCGAGCGAGCCGAACTGGATGGCCAGTTCGCCCATATCCTCCAGGCGCCCTGCCCGCTTCACGCGTTTTTTCACGCGCACTTCCACATCGGCCATGAGCAGGTCGGACAGCTCTTCTTCCACACGCTTGAGGTCGCGGGATTTTTCCTTCTTGGGCTTTTGCGGCACCAGGCTGAAATCGGCGCCGATGCGCTTGACCAGGGCCTCGGCCTCGCGCACCGAGAGCTTCTTGGCCGCAATCTGGTTGCCCGCCGTGATCTGCGCGGCGCGGTCGAGCGACAGCAGCGCACGCGCATGGCCCATGTCGATGTCGCCGGCCATCAGCATGGTCTGCACGGGTTCCGCCAGATTGAGCAGGCGCAGCAGGTTGCTGGCTGCGCTGCGCGAGCGGCCCACGGCCTGGGCGGCCAGTTCGTGCGTCAGGCCAAACTCTTTCACCAGCCGCTGCAGGCCCTGGGCCTCTTCAAGCGGGTTGAGGTCTTCGCGCTGGATGTTCTCGATGAGCGCCATGGCGGCGGCGGCCTCGTTGGGCACGTCGCGCACCAGCACGGGCACGCTGGCCAGCCCGGCCAGCCGCGCCGCGCGAAAGCGCCGCTCGCCCGCGATGATTTCGTACTTGCCCGCGTTCTCGCCCTCGGCCAGGCGGCGCACCAGAATCGGCTGCATGATGCCCTGCGCCTTGATGCTTTCGGCCAGCTCGTACAGCGCGCCCTCGTCCATGCGCGTGCGCGGCTGGTACATGCCGGGCACCATGTCGTCCAGGCGCAGGCTGCTGGGCAGGCCGGCATCGGCAGCCTGGGCTTGTTCCACCGCCTCGGCCACCTTGGGGCCCAGCAATGCTTCGAGTCCTCGGCCGAGGCCTTTGGGTTTTTTGGTCACCATGGTGGATTCAGTCTTTCAACAAGGAGTGCAGCAGTGCCTGGCCTTCGGGCCAGTCACCGAGGTTCGATTCGGTATTGATATGGCCGCGCTCGCCCAGATCGATGAAGCGCGCACCCCAATCGCTGGCCAATCCCTGCGCCCGCTCGAACCGGCAATACGGATCGTTGCGGCTGCCCACCAGCAGGCTGGGGAAAGGCAGGGGCTTGCGGGCGATGGGTGCCCAGCCGGGAATCCAGCCCGCCACGTCGGGCTGCTCCACGTCGCCCGGCGCCACCAGCAAGGCACCCCGCACCTTGGCGGTGTGCTGCGAATGCGCCGCCCACCACGCGGTCAGGATGCAGCCCAGGCTGTGCGCCACCAGCACCACCGGGCCGTCGGCATCGACCACAAGCTCTTCGAGCCGTGCGGTCCAGTCGCCGCGCAGCGGGCGCATCCAGTCGTGCTGCTCTACGCGCTGGTAGCCGTGCTGTGCCTCCCAACGGCTTTGCCAATGCGCAGGCTCCGAGTTCTGCCATCCAGGCAGCAGCAAGATATTGGCGGACTTCATTACTACTATTTTTATAGCTATTGGCGCTTTGCCATCAAGCGCCAGAGGCCATTTTGACCTCGGAATTCCTGGGGACGGGCAAACGCTGGACGCGGTCCACCATTTCCTGGGCAAATTCCACGAAGGCCTGGCTGCCCTTGGCTGCGGGGTCAAAGACCACGCCCGGCAGGCCGTAGCTGGGCGCCTCGGCCAGGCGTACGTTGCGCGGGATCACCGTGTGGAACACCTTGTCGCCAAAATGGTCCTTGAGCTGTTCGCTCACCTGCTGCTGCAGCGTGATGCGCGGATCGAACATGACGCGCAGCAGGCCGATGATCTGCAGGTCGGCATTGAGGTTGGCATGCACCTGCTTGATGGTGTTGACCAGGTCGGTCAGGCCTTCGAGCGCGAAGTACTCGCACTGCATGGGCACGATCACGCCATGCGCCGAGCACAGGCCATTGAGCGTGAGCATGGAGAGCGACGGCGGGCAGTCGATGAGCACAAAGTCGTAGTCGCCGTCGGCCTGGGCCAGCGCCGTCTTGAGGCGCTTTTCGCGGCGCTCGAGCTCGACCAGTTCCACCTCGGCACCGGCCAGTTCGCGATTGGCGCCCAGCACGTAATAGCCGCACTTGTCCGACAACACGGCGGCCTCTTTGACCGAGGCCGACTCCAGCAGCACGTCGTACACCGTCAGTTCCAGGCTGCGCTTGTCGATGCCAGACCCCATGGTGGCATTGCCCTGCGGGTCCAGATCGACCATCAGCACGCGCTGCCCGATCTTGGCCAGGCCTGCAGCAAGATTGACGGTGGTGGTGGTCTTGCCGACGCCACCCTTCTGGTTTGCAACGCAAAAAATCTTGGCCATGTGGATGCAGCAGTCCGTGTGGATTTATTTGGAGATGGCCAGCTTGATGCCGAAGCCGAGGAGGAACACGCCCGCCAGCTTTTCCAGCACGCGGGCGATGGCGGGGTTGGCGCGCATGCGCTCGGCCAGATGGTGCGTGAGCAGCACCACGACCAGGCCATACAAAAACGTAAGCAGGGCGATGGTGGCAGCCATGACGCCAAAGGTCAGCAGGCCCTGGTGGCGCGCCGGGTCGACGAACAGCGGGAAGAACGCCATGTAGAACACGATGGCCTTGGGGTTGAGCAGCGTGATGAGCGCGGCCTGCCTGAAATAGTGGCGCGGCGCGATGTGCAGCACAGGGGCAGCACCGGGCTTGGCCGTCAGCATCCTGAACCCCAGCCACGCCAGGTAGGCCGCGCCCAGCCACTGCACCGCATGGAAGGCCGCCGGGTAGGCCGCCAGCAAGGCCGCCACACCGGCCACCGCCGCCCACATCAGCGCCTGGTCCCCGGCGATCACGCCCACAGTGGCCGCCAGCCCGCCGCGCACCCCGCCCTTGCCGGTGGAGGTGATGAGCGCCAGATTCCCCGGCCCAGGAATGGCCAGGAACAACACGATGGCGGCCACAAAGGCGCCGTAATCTGCAATGCCGAACATGATTCAGCCTCCTGTCTGAGTGCACTTATCCCTGAACAGTTTCAAGGGAATGTCGCCCAATCCACTCACACGGTCGCCACGAAAAGTGGTGGAGTACCGCATGTCGGCAGACGCACCTTCAAAGAAAACCACCGAACCCTCGCCACGATCCTCGCCATCTTTCGGGTAATAGCTCGCGGACGGGTATTCGTCGCCCACCTGGTACTGGAATCGCACCCCTGGATCACGCTTGAGAATCTCCGCCACCACCGATCGTCTCCGGCCATCGGCAACCGCCTCGAACCGGGTGACGATGATTACGGATGCGCGCTCGATCTTCTTCTCAAGCGGCAGATCGTACAACGTGGGTTGCTTGCTGCCAGCGTCCTGCACTCCGCCGGAGGAACCCAGCACGGGGGCACCACCGAAATAAATGGTCCGCCCCTCAGGCGGAACCAACAACAGGGAAGCGACAAGCCACCCCAGCAGCGCGACTGCCACAAAGAAACCTGCACCAAATGCAAGCCCACTGAAGAATTTTTGCAGCACGCGCCCTCACCTCTGCCAACAACACCAAGGAGCCAAGTGTAATCGGCCCACTACGCACTCGGACGCATCCAGACAATGCAGCGCTCGGCATCCAGCCCTGGCACCTGGAGTTGTTCCACGTGAAACACCTGCACATCGGCAGGCAGCGCCGCCAGTTCTTCCTCGGGGTGCTTGCCTTTCATGGCCAGCCACACGCCATGCGGCGCCAGCGCGCTGCGCGACCAGGACGTGAAGTCCGGCAACGAGGCAAAGGCGCGGCAGCTGACCACGTCGAACGGTGCGGTGAGGGTTTCGACACGCGCATGCACACCATGCAGGTTGGGCAGCTTGAGCGCCACCGCCGCCTGCTGGATGAAGGCCGCTTTCTTGCCCACGGCATCCACGCAAGTCACATCCACCTGGGGGCAGCAGATGGCGAACACCACGCCCGGCAGGCCGCCACCAGAACCCACATCCAGCAGACGCACCGACCCCGCCAAGCCCGCCTGCGCCACATGGCGGCGCAGCGGCGCCACGGCGGCCAGGCTGTCGAGCAGGTGGTGCGTGAGCATTTCTTGCGGGTCGCGCACGGCCGTCAGGTTGTACACCTTGTTCCACTTCTGCAGCAGCGCGAGGAACTCCAGCAGACGCAGGAGCTGCGCATCGTCCAACCCCAGCGCCAACGCCTCGGCGCCCGCGCGCAGGCGCTCCATCAGCACATCGCTCATGCGGCCACCCCGTCTTCGGCGCGCGCAAAGCCCTTGAAGCCCCCTTTCTTCAGGTGCACCAACAACAGCGAAATCGCCGCCGGGGTGACGCCCGAAATACGCGAGGCCTGGCCCAGCGTCTCGGGCCGGTGCTTCTGCAGCGCCTGCCGCACTTCAATCGACAACGCCGTAACCTGGAGATAGTCCAGCTCCTCGGGCAGGCGCAGTTTTTCGAAATGCGCAGCACGCTCCACCTCGCCCTTCTGCCGGTCGATATAGCCGGAATACTTGGCAGCAATCTCTACCTGCTCGACGACCGGGCCGCTCAACGCACCCAAGGTTTCACGTGAAACATCGCTGGATGCGTACTTGCCGCCGTCGAGCGTCATGAGCTTTTCGTAGCCCACATCGGGTCGGCGCAACAATTCGAACAGGTTGTACTCGTGCTCGATGCTCTTGCCGAGCACCCGCCCGGACTCCTCCGCAGGCAGGTTGCGCGGGTTCACCCAGGTGGCTTTCAGGCGTTCTGTTTCACGTGAAACCGCATCGCGCTTGCGGCTGAAAGACTCCCAGCGCGCATCGTCCACCAGGCCCATCGTGCGTCCGGCTTCGGTCAGGCGCATGTCGGCGTTGTCCTCGCGCAGTTGCAGGCGGAACTCGGCACGGCTGGTAAACATGCGGTAGGGCTCGGTCACGCCCTTGGTGATGAGGTCATCCACCAGCACGCCCAGGTAGGCCTCGTCGCGGCCCGGCAGCCAGGGCGCATCGCCCCGGCACTGCAGCGCGGCATTGATACCGGCGAACAAGCCCTGGGCCGCAGCCTCCTCGTAGCCCGTGGTGCCGTTGATCTGACCAGCGAAAAACAGCCCCTGGATCTGCCGTGTCTCGAAGCTGCTCTTGAGTGCACGCGGGTCGAAATAGTCGTATTCGATGGCGTAGCCTGGGCGCAGGATGTGTGCATTTTCCAGCCCCGGCATGCTGCGCACCAGGTCGTACTGGATATCGAAGGGAAGGCTGGTGCTGATACCGTTGGGGTAATACTCGTGGGTCGTCAGCCCCTCGGGCTCCAGGAAAATCTGGTGGCTGTCCTTGTCGGCAAAGCGGTTGATCTTGTCCTCCACGCTCGGGCAATAGCGCGGGCCCACGCCCTCGATCTTGCCGGTGAACATGGGGCTGCGGTCAAAGCCGGATCGAATGATCTCGTGCGTGCGCTCGTTGGTGTGCGTGATCCAGCACGGCACCTGGCGCGGGTGCATGGCCGCACCACCGTACGCATGCGCCATGAAGCTGAACACGGGCACCGTGCCCTCGTTCACGCCGCCGGGCATGCCGTCGCCAGGCTGCTCCTCGCATTTCGAAAAATCGATGCTGCGCCCATCGATGCGCGGCGGCGTGCCGGTCTTGAGGCGCCCTTGCGGGAGTTTCAATTCCTTGAGCCTTGCCGAAAGCGACACCGCCGGTGGATCGCCCGCCCGGCCGGCCGCATAGTTGTTCAACCCCACATGAATCTTGCCGTCGAGGAACGTGCCCGCCGTGAGCACCACCGTACGGCTGCGGAACTGGATACCCACCTGGGTGACGGCGCCCACCACGCGGTCGCCCTCCACCATCAAGTCGTCCACCGCCTGCTGGAACAGCCAGAGCTTGGGCTGGTTCTCCAGCATGCGGCGGATGGCGGCCTTGTACAGAATGCGGTCGGCCTGCGCACGCGTGGCACGCACGGCCGGGCCTTTGGAACTGTTGAGCGTGCGGAACTGGATGCCGCCTTCGTCCGTGGCCAAGGCCATGGCACCGCCGAGCGCATCCACCTCTTTCACCAGATGGCCCTTGCCGATGCCCCCAATGCTGGGGTTGCAGCTCATCTGTCCCAGCGTCTCGATGTTGTGCGTGAGCAGCAGCGTGCGCTGCCCCATGCGCGCGGCGGCCAGCGCCGCCTCGGTGCCGGCATGGCCACCGCCAACGACGATCACATCAAATTCCTGGGGGTACAACATGCAAAGGCTCCGGGGCGCTCGGGCCCAATGGTCAACAAACAGCAGCAGGGGCGTGATTTTCCCACCTTTGCGCAGATGCTGCGCCAGGCTGCCATGCCGCAGCGGTGTTCCACGTGAAACACGCCCCTTCGGCGCCAGGGGCTTGCGCGGCTTGCAGGATCCTTGCAGCGGGGCTGTGCTTCAATGCCAGACATGAAACTTCTCGTCTTCGCGGGCAGCACCCGCCAACAATCCTTCAACCGCCGCCTGGCCCGGGTCGCGGCCGACCTGGCCCGCGATGCAGGCGCCGACACCACCTTGCTGGAACTGTTGGACTTCGACATCCCGATGTACAACGCCGACCTGGAGGCGCGTGGTACGCCTGCGGATGTCGTGCGCCTCAAGCAGTTGCTGTGGGAGCACCCTGCCTGGGTCATCTGCTCGCCCGAATACAACGGCAGCTATACCGCCTTGCTCAAGAACACCATTGACTGGGCGTCGAGTCCGGTCAAGGGTGACCCGGTCTGGCAGGATGGCACGCGTTCCTTCCGGGGCAAGGTGGTGGGCATGCTCAGCGCATCCAACGGCGCCCTGGGCGGACTGCGGTCACAAAGCCACCTGGCGCCGCTGCTCATCAACCTGGAGTGCTGGCTGGCCCCGCGCGCCTTTGCCCTGGGCCAGGCCGCCAGTGCCTTCGACGAGCACGGCGCGCTGGTGCAGGACGCGCACCGCCAGCGCGTGCAGGGCGTGGTGGAACAGGTGCTGTGGGCTGCGTCCCGCCTGCATGCGGGCGACGCCTGAAACTTCAGGCAAAAACAGCCTTTCACGCTGACTGGGCAAGCGCAGGCAGCTATCAAAAAAATAGCTTCATCGATTGCCGTCCCGGCAGGATGCCGGGCATACCAGCCACGGCGGGCAACGCTCAGGCGGCCGGGCGGGCCTCCACCTCCAGCCACCGCCCCTGCCAGCACTGCGCCCTGCGAGAACCCTGGGGCTCCAGCCAGAACAGGTGCATCCAGCCGTTGCCCACCAGATCGCGCACCACCGCGTGCTGCGCCATCACCGCGTCGATGGCCTCGCGCGGCGCTTCGATGAACACGCTCAGGCGCAGCGGGGTGTGGCGCAGCGCCTGCCCGTCATGCAGCGACTGCATCGGCAGACCAATGCGCAGATCACCCCCGTTGCCCTCAAACACGCCCAGCCGCCCACCCACCACGTTGTGCAGCAGCTTGTTGCCGCTGCCGTAGCGGCGGTTGTCCACGGTCGAGGCGTGGTACTGCAGGTTGATCCAGTTCGTCACTACCATGGGCGCCGTCATGATGAGGGTGAGCACCGCGTTGTCCGGGTCCAGCCGGTGGTCGTAGTCGTGCAGGAACGCGCGGCCGCCCAAGTTCAGGTGCTGGCTGCGCGCACGCGGCGCGACGATGAAGGCCGCGTTGTTGGCCAGGCCCCACTCGGGCCGCACCTGCGCCCAGTCATTGGCGCGTTCGCGCAGCGATTGCTGCAATGCCTGCGGGTTGCCTGCGAGGCTTGTCAGCCCCAGGCTGGCGGCCCGCTCTGCCCGCGCGCGCTGCCCCGCAGCGTGCAGAGAGGCCCGCAGGCGCTCGAGCCGGGCGGTATGCGTGGGCGGAACCGCATCGATATCCAGCAACACCAGTTCATCGGTGGTGGTGTTGTGCAACCCCGGCACAAAGTGCGTGCCGGAAGGGATGGTGATGCCCAGGGGCACCAGGTGCTCGCGCACCGCAGGGGTGTTGAGCAAATCGGCCAGCGCCCGGGCGTTGACCTCTCCGGTCTGTCCACCGCAGGCGCCGCAGTCCAGCCCCGCCGCATGGGCGTTGTTGGCGCTTTGGCTCCCGTGGCCGGCCAGCAGAACCAGCGGGGCAAAGTCACGCACCAGTCCCATGGCAGTCAGCACGCGGTGGGCGATGGCAGCGCCCTCTTCGGGCGCGCTCAAGGCCTGGGGCATCTGGGGGCGCAATGTGGCGGCCTCTGCAGGGGGCAGGCCCGCATCTTCCCAGCGCGCAGGCCTTGCACCCGACGGCAGGCTTTGCCGGGCCAGCTTGGCACCGTACAACAGCCCCAGCGACTCCACAAAGCTGAAGCCCGACGCGGGTGCGGTGCGGAACTGGTCCCACCGTGCACGCCACTGCAGCGCACGGCGCCGCTGGCCCGCCAGCACCTGCGCCAGGTGGGCGTCGCCCGTGCTCTCGGTCACACACAGCGCGGGCGACAGCAGGCCCGGCAGTTGCGGGCGGGTCAGCGCACTGCCCACCGGCGCATAGGCGATGGGCAGGCCGAAAAATCCCGCAAACCCACGGGTGTGCACCTGGGCATCCACGCCTTCGAGCGCCCGGCGAAAGACTTCCGAGCGCACGTCGATGCAAAACAGCGCCTGCACTTCAGGGGCTGTGGCGGGGACTGCCACAGCCTTCGACAACCCCGCCAACAGAGGCTGCTGGTAGGCGATCTCCAGTGCGTCCTGCAGCAGCCAGTCCAGCGCCTGGGCGCCCTCGCGCTGCCGGGCCAGTGCGTCGGCGGCGCTCCACTGCGCGGCCCAGCCTGCGGGCAGGGTAGCCGCCGGCGCATCGTCGTGCAGCAACCATTCCCAGGTCAGGCGAATCGCCAATAGCTGCTCCAGCTGGTCGTCGTCCTTGCCTGCCAACCGCGCCTGCCAGCGCTCATAGGCGCACCAGGCGCCCCAGCCGCCGATTGCCATGAGCACCGCACTCAGGTAAGCGGCCTGGCCGCGCGCATCCACACCCAGCCCCGCCAGCGCCTGCGCAATCACCGCCCGCGCATCGCCGGGCAAAGCCGCCAGCCGCCGGGCCAGCGCCGCATGGCCGTGGTGCCACGGCAGGCCATGGTCGGCGGCCAACTGCTGGCGCCAGGTGCCCCACAAGCCTGCCGACTGCGGCATGCCCCAGCTCGCCTGCTGCGTGTCAAAAAATGCCGCGCAGTGCTGGCTGACCTGGTGCGTGACCATCTCAGTCCACGACACCCCAGGGCGTGGGGGCGCACCAGCATCGCGCAGATCCGTGATGAGGGGCAGGCGGTGCAAAGAGGGCGCGGTGGGCGCTTCCAGCGCGGCCACCAGGGCCATCACCTGCTGCTCCACACGGTCTGCCGCTGCGGTGTCGCCTGCGGCACGCTCTGCCGCCGCCTGCAGATGCCGACGCTGCAAATAGCCCGCATGCCACTGTGCCGCAAACCAGCTGCGCGGCAGGGTCAGGCGCGTGCCGCCCAAGGCCTCCAGCGCGGCCGCCGCCTGTGGCATGGGCTGGTCCACCCAGCCCCAGTAGGGGTTGACGGCGATGAACTGGTCCAGCGGCCAGGTGGGCGCAATGCGGGCGCAGGCCCGGTCGATATCTTGGTCCAATGCGTTCATGGTGTGACTCCAGAGGCGGCGGGATGCAGGTGTGCGGGCGGGGCCGCCGCCACGGACCGCGCCGGTGCGGGCGGCGCCCACAGGGCAAAGGCCAGGCTGTTGAACTTCTCATCCAGGAACAACCCGCCGTAAAACCACGGGTACAGGCGCTGCGCCAGCGCCCCCCGTGGGGCCAGGGTGATGACCGACTGCAGCACGAACAGGGCGGCAAAAGCCAGCGCAGCGCCCAGCCAGAGTGCGGTCACCGGCTGCGGCGCGGGCATCCCCAGCCAACCGCCCAGCAGCACATGCAGCCCAAAATAGGCCAGCGCCACACACAGCGCCCCACCCGCCAACGCCAGCCACGAGGCGCTTTGTGCCTGCGCCCGCACCAGGGGCATGAGCGCCAGCGACACCACGCCCGCCAACACCCACATCGCGGGGGATTGGACCAAGCCCGGTGCCCACAGGCAAACAGCATGGAGCCCAACCCGGCAGCGGGCGCCTGTGGCGTCAGCTGCGCCATCTGCGCGCGCCGCACGGCACCGCCTGCGCCCAAAAAGGCATGTGCCTTGTAGAGCGAGTGCGCCAGCAGGTGCAACAACGACATGTCCCAGGCCCCCAGGCCGCACTGCATCAGCATGAAACCCATCTGCGCACAGGTGGACCAGGCCAGCATCACCTTGATGCTGATGCGCGTCGTCATCACCAGCGCCGCCAGTACCGCCGTGGCCGCGCCCACCGCCACCAGCAGGGTTTGCGCGGCAGGCACCTCGGACACCAGCGGGGCAAAGCGCAGCAGCACAAAGCCGCCCAGGTTCACGATGCCCGCATGCAGCAGGGCCGACACCGGCGTGGGCGCTTCCATCACCTGGATGAGCCAGCCATGGAACGGCAGTTGCGCACACTTGAGCACCGCCGTACAGGCCAGCAGCACCACGGCCAACTGCACCGATCCCGGCAGGGGCGCGCCCGCAGCCTGCGCCAGCATGGCGTGGATGTGCGGCGTGCCATACGCCACCCACAGCAGCGCCGTGGCACCCAGCATGCACACATCGGCCAGGCGCGCCACAATGAACTTCTTGTGCGCAGCCACCACGGCCGCAGGCCGATCGCCAAAGAAAGTCAGCAGGTGGTGCAGCGTGAGGCTGGTGGCCGTCCAGGCCAGGGCCAGCACCAGCAGGTGGTCGGTGGCCACCACCACCAGCACCGTGGCCAGCGTGGCCAGGAGCCAGCGCACGTAGTGCAGCTCGCGCCGTTCGCCCTGCAGGTAGGTCTGCGAGTAGCGCACGATGACCCAGCCCACAAAAGCCACCAGCAGCATGACCAGTGCCCCGACCACATCGGCGCGTGCACCGTAGCCCACGCCCCCCGCGCCCAGCGCCACCGCCATCAGGCCTGCGGCCGCAGCCACCAGAGCCGCCAGGCTGGCCGCCCGTGCAATGCGCCATGCCACCACCGGGCTTGCGTCTGTGCGGGCCACGCCAGCCACCAGCGCTGCCGCCAGCCCGGCCCACAGCGCCGGGGCCCACACCAGCGCGGCGTGCCACAGGGGCAAGCCCGCACTGCCCTCAGAAAAATATCCCGTCATCACAGCATCCCTTCTCACGAATACCGTGACTGTGCCGGTCTGCAATCATTCTGTAAAATGCATTTTTAAGCATACTTCGTGCATTTTTTCAGAACATTCAAGCCGTGCCGCGTCTCAACTTCCACCACCTGCACTATTTCTGGGCCGTCGCCAAAGAGGGCAACCTTACCCGCGCCGCCACGCACCTGCATGTGTCGCAATCGGCCCTGTCGGCACAGATCAGGCAACTGGAAGAACAACTCGGCCAACCGCTTTTTGCGCGCGTGGGCCGCAGCCTGCAGCTGACCGAGGCGGGCCAGCTCGCGCTGGGCTATGCGGAGTCGATTTTTGCCTCGGGCAACGAGCTCATGGCGCTCATGCGCGAGGGCCGCCGCGACGAGCGCCAGGTGCTGCGCATCGGTGCCGTGGCCACGCTGTCGCGCAACTTTCAGGAGAACTTTCTGCAGCCGCTGCTCGCGCGTGACGACGTCGAACTGGTGCTGCACTCGGGCAACCTGCTGGAGTTGCTGGCCCGCCTGCGCGTGCACACGCTGGACCTGATCCTGTCCAACCAGCGCGTACACGCCAGCACCGACAACCCCTGGCGCTGCCAGCGCATCGCACGCCAACCCGTCAGCCTGGTGGGCAAGGCGCGGCCCGGTGCCAAGCCCTTTCGCTTCCCGCAGGACCTGGCCGACACGCCCCTGCTGCTGCCCGGCCGCGACAACGACATCCGCGCCGCATTCGATCTGATGTGCGAGCAGCGCGGCATCCGCTACCGGCTGCGCGCCGAGGTGGATGACATGGCGCTCATGCGCCTGCTGGCCCGCGACTCCGACAGCATCGCCCTGCTGCCCAGCGTGGTGGTGCAGGACGAACTGCGCAGCGGCCGCCTGGTCGAACACGGCGTGGTGCCCGATTTGTACGAGAACTTCTACGCCATCACGGTGCGCAGGCACTTCGAGCCACCGCTGCTCAAAGCCCTGCTGCAGCGCCCCGAGGCGGCGGTGCTGGGCTCGGCAGTGGCGCAACCGCCAGCCACTCACGCCAACAACACCGGCACCCAGTGATTGATCAGCGCACCGCCTGCCAGCAGCCAGCCAAACAAAATCAAGGCCAACAGCAGCGGCTTGGCACCAGCCGTGCGGATGGCGCTGAAGTGTGTCGACAAACCCAGCGCCGCCATGGCCATGGCCAGCAAACCGGTGTCCACCTCCGTCGCTAGGGTGGTGACGCTGGAAGGTAGCCATTGCAATGAGTTAAACAGCACCACGGCCACAAAACCAAAGGCAAACCAGGGCACGGCGATCTTGCCCCGAGGGCCCTTGCCGTGCGCGCAAGGTGCTGCGCTGCGCGCTGCATCACGCGTCAACCAGCCCGAAAGCAGCAACAGAAACGGCGCCAGCATCATCACCCGCACCATCTTGGCGATCACCGCCGTATCGGCCGCTTCGGGGCCGATGGAGCGCGCCGCAGCCACCACCTGCGCCACCTCATGAATGGTCGAGCCAGCAAACAGGCCAAAGCCGTTGGCCCCACCCGGAATTACCTGCCACCTCTGGTTCAGCTCGAACAGCACGGGGTACAAAAAGATGGCCAAAGTGCCAAACAGCACCACCGTGGCCACAGCCACCGTCACCTGCTCGGCACGCGCCTTCACCACCGGCTCGGCGGCCATCACCGCAGCCGCGCCGCAGATCGAACTGCCGGCGCCAATCAGCATGGCGCTTTCCCTGTCCAGACCGAGCCAGCGCGTGCCGATCCAGCAGGCCAGCAGAAAGGTTGAGCCCAGCACCAATGCATCCACCACCACACCGGTCAGGCCCACATGGCCGATGTCCTGCACCGTCAAGCGCAGACCATACAGCACGATGCCCAGCCGCAGCAGCTTTTGTTTGGACAGGTGCACGCCCGGGCCACTGGCTACCGCAATGCGCGGGTACACCGTGTTGCCTACCAGCATGCCCAGCACGATGGCGAGCGTCAGCGCGCTCAAGCCGTGCGCTGCCAGCCAGTCGTTACGGCCCAGCGCGATGCCCCCTGCGGCCAACGTCGCGCTAAGAAGCAGCCCCGGCAGCAAACGGCGCACAGTGCCGTGCGACGGGCGCTGTGGTGCATCCCCAACCGTGGCCCGCACAGCGTGGGCCGGCAATGTCAATTCAGTGGAATACGCCATGCCTGCAGTCTGCGCGGCACAACCAAAACAGTCCAACAGGTTATATTCTTATGGTCTAGCTGTTATATCGATAGATCCACCCCGACAACTCTATGGATGTGCTTCGCCTCACCTTGCGCCAGCTGCAGATTTTTGTTGCTGTGGCCCAAACCGGCAGCACCACGGCCGCCAGCAGCGCCGTGGCACTGTCGCAGTCGGCCACCAGCGCCGCAGTGAATGAGCTCGAACGCCTGCTCTCGCTCCAGCTGTTCGACCGCACCGGCAAACGCTTGCTGCTCAATGACAATGGTCGCGCCCTGTTGCCCCGGGCACAGGCGCTGCTGCAAGGGGCCAGCGAGGTCGAACGCATGGCGCACGACGCCGGGCAGCAACTGCAGTCGCTGCGCATTGGCGCCAGCAGCACCCTGGGCAACCATGTGCTGCCGCCGCTGCTGGCAGCCTTTCTGGGTCACAGCGCCGCCCAGGCACCCGACTGGTCATCCAGCGTGGCCATAGGCAACACGGCCGATATCTGCGCCCGTGTTGCCAGCTTTGAGCTGGACATCGGCCTGATCGAAGGCCATTGCCACGAGCCCGCCCTTACCGCCACACCGTGGTTGCAGGACGAATTGCTGCTGGTGGCAGCACCCGGCGGTGTGCGGGGGCTGGACAGCAGCCTACCGCTGAAACCGGCGCAGCTGCGCAATGCCGTCTGGCTGTTGCGTGAGCGCGGCTCGGGCACCCGCGAGGCCGCAGACCAGGCACTGCTGGCCCACCTGCACCATTACCGGCGCGTGATCGAACTGGGCAGCTCCGAAGCCATCCAGAACGCCGCTGCTGCAGGGCTGGGCGTGGCCTGCCTGTCGCGCTGGGTGGTGCACGACCTTCTGCAAGCAGGCCGCCTGCAGACGCTGCACACAACCCTGCCGCCCATCCACCGCCAGTGCTACTGGGTACTGCACCGCGACAAGCAGATCACTCCGGCATTGCAACGCTTTCTGCAGCACCTGGACACGGCCTCTTGACCCACGTGGCTTCTACCCGCGCGACAGCACACACGCACCGCTGGGCCTACCATGGCGGCTTCGACATCTGACCCAAGGAAACCGTCCATGAAGCTGTACTACTCCCCCGGCGCCTGTTCCATGTCACCACACATCGTTCTGCACGAAGCCGGGCTGGCGCACGAAGCCATCGCCGCGCCCACCAAGACGCACAAGCTGCCGGACGGCACCGACTTCTACACCATCAACCCCCTGGGCTATGTGCCTTTCCTCGTGCTCGACGATGGCCGCACCCTGCGCGAAGGCCCGGCCATCGTGCAGTACCTGGCCGACCTGGTGCCCGAGAAAAATCTCGCCCCACCCGCAGGCAGCTTCGAGCGCTACCAGTTGCAGGAATGGCTGACCTTCATCGGCACCGAACTGCACAAAGGTTTCTCGCCCCTGTTTGGTGGTGGCGCCAACGACGAATACAAAGCCGCCGTCAAAGAGCGCCTGCTGGGCCGTCTCGCCTGGGTTGATGCACAGCTGGCCGGACGCGACTACCTGATGGGCCACCAGTTCACCGTGGCCGACGCCTACCTGTTCACCGTGAGTGGCTGGCCGCGCGTGGTCGGCATGGACCTGTCGCACCTCAAAAACCTCAGCGCCTACCGCAAACGCGTGGGTGAACGCCCCGCGGTCGTGGCCACGATGAAGGCCGAAGGGCTGATCCCATGAGTACGCCAGCCCACGAGCCCCGGCGCGCCATCGATCCCACGCGCGAGAGCTTCAAAGCCCTGTTCGAGCGCGCCCCAACCCAGGGGCCGGTGCAGATGCTCAACCTGCTGGCCTTCAGGGACACCGCCGAGGACGGCGGCCGCACCGGGCGCCAGGCCTATGCTGAGTATTCCAAAGCGGTGGCGCCGCTGCTGGCCGCCGTGGGCGGCCGCGTGCTCTGGGTGGCCGATGCCCACCATGCCTTCATCGCGCCGCCCGGCGAAACCTGGGACGAAGTGCTGCTGGTCGAGTACCCCTCGCGCGACGCCTTCGTCGCCATGGTGCAGTCGCCCGCCTACCAGGCCATCGTGCACCACCGCAGCGCCGCCCTGCGCGACGCACGGCTCATCGTCACGACCCGGCATCCCGCATAAGGGGGCGCTGGCGCCAGGCCAGCAGCGCGCCCAGCCACAGCGCACCGGCTGAAAACACCAGGCCGCGCGCCAGGCCACCCGGGCCATCGGCAATCAACCCCACCACCGTGGGCCCGACAATCTGCCCGGCCGCAAAAACGATGGTGAAGGCGCTGATGCCTGCCGCCCACTGCGCGGGCGGCAGGTTGTGCCGCACCAGCGCCGTGGTCGAAGCGACGACCGACAGAAACACCCCGCCAAACAGCAGGCCCGAGGCCAGCGCCACCGGCCACGAGCCGGTGAGCGCCGGCAGCACCGTGGCCACGCCCAGCAGGCCGTTCAGCAAGGCCAGCGCCTGCCCGCCCCGGCTGCGGTCCAGCAGCCCGGCCCAGATGCGCGACGACAGCACCACCGCCAGCCCCAGCAGCGCATAGAACCAGGTGATCGCCCCGCCCCCCACGCCCTGTGCGCGCAAGAGCGCCACCACAAAGGTCATGTAACCGATATAGCCCACACCAAACATCGCATAGCCCGCCAGCGCAGGCCCGAAGTCGCGCACGCGAAACACCTGCGGCCCCACAGGAGCGGCCGAGGGAGCTGGCTTGCCAGACGCCACCACCACAGCGGCAGCAGCGGCAGCATCCATGCGGCGCAGCACCCGCACCGGCCACACCATGCCCAGCGTGGCCACAGCACTGGCCAGCGCCAGCGCCCACCAGGCCCAGGTCCAGGTGTGCGGCCCCGGGGCCGCTGCCAGCACGGCGGGCACCAGCAACGCCGACAGGCTGATGCCCCAGCCCGTGCCCCCGTAATACAGCCCCAGCAGCAGGCCGCTGCGCGGCGCATCCAGCGCCCCCAGGCGCGCAGCCATCAACCCACCGGCAATGAAGATCAGCGCACTGGCCACACCCGCCAGCAAGCGCTGCAGCAGCAGCGAAGGCGCATCCAGAAAGAACCCGCACAGCCCCATGAACACCGTGGCCAGCACCGCCCCGCCCAGCAGCAGGCGGCCCGGCGCCTGGCGCCGCAGCAGCACCGGCGTGGCCAGCGCGCCCAGCAGGTAACCCAGCGCGTTGATGGTGTTCATGCCCCCCGCCAGCGTGTACGACCAGCCCAGGTCCTCGCGCATGGGCGGCAGCAGCAGCGCATAGGCAAAACGGGTGATGCCCAGCGACACCGCCGCCCCCAGCGACAGCGCCAGGGCCAGCCACACCACCTGGGCACGCGAGACCGGGGCGGGAGAAGAGCTTTCGTGCATCGCCCAGATTGTGCCGCACCAACCCAGGATGCTGGCCCCTGGTGAAGGGCATGCCACGGCGTCACGCAAAGCTATCAAAACAATAGCTGCCAGCGCTCATGGAAATTGCCCCGGCGCCTCTTTTCAATCTCATTTTTAGCCCCACCTACCAAAAAGCCGCTGTCGCCTGCAGCACTGCGCTGCGTGCACGGCAGCACTACGCTTGAACGCATCGCCCTCCCTCCATCGAAGACCGCCATGACCACACTGTTTGAACCCACCCGCGCAGGCGACATCGCCCTGGCCAACCGCATCGCCATGGCGCCGCTCACCCGCAACCGCGCCCCGGGCGCCATTCCCAACGCCCTCATGGCCCAGTACTACGCCCAGCGCGCCAGCGCAGGCCTGCTCATCAGCGAAGGGGTGGCCATCAGCCCGCAAGGCCAGGGCTATGCCGACGTGCCCGGCCTCTACAGCACCGAGCAGCTCGACGGCTGGAAGCAGGTCACCAGCGCCGTGCACCAGGCGGGCGGCAAGATCGTCGCGCAGCTGTGGCATGTGGGCCGCGTCTCGCACACCCTGCTGCAGCCGGGCAACGTCGCACCGGTCGGCCCCTCGGCCGTGCGCGCCAAGACCAAGACCGTGCTCCTGCACGACGGCGTACCCACCTTTACCGAAACCTCGGAGCCCCGCGCACTCGATGCCGCCGAGCTGCCCGGCATCGTGCAGGACTACCGCCACGCCGCGCGCCACGCCATTGCCAGCGGGTTTGACGGCGTCGAAATCCACGGCGCCAACGGCTACCTGATCGACCAGTTCCTCAAGACCGGCGCCAACCAGCGCGAGGACGACTACGGCGGCAGCATCAAGAACCGCGCCCGCCTGGCGCTGGAAGTGGTGCGCGCCGTGGCCGACGAAATCGGCGCAGGGCGCACCGCCATCCGCCTCTCGCCCGTCACACCCGCCAACGACATCATCGACGACGACCCGCAGCAGCTGTTTGACTACCTGCTGCACCACCTGGCACCCCTGGGCCTGGCCTACATCCACATCATCGAAGGCGCCACCGGCGGCCCACGCGAACTGCCCGAGCGCCCGTTCGACTACGCCGCCCTCAAGGCCGTGTACCGTAGCAGCGGAGGCAAGGCCGCCTGGATGGTGAACAACGGCTACGACCGCGTCATGGCCCAAAACGCCGTGGCCGAAGGCGCCGACATCGTTGCGTTCGGCCGCCCCTACATCGCCAACCCGGACCTGGTCGAGCGCCTGCAGCGCGGCGCGCCGCTCAACACCCCCGACCGCGCCACCTTCTACGGCGGCGGCGCCCAGGGCTACACCGACTACCCCGCGCTGGACTAGGGCCTGTTCACCCCGCTACCGCCGCCAGCGCTTGAGCAGCAGCGCATTGGTCATCACACTGACCGAGCTCAGCGCCATGGCGGCGCCTGCCACCACCGGGCTCAGGTATCCCAAAGCGGCCAGCGGGATACCGGCCACGTTGTAGGCAAACGCCCAGAACAGGTTCTGCCGGATCTTCAGCACCGTGCGGTGTGAAATATCGAGCGCTGCCGCCACCAGCTGCGGGTCGCCGCGCATCAGCGTGATGCCGGCGGCGTGCATGGCCACATCGGTGCCGTTGCCCATGGCCATGCCCACATCGGCAGCGGCCAGCGCGGGCGCATCGTTCACGCCGTCGCCCACCATGGCAACCGTTCGGTGCGCGCCATCACGCCCCTGCTGCAGCGCACGCACCGCCGCCGCCTTGTCGCCCGGCAGCACCTCGGCCATCACCTCGCCCGCGTCCGGGTCCAGACCCAGGCGGCGGGCCATGGCCTCGGCCGCACCTTTGTTGTCGCCCGAGATCATCA
>JAPKHH010000050.1:0-22983 GCA_026647025.1 Giesbergeria sp.
CACGCCGTAAAAAAGCGCCGAATCTCCTGCTAGAATCGCAGGCTTCGAGCGGAGAGGTGGCAGAGTGGTCGAATGTACCTGACTCGAAATCAGGCGTAGTAGCAATACTACCGTGGGTTCGAATCCCACCCTCTCCGCCAGCAAAAAGGAAACCCCGCTATCAATACGATAGCGGGTTTTTTTCTTTCCCGTCCGATGTAAGGGTGGATGTAAGACGATTTCGTGAATCGCCCCGGCATTCCTGGACACTTTTGAGCCGTTGGGAATATCGCTGTTTGAATCGCGCCGATTGGTTCCATCGCATAGAGATGTGATTGCGGCTGCGCCGTCGGTTTGGGACTAGGTTGACGGTTGTCCCTCAAGGCGTTTGACCTGTTTATGCACGCCCTCAAAGATGGCCACAGCCACATCTTGCGGAAAACCCGGAGGCAACTGCCGGGTGACCACCTCGATGGCCGGTTCAACCCGGGCGAGCAGTTCGGTGATGATGTCCTCGGCGGTCTCGCCCCAGCCGCACTTGGCAGCCGTTGCGTTGAAGTGGCGTCGCATGATGGTGGCCAATTCGTAGTGGCAGTTCTTGCCGCTCAATGCCATGGCCAGCTTGGCATTTCTCCACGCCAGCTGATTTTTCCCATTACCTATGATGGGCCACGCGGAGAGCACGTCGTACATCGGTGTGAGCGCATAACTGCCACCCGCGAAAAGGCGGATGCTGAAGTTCTTGGCATGACCGTCGGTGGCGGCCAGCAGCCAAAAGGCCACTTGACTTGACAGCAATGATTTCAAGTCGGCGCGCGCGCTTTGGGAACCATTGAGCACCTGGGCAAGCTGCTCAATGCCTGGACCACCGTCGGCTTCGTACTTTTTGGCGGGGGCCATGCCCAGCGCCTGACAGAAGTCTTCTTGGGGTAGACGGAGCAACCATGTGCCGGATGGATGCATCCTGCGGTCGAATCGCTCCACTGCCAGTACCGGTGGGTGGTCAGCAAAAGTGACGATGTCCGCGTTGGCTACCTCGAACCCCAACGCGCCCATGAGCTTCAAGCACAGCCACTCGTTGTAGACCGATGTGCGCATATCAGCTTGCATGTTTCCGACCAGGCCCAGGGGCAGCTTGAGGATGTGCGTGGTGGGTGTGGCACCGAGCGGCTTCAACCATTTGCCCCCATGGCGCAGCAAAGCAGTCTTCTCCTGCGCGCCAGCAATTGAAATGCGAAGGTCCTGCTCCTTGCCTTGATGACCAAACTGGCCTGTCGTAACGGTGTTGCGCAGAAGGGTGGCCACAGCCTCCTCATCAAGGACTTCTCCGTCTATGCGGTTGAAGCCTGTTGGCTGTTCGTCAAGTGGCAGCAATTGAACGGCCCCCACACAGTCCCTGCCAATGGCGGCCAGGAGGTCGAAGGTGTCCTCAGAGCCAGCGGCATAGCGTTGTGCCAGGCGCTTGCGGATGACACCGCGGTCTGGCAGCAGGTTGTCAAAGAAGTGCTCGACCCGGTCTCCACGAATCGGTTCGTTGCCTACAAGTGGCAGGGGCAACGACAGTGACAACGGCCGGGCGGAACGAGACGCCAGCCAGCTATCTTCGTAGCGTAGCTCCATCGGTCGGCGGGTGGCTGGAGTCCAGCGGCCCACCAGTTCGCCATTGGCCCAGATGGCCAGCGGTTGGGAGCTTCCACGGCGCCCCATGACTTACCAGTCCGCCTGCTGGGAATCGGTAGCCTGCTGCTCTTCGCCGCGTGGCTGAATACTCAGCTGCAATCCGAGCTGGTTACAGATGTCCAGGAGTTGGTCCACACTCAATGAGCCTGGCGCGAGCTCCAGCTCGGACACACGCTTTTGGCTCAGACCCATTCGTGCCCCGAGTTGGGCCTGCGTGAGCTTGCGGCTCTTGCGTGTGCCTTGCAGTAGGACCCCCAGTTGAGGGGCGGTGGCAATGGGCTGGATTCTGTTGGACATGATTTACCGCTATGAGAAGTAAAATCATATTACCGGGATAGCCGGTTAAGCGCAAGTAGCGGCTTATCCGGTATCTGCACCAGAGCCCTGCGCAGCCTCTTGCTCCAAGAAGAAGGTCGAACGAGAGCATGGCTGTGTCTCGTCGGCGAGCCCGAGATGCAAGGCCATTCAAAAACTGTGCACTGAGGCACGATGGTCATGTCGTCAGTGCAAGGAGCCTTCGCAGCATGCCTGTTGTCACACGCACCTTTCGCGTACGCTGCGCTGGCGGTCTGGCGTTACTTTTTGGTGGCACACCAGCGTTATTTTTAAATATTTCCTTGTAAATCAATGGATTACAATTAATGCCGTCCTCTCATCCAATATTTGCAAAGGTTTGTTGCTATGAAAATAGAACAAACCTTTTTTGCTTTCTGGTCCTATGAAGCACGTGGCAAGGACATCCGCATCCGAGCGTACGTTGTCCACTCACCGGAATTCCCGGCTCTCGGTCGCCAGCCGTCCCAGCAGGGGTGATAGGTCTGCCAGTTGCTCGGCGATCAGGTTGCATACCTCGCCTTCGCGCTGCCACCGGCCCTTGACGGCGAGCAACCGGGAGCCCAGCAGCACCTGGCGCTGTGCGTCGCGCACCTGGCGCCACACAATCACCTGGGTGCTGCCGTGTTCGTCTTCCAGCGACACAAAAACGGTGCCGTTGGCGGTTTGCGGGCGTTGGCGCAGCGTGACGATGCCGGCGGTGCGCACGGTTCGTCCATGGGGCGTGCGGCGCAGTTCTTCCGAAGTCTTGAGTTTGTACCGGTCGAGCTTGGCTCTCAGCAGTGCCATGGGGTGGCTGCGCAAGGTCAGGCCGAGCGAGGCATAGTCCCAGAGCACGTCTTCGCCCTCGGGTGCGGCGGGCAGTTCCCAGAAGTCTTCGTCGATCGGCGTATCCTGCAGCAACGCGGGCGGGGCATGCAGGGCGGCGGCATCCCACACCTGCTGCCGTCGGTGGCCTGACAGGCTTGCCAGGGCGCCGCCTGCGGCCAGCAGCTTCATCTCGGATTGCTCCAGCCGTGCGCGGCGGGCCAGTTCTTCGGCGTTGTCAAAGGGGGCCTTGTGGCGCTCGGCCACGATGCGCTGGGCGCTGGCTGTGCGCAGCCCTTGCACCCTGTGCAGGCCCAGGCGCACAGCGGGTGTGCCGGGCAGGTCTTCCAGCGTGGTTTCGACCGCGCTGTGCATCACATCGACGGCGCGTACCTCCACGCCATGGCGGCGGGCATCTTGCACCAGCTGGCTGGGGGTGTAAAAACCCATGGGCTGGCTGTTGAGCAGGGCGGTGAGAAAGGCGGCGGGTTCGTGGCGCTTGATCCAGCACGAGGCGTAGACCAGCAGCGCAAAGCTGGCGGCGTGGCTCTCCGGGAAGCCGTATTCCGAGAAGCCCTTGATTTGCTCAAAGATCGCTTCTGCAAATGCGCGCTCGTATCCCCGGTCGGTCATGCCGTTCACGATTTTGTCGTAATACTTCTCCAGCCCGCCCTTGCGTTTCCAGGCCGCCATGGCCCGGCGCAGGCCATCGGCCTCGCCAGGGGTGAAGCCCGCCGCCAGGATGGAAATCTGCATCACCTGCTCCTGAAACACCGGTACGCCCAGCGTGCGGCCCAGGGCCGCCTTCAGTGCTTCGCTGGGGTAGGTGACGGGCTCTTTGCCCTGGCGACGGTTCAGGTAGGGGTGCACCATGCCGCCCTGGATGGGCCCGGGCCGCACGATGGCGACTTCGATCACCAGGTCGTAAAAGCACCGGGGGCGCAGGCGCGGCAGCATGCTCATCTGGGCGCGGCTCTCGATTTGGAACACCCCGATGGTGTCGGCCTTGCAGACCATGTCGTAGGTGGCGCTGTCCTCAAAGGGGATGTCCTGCATGCCAAATGCATGGCCACGCCGCTGGCCGATAAGGTCCAGGGCGCGCCGGAGGGCGGACAGCATGCCCAGAGCCAGCACATCCACCTTGAGCAAGCCTGCGGCGTCGAGGTCGTCCTTGTCCCATTCGATGACCGTGCGGTCGGGCATGGAGGCGTTCTCTACCGGCACCATGCGGCACAGCAAATCCCGCGTCAGCACGAACCCGCCCGTGTGCTGCGACAAATGCCTTGGGAACCCGATCAGCTGGCGCGTGAGCGTGATGAGCTGGCGCACCGCCAGGCTGTCCGCCGACAGACCGAGTTCCTTGAACCGTTCCATGCGGACGTTTGTGCCATCAAACCACTGCTGGCCTTTGGCGATGGCGTCCACCGTTTCCAGGTCAAACCCCAGCGCCTTGCCTACATCGCGGATGGCAGAGCGGGGCCGGTAGCTGATGACGGCCGCGGTGAGGGCGGCGCGGTCACGTCCGTATTTTGTGTACAGGTACTGGATGACCTCTTCGCGGCGCTGGTGCTCGAAGTCGATGTCGATGTCCGGCGGCTCATTGCGCTCCCGGGAGATAAAGCGCTCAAACAGCATCGACATGCGCGCCGGGTCTACCTCGGTCACGCCCAGGCAGTAGCAGACCACGCTGTTGGCGGCCGAGCCGCGCCCCTGGCACAGGATGTGCCGCGAGCGTGCAAAGGCCACGATGTCGTACACCGTGAGGAAGTAGTGTTCGTAGCGCAGTTCGCAGATCAACGACAGCTCGTGTTCAATCAGCTCCTGCACCGGTGCGGAAATGCCGCCCGGCCAGCGGCGCCCTGCGCCTTCATAGGTGGCCTGCCGCAAAAAGCTGGCCGCCGTGTGCCCGCGCGGTACGACCTCGTCGGGGTACTGGTAACGCAATTCATCCAGGCTGAAACAGCACCGCGCGGCAACATGCAGTGTCTCGGCCAGCAGGTCGGCCGGAAATGTCTGGGCCAGCCGCAGCCGGGTGCGCAGGTGCTGTTCGGCGCTGCGCTGCAAGGCGTGGCCGCATGCGGTCAGGGGCTTGCCGATGCGCGTGGCCGTCAGCACATCCTGCAGCGGCTTGCGCGAGCGCACATGCATGTGCACATCGCCCACGGCCACCAGCGGCATGGCGGTCAGCGCGGACAGCTTGCGCATGCGGTGCAGCCAGCGTTCATCGTCCAGGCGCCGCACCTGGTCCACGCCAATCCAGCAGCGCCCCGTGAACTGGTTCAGCGTCCATTGGCCCAGGGTTTCCAGTTGCGCCTCGGTGGCACGGCGGTCCGGGCACAGCAGTACCAGGCAGTCTGTGAGTTCTGCCCCGGTGATGTGGTCCAGGGTGAGGTGGTAGCGGCCTTTCTCGGACGAGCGCCGCAGCTTGGTGATGAAAGCGCACAGGTTGCCGTAGCCGTTCAGGTTCTGGGCCAGCACGACCAACACACAGGAGGCTTCGGTGGCATCGTGTGGCTGGATGCGGAACTGTGATCCCAGGAGCAAGGGCAGGCCCACGGCTTTGGCCGCCACATGGGCGCGCACCACGCCCGCCATGCTGCACTCATCGGTCAGGGCCAGTGCCTGGTAGCCCAGTTTCTGTGCGCGTTCCACCAGTTCCGCCGGGCTGCTGGCACCCCGCAGAAAGGTGAAATGGGAGACGCAGCGCAGCTCCACATAGTCGGGCAGCGCAAGGCGTACAGCAGGTTTCATGGCTTTATGCGAAATGCCCATGGAGGAACCATGCCGTCTGGTCACCTGCCAGCCGCTGCTGGAACACCCACAGCACGCCCGCATGGGGGCTGAGTGCGAGCCAGTAATCGCGCTGCACGTTCAGGGGCAGGGCATCCTCCCCGGCGCTGCTGCGGTGCCACCAGCCACCTTCCACGCGGTCGGGCCCCAGCAGCAGTTGCAGCGGTCCCTGGTAGTACGGCCGGTTGTCGCGTTCCATGAGCCGCAGCGGCGCATCCAGCACCCAGGTGGGCAGTGGCAAATCGCCGGGCGATGGTGATGGCGATGGCGCGGGTGACTTGGGGTGTTGGGCCAGGTCACTGTCCCAGCGCTGCATCCATTCCAGCCGGTGGTCTGCAGACAGAACCGGTCGGCGCACGCAGGTGCTTCCCAGGCGTGCCTGGATGCGCTCAAGCGCCAGGTCCGTGCTTGCGCCCTTGCGCAGGGTGTCGGGAAGGAACGAGCGGCTCTCTTCGATGACGGGAGCCACCTCGCAGGCCAGTAACTCGATGTCTCCGGCGGGCGCCAGCAAGGTGACCTGGGCCAGATGCTCGGCCAACAGGCGCGCAAAATGTTCGACGTTCTGGGCGGGTTGTGCCGTGCGCACGGTCAGTTCACCGCCGGTCCCCGCATCTTTGGCCCGCAGGGTGTCATGGCACCAGCGCAGGGTGAACGCCGTGGCGCCCAGTCGGCGGGCCACCAGCCACCCTGCCATTTGCAGCAGCAGGCGCCGGGCGGCAAACAGCAGCGCAGGCGCGGTCTCCACCCGGGACATCAGTTCCAGCCGCACATGAAAACGCTCTGGCAGCGTGATCCATTCGTAGGCCTCGGGCCGCAACCCATAGGCCTGGTCCAGGGCTGTCAGCAGCGCCTTGTCAAAACGGCGGCCCAGCCCGCCGCGTGGCAACTGGCGCACATCTCCCAGGGTGCGGCAACCGATGCGGGCCAGGGTGGGCTGGTGCTGCCGGACGGCCGCAATGGCCTCCAGCGGCAAGGCATCCAGAAGGGGGGCCAAGGGGCCACGGAACCCATCGCATTTGTCGGGCGCAAGACCATGGCGCACCAGGGCCAAGGCAGCGGCCCCGGTGGGTGCCCAGGCCACCCGCGCCCCCAGCTCTGCCGCACCGGCTTGCACCCGTGCGTGCAGCAGCGCCATGCCGCCGAACAGGCGTGCGCTGCCCGACACCTCTGCCACCACCGCATCCTCCAGCAAAGCCACCTTGGGGGTGAACTGCAATGCCCAGATACCGAGGGCGCTTGCATCAATGGGGGGCGTGCATGTCGGCGGTGGAAGGGGGTGCAATGCGGCCCAATGCCCATGCATCGGAGGTCTCCGGGTTTGAGGGGACTGCGGCAGGGGTCGGCACGGATTGCAGCCTGGGGGGAATCACGCCCTCCAGGTTGCCGGGCATGGCGGCCAGGTGCAGGGCATCATCGAAAGAAGCGCCCCTGCGTTTGGGTATGCGCACTTCCAGCAGCCACCCCTGGGTCGGCACCACCGCAATGCGCAAGGGCGCGGGCGATGCCTCGCTCAGGGCCGCCACAGGTCGGAAAAGAAACACCGGCGCGTCGCAAGACTGCGCGTGGATTTGCAGGCGCCGGATCTGCTCGGGGCGCGCCTGCGGCAGCCAGGACAGCACGGCCCCCGCAGGGTCGGACTTCACGATCTGCTCGGTCGCCCAAAGCCGGTCTGCCGGTGTAGCGGCCTGTATCCACAGCACCTGGTCTGCAGACAAGCCGAGCTGGGCCAGCCCCCCTGCGTGGGGCTGTTTGGGTGGGGCAATCAGGTAGATGCGCCCCCCGCCCGCCAGGAGCGCAGGCAGGGCAGGGCCCAGCAGGCGCCACTCGCACAGTGCGGCCTGCGGCAGGAGCAATTCGGTCAGGCTGTGCGTGGGCCAGCCACCGCCGGGCAACTGGCGGTCGAGTGCTGAAAAACCGGTGGCCACCGTGCGAGCAGTGGCCCCGCCGAGTTCCGAGCCGCGCCAGATGGCCTCGGCCACTGGGCGCGGGAGCGCGCCTGGGTCGAAGGAGGCAGAAGCAGCAAAAGTGGGCATGAGGGGTCGCCTGAATGGAGATTCATTAATCCATTGAAACTGTACAAAACAACAGTATATGGAGCCCACTATTCCACGGGAAGTGCGGATTGCCGCCCAGGTCCGAGCGGCCTGGAATTCATAGCAACACCGGCTTGGGTGGTGCGGCCCGTCGGTGGAGGGTGGCGAATGCACCTACAGAAGGCTCGGGTATGTCCGTACCTGCAGACGCTCTCTGGAGGGCGCGCGCCGTGCGGTCACGCCAGGTTTGAAGGGATACCCGCCCCGCTGCAGGCCGGAAAGCCGCAAGGCCCCTACAGTAGAGCTTTCCGCGCAGAGCCGTGGGGGTTCTGCGCCACTCCTTTGAGGTGCACCATGAAAACCAAAGCCGCCGTCGCATGGCAGGCAGGCCAGCCCCTGACCATTGAAACCGTCGATCTGGAAGGCCCCCGGTTGGGCGAAGTGCTGGTCGAGATCAAGGCCACGGGCATTTGCCACACCGACTACTACACCCTGAGCGGCGCCGACCCCGAAGGCATCTTCCCGGCCATCCTGGGCCACGAAGGCGCGGGCATTGTGGTCGATGTGGGTCCCGGCGTGACCAGCCTGAAGAAGGGCGACCATGTCATTCCGCTCTACACGCCCGAGTGCCGCCAGTGCAAGTTCTGCCTCTCGCGCAAGACCAACCTGTGCCAGCTGATCCGGGGCACCCAGGGCAAGGGCCTGATGCCCGACGCCACCAGCCGCTTCAGCCTGGATGGCAAGCCTATCTTTCATTACATGGGCACCAGCACGTTCAGCAACTACACCGTGGCGCCCGAGATTTCGCTGGCCAAGATCCGCGAAGACGCGCCGTTTGACAAGGTGTGCTACATCGGCTGCGGCGTGACCACCGGGATTGGCGCCGTGATCTTCACGGCCAAGGTCGAGGCAGGCGCCAATGTTGTGGTGTTTGGTCTGGGCGGCATCGGGCTGAACGTGATCCAGGGTGCCAGGATGGTGGGCGCCGACAAGATCATTGGCGTGGACATCAACCCCGCCCGCCAGGCGATGGCGCGCAAGTTCGGCATGACGCACTTCATCAACCCCAAGGAAGTGGACAACGTGGTCGATGCCATCGTGCAGCTGACCGATGGCGGGGCCGATTATTCCTTTGAGTGCATTGGCAACACGCAGGTGATGCGCCAGGCGCTCGAATGCACGCACAAGGGCTGGGGGCGCAGCATCATCATCGGTGTGGCCGAGGCGGGGGCCGAGATCAGCACCCGGCCGTTCCAGCTGGTCACGGGCCGCAAGTGGGAGGGCTCGGCCTTTGGCGGCGCACGGGGCCGCACCGATGTGCCCAAAATCGTGGACTGGTACATGGAGGGCAAGATCAACATCGACGACCTGATCACGCACACCATGCCGCTCGAAGACATCAACAAGGGCTTTGAGCTGATGAAAAGCGGCGAATCGATCCGGGGTGTCGTGCTGTACTGATTTTATGTAAAAAGTGGCTCTAGCGCTTACCAGGTAAGCGCTAGTAGCTCATTTAAATATAGCAAAATGACATTTCCTGCCCCTGAATTGTTGAGCGCGCATGCCTGCTTTGGCGGCGCGCAGCGCGTGTACCAGCACGCTTCGCGTGAAATCGGCCTGCCGATGAAGTTCTCGGTCTACCTGCCGCCCCAGGCCTTGCAGGGCGCAAGGCGGCCCGCGCTGGTGTACCTGGCGGGCCTGACCTGCAACGAGGACACCTTCATGACCAAGGCCGGTGCGCAGCGCCTGGCCGCCGAGCTGGGCCTGATTCTGGTGGCGCCCGACACCAGCCCGCGCGGTGCCAATGTGCCCGGTGAGGCTGATGCCTGGGACTTTGGCGTGGGGGCCGGTTTTTACCTCGATGCCACGCAAACGCCCTGGGCGGCGCACTGGCGCATGGAGAGCTATCTCACGCGCGAGTTGCTACCCCTGCTGGGCGCGCACCTGCCCATTGATCTGGATCGGGTGGGGGTTTTTGGCCATTCCATGGGCGGGCACGGTGCACTCACGCTGGCGCTGCGCCACCCGGGGGTGTTCAAGAGTGTTTCGGCCTTTGCGCCCATTGCCGCCCCCCGCCAGTGCCCCTGGGGGCGCAAAGCCTTTAGTGGCTACCTGGGGGCGGACGAGAGCGCATGGCTTGCACACGATGCCAGTGCGTTGATGGCCGCGCAAACAACGCCGCCGTACCCCGGCGGCATCCTGATCGACCAGGGCCTGGCCGACAAGTTCTTGCTGGAGAACCAACTGCTGCCCGAGGTGTTTGAAGCCGCTTGCGCACAGGTGGGCCAACCCCTCACGCTGCGCCGCCAGCCTGGTTACGACCATGGCTATTACTTCATCCAGACCTTCATGGCAGACCACCTGGCCCACCACGCCCTGGCGCTTTCTTAAGCTACCAGCGCCGGTAGATAGATCTGGCAGAACTCCGGGGGCAGGCGCCGTGGCTTGCCGCTGCCCACTTCGATGCAGACCAGGTCCCAGCGGCCGCGCAGGATGGTGGCCTGGTCGCTGTTGCGCACAATCTGGAAGCGCCGCTCCATGGTCAGCTTGCCGTCGCTGGCGGTGATCCAGGTGCCCAGGGTGAGTGCTTCATCCTGCAGCGAAGGCAGTACGTAGTCGTATTCGGCCGTGCGGATCGCCATGGCACGGTCCAGACGCAGGTAGTCCGCCATGCCCAGGCCCAGGGCCTCGGAGTGGGCCCAGCCCACTTTTTCGCACCACTGCACGTACACCGCGTTGTTGGTGTGGTTCAGGCCGTCGATGTCTTGCGCGCACGGCGTGACGGGCAGCGTAAAGGGGTGCGGGTAGTCCCATTCCATGCGGTGATTGTCGCTGCGGGGCGGGCCCGCAGCGTGTCAAAGGTTTGACAGTGGGCGGCTTTTTAATCGCTGGGGGTCAAGCGGCAGCAGCGTCGGCCAGTGCCTGCAGCGCGGCGCTCACATCGGCGGGTGTCACGCCGTCCACCGGGGTCAGCCGGGGCGCCAGGGCCTGCAGGGCGTCGGCGTTTTGCTGTAGTTGTGCAATGGCCTGCCCGGCTTCCTTGGGGGCATCGAAGCCCGTGCTTTGCAGCAGCAGGCGGCCGTCAAAAGCCACAAACTTGAAGTAAAACTTGCCGTCCTTCTCGCGGTATTGCTTGAAGCTGGGCAGGGCGGCCTTTGTGGCTTTTGCCGCCTTGGCGCTGCTGGCTTGCACCAGGCTGCGCAGGCCCACGGCCGAGCGCAGTTCGCGGATAAAGGGGGTCGCCATCTGGCGTGCACGCTCGGCGCCTGCCAGCAGCGTCTGTTCGATGCGCGCGGGGTCGTTGATGAGCGCCTCGTACTGCGCACGCATCGGGGCAATCACCTGGTCCACCCGTTCGAGCAACACCTGCTTGGCCTCGCCCCAGGCAATGCCATCGGCGTACTGCTGGCGCAGTGCGGCGGTTTCCTCGGGCGTGGCAAAGGCCTGGTAGATCTGGAACAGGGCCGAGCCTTCGGTGTCCTTGGGCTCGCCCGGCGCGCGTGAGTCGGTGACGATGCCGCCAATGAGCTTTTGCAGTTGTGCCCGGCTGGAAAACAGCGGAATCGTGTTGTCGTAGCTCTTGCTCATCTTGCGGCCGTCCAGGCCGGGCAGGGTGGCCACGTGGTCGTCGACCGCTGCCTCGGGCAGCACAAAGTGCTCGCCATAGAGGTGGTTGAAGCTTGCGCCCATGTCGCGCGCCATCTCGATGTGCTGCACCTGGTCGCGCCCCACGGGTACCTTGTGCGCCTTGAACATCAAAATGTCTGCGGCCATCAGCACCGGGTACATGAACAGGCCTGCGGTCACGCCGTCGTCGCTCTCGCGGCCCGCTTCGTGGTTCTTGTCCACGCTGGCCTTGTAGGCATGGGCGCGGTTGAGCAGGCCCTTGCCGGTCACGCAGGTCAGCAGCCAGGTGAGTTCGGGGATTTCGGGGATGTCCGACTGGCGGTAGAACGTGACCTTCTCGGGATCAAGCCCCGCCGCCAGCCAGCTGGCCGCGATCTCCAGCGTGGAGCGCTGGATGCGCACCGGGTCTTCGCACTTGATGAGCGCGTGGTAGTCGGCCAGGAAGTAAAAGCTTTGCACGCCAGGGCGCAGGCTGGCCGCCACCGAGGGGCGGATGGAGCCGACGAAGTTGCCCAGGTGGGGCGTGCCCGTGGTGGTGATGCCGGTGAGAAAGCGCGTGGTGCTCATGGGAACGGTGTCAGCAGACAAGGAGAAAAGGGGTTAGCGCAGTAGCGCTGCGAGCGGCATGATCAGCAGGTTGATGGCGCTGTAGCCCAGGCTCATCAGCGGGCGCAGCCACAGCGTGCCCACCACACCGGCAATGACCAGGCCCATCACGATGAAGAAGCCCCAGGGCTCGATGCGCGAGACCATGTGGGCCTGCTTCCAGGGCAGCAGGCCGACCAGAATGCGCCCACCATCGAGCGGCGGCAGCGGAAACAGGTTGAAGGCCCACATCACCAGGTTGACCAGCACCCCGGCGCGCGCCATTTCCATGAAGAAGCGCTCATCCACGCCCATGCCTACCAGCACCACCAGGAAAACGGCCCACAGCACGGCCTGTACAAAGTTGGACGCCGGCCCTGCGAGCGCCACCCACACCATGTGCTGCTTGGGGTTGCGCAGGTTGCCAAAATTGACCGGCACGGGCTTGGCATAGCCGAACAGGAAGGCGCCCGAGGTGGCAAAGTACAGCAGCAGCGGCATCAGAATGGTGCCGACCGGGTCGATGTGCTTGAGCGGGTTGAGGGTGATGCGCCCCATCTGGTAGGCGGTGTTGTCGCCAAAGTGGCGCGCCGCGTAGCCATGGGCCGCCTCGTGCACGGTGATGGCAAACAGCACCGGCAGGGCGTAGATCAGAACGGTTTGGATGAGATTGGAGATGTCCACCCGCCGATTGTCTCAGACACGCAAGCGTTGCCGCCCCGTGGGGCGATCACAGCCCCAGCGCTTGCAGGCTGCCGCGCCCGGTGCGCACCACCTCGGGGTCGCCGCCGTTGCCCATGGGCGTGAGGTCGATCACCGTGGTGGGGGCCGAGGGACAGGCGCCGGCGTCCACCACGGCGGCCAGGGCATGTTCAAACTGTTCGCGGATTTCCTGTGCGTCGTTGAGCGGTTCGGTCTCACCGGGCGGAATGAGGGTGGTCGCCAGCAGCGGCGCGCCGTGCAGGGCCAGCAGTTCCTGCAGCACCTTGTGTGCAGGCACCCGCAGGCCGATGGTCTTGCGCGAGGGGTGGCTCACGCGGCGGGGTACTTCCTTGGTCGCTTCCAGGAGGAAGGTGTAGGCACCGGGCGTGGCCAGCTTGAGCAGGCGGTACTGGCGGTTGTCCACGCGGGCATAGCTCGACAGTTCCGACAGGTCGCGGCACAGCAGGGTGAGGTGGTGCTTGTCGTCCACCTGGCGGATGCGGCGCAGCAGGTCGGCTGCGTTCTTGTCGTCCAGGTGGCATACCAGGGCGTAGCTCGAATCGGTGGGCACGGCCACCACGCCGCCTTTCTGCAGCAGGGCGGCGGCCTGCTTGAGCAGGCGCGGCTGGGGGTTTTCCGGGTGAACTTCGAAATACTGGGCCATGGCACGAAGGTCAGTGGGCGGGCTGGATGCGCTCAGACAGCAAATCCCAGACGGGCTGGAGGTGGGCGGGCAGCGGGGGCAGCGTGCCCAGGTCGGTATGCGATTCGTCGGGGCTGTGGAAATCGCTGCCGCGCGAGGCGGCCAGGCCAAATTCCTGTGCCATGGCGGCATAGCTCACGGCCTCGGCGGCTGAATGGCTGCCCGTGACCACTTCCACCGCCTGGCCCCCATGCTGCTTGAATTCGGAAAACAGCGCGAACTCCTCGTTGGCGCTCAGGCGGTAGCGTGCGGGGTGGGCAATCACGGCCGCGCCGCCCGCCTGGGTGATCCAGCGCACGGCATCGCCCAGGCTGGCCCAGCGGTGCGGTACGAAACCGGGTTTGCCTTCGATCAGGTATTTGCGGAACACCTCGTTGGTGTCCTTGCAGACGCCTGCCTCCACCAGGAAACGCGCAAAGTGCGTGCGCGAGATGAGTTCCGGGTTGCCCACGAAGTGCAGGGCCCCTTCATAGGCCCCGGCAATGCCTACCTTGGCCAGTTGATCGGCCATCTCGCGGGCACGTTCGCCGCGCCCGCCGCGGGTGCGCTCCAGCCCCTGCACCAGCGCGGCGTTGCCGGCGTCGAAGCCCAGGCCCACGATATGCACCGTGGTGTGGGCAAAGGTGACCGAAATTTCCACGCCGGTGAGGTAGGCCATGCCTTGCGCCTGTGCGGCAGCGGCGGCCCGCTGCTGTCCGCCCACTTCGTCGTGGTCGGTCAGGGCCCACAGGTCCACCCCGTTGGCCCGCGCCCGGGCCGCCAGCACCTCGGGGGTGAGGGTGCCGTCGGAGACCACGGAGTGGCAGTGCAGGTCGGGGTTGGTGTAGGTAGTCACTTTTTCATTCTACGGGTTTGTCCCGGTGGGCGGGGTGTTGCGCAGGCACTGCCGCATGAGAGCATGGTCATCGGGATGTCACCGAATGTTTCCCCTGCTGGATTTGTGCGACATTTCCCAAGTTATCGGAATTTTTTGGAAAAAAACATGCAACTCGACAATATCAGCGTCTCGCGCAAGCTGTGGGGGGCCTTTCTGGTGCTGATGCTTGCCATGTTGGCGATCTCCGGATTCCAGCAGTACCGTGCCAACGTTTCCATGGCAAGCGCCATGGATGAAATGGTCAGCATTGATGAGCGGATTACGATGGCCGTGCGCTGGCGCGGCGGTACGGAAACAGCCGTCAACATGGTCATGGGCGCGGCGGTGACTTCGGACTCGGTGCTGGCAGAGCAGTACAACGCCAAGGTCAAGGCCATCATTGGAGACATCACCAAGATCCAGGAAAAGATCGTGGCCGAGGCGACAGCGCCGGAGGAGAAGGCGGCTGTGGACAAGGTGCTGGCAGAGCGCAAGACGGTTCTGGCCGCCACGGCCAAGACCTGGGAGCTCAAGAGCGCGGGCGATGTGGTGGAAACGCAGCGTTTCGCCGATGAACAGTTTGCTCCGATGATTACCCGCTACCTCAAGTCGCAGGACGACTTCGTGGCGGTCCTGCAGGCACGCAGGGACCTGGTGCGCGCACAAGCCCAAGAGCGGCGTGTTTCGTATGCCATCCAGGGCCTGGCGGCTTCCGCTGTGCTGATGGCCCTCTTTTTGCTGCTGGCCTGGAAACTGGTGCACTCCATCACGGTGCCGCTGGACCAGGCGGTGGCGTTGGCCGATGCCATTGCAGCGGGAGACCTCACGCGTGACCTGCAGTCCACGCGCAAGGATGAGTTGGGCCACATGCTGCGCTCGCTCTCAAGCATGGCGGAGCGGCTGCGCGGTGTGGTGGGCGAGGTGCGTATCGGGGTCGATGCGGTGTCCTCTGCCTCGGTGGAAATCGCCAATGGCAACCATGACCTTTCGGCCCGCACGGAGCAGACCGCCTCGAACCTGGAGCAGACTGCCGCCAGCATGGAGGAGCTGACCGCCACCGTCACCCAGTCGGCCGATACGGCCCGCCAGGCCAACCAGCTGGCCGGCACGGCCGCCCAGGCAGCGGCGCGCGGCGGCCAGGTGGTGGGCCAGGTGGTGGCGAGCATGCAGGAGATCACACACAGCTCGCGCAAGATTGCCGACATCATCGGAGTCATCGACAGCATTGCCTTCCAGACCAATATCCTGGCGCTCAATGCCGCCGTGGAAGCCGCCCGTGCCGGGGAGCAGGGCCGGGGCTTTGCCGTGGTGGCCAGCGAGGTGCGCAATCTGGCCGGGCGCAGCGCCGAGGCTGCCAAGGAAATCAAGGCGCTCATCAGCGCTTCGGTGGACAACGTGGAAACCGGCTCCCAGCAGGTGGCCGAGGCCGGACAGAGCATGACCGAGATCGTGGCCAGCGTGCAGCGTGTGAGCGACCTGATTGGCGAGATCACGGCATCGTCCACCGAGCAGCGCGACGGCATCGCGCAGGTCAACCAGGCCGTGACGCACCTCGACCAGATGACCCAGCAGAACGCCGCGCTGGTGGAAGAGTCCACGGCGGCGGCTGCATCGATGCGCGACCAGGCACAGCATCTGGCCGACGTGATTGCCGTGTTCAACGTGGGTGCCATGCCCGCCCGCGCACCGGCCGCACCGCGGCGTGCTGCGCCCCCTGCGCCACCGGCAGCGAAGGTGGTGGCGTCCTCGGCGCCACGGCAGGTGGCTGCCCCGGCGCGTACGGCCAAGCCTGCGGTGGCGGGCCCCGCCAAAAAGGCGGCCGCACCGGCCCCCGCCCCCCGCATTGCCGCAGCGCCACCCGCGCGCAAGGTGGCTCCAGGCGGAGATGACGACTGGGAAAGCTTCTGACCTTGCTGCGCCCACGGGAGCCTGCAGGGCTGCGCATCTGCAGGCTTCCTATTTTTGCTATTTAATTAATAGCTATCGGCGCTTTATGGGTAAGCGCTTGATCCATTTTTCGCATAAATTTCTGGCGATGGACCCGTGGGCGCTGCAGGCGCCGCCGCTTCTACAATCGGCGCCCCGCACTTTTCTTTGCCTGCCATGTCCTTGCCCTCTTCCAGCCCCGTTGCGCTGCGTCCACTGCCTTCCCTGATCTTTGCCAGCCGCTGGCTGCAATTGCCGCTGTACCTGGGGCTGATCGCTGCCCAGGCCGTGTACGTGTTCCATTTCTGGGTGGAACTGGTGCACCTGCTGGAGGCCGCCTTTGGCAACGAGAAGGCCCTGCAGGCTTTGATCACCAGCATCGGCTACAAGACCGACGTGCAGATCACCAGCCTGAACGAAACCATCATCATGCTGGTGGTGCTGGCGCTGATCGACGTGGTGATGATCTCCAACCTGCTCATCATGGTGATCGTGGGTGGCTATGAAACCTTTGTCAGCCGCATGAACCTGGAAAGCCACCCCGACCAGCCGGAATGGCTCAGCCATGTGAATGCCTCGGTGCTCAAGGTCAAGCTGGCCATGGCCATCATCGGCATCAGCTCCATCCACCTGCTCAAGACCTTCATCAACGCGGGCAATTACGAGATCAAGGTGCTGATGTGGCAGACCATCATCCATGTGGTCTTTCTGATGAGCGCATTGGCCATTGCCCTGACCGATCGCCTGCTCAGTGCCACGCATGCGGCTGCCAAGGCCGGCCACTGAGCGCCAGCATCCGAGGGTGTCCCGGGTTTTCTCCGGCCTGGGCTTTACCCGCAGGGCCTGACATGGGCGCGGTCCAGGCCAGCGGCCGCCGCGCAGCGCCACAGGGGCGTCATGTGCATTGCGCCCCCTCCACCAGAAACTGCACCTTGCGTTCGCCCTTCCACTCGTTCACGTCGAGGCGAAAAGCCAGCAGCACGCGGCTGGGCAGGGGATCGGTGTGGCCGAACCAGATGCCGTCCACCGGCGTGCCCTGGTGGCGCAGCTTGAGTGAGAGGTGGCGCTCGCCCACCAGGCGCTGGCTCAGCACCTCGACCTCCTCGCTGAAGGTGGGTGCGGCAAAACCCTGGCCCCAGACCTCGCGGTGCAGTGTGTCCACCAGGTCGGTGCGGCGGTATTCCGGCGCCAGGGGGCCGTCGGTCTCCAGCCGGCGTGTGAGTGTGGCGGCGTCCAGCCATTCGCGGGCTACCTGGGCCAGCGCCTGCTCGAACACCTCGAACCGGTCCTCGGGCACGGTGCAGCCCGCCGCCATGGCGTGGCCGCCAAAGCGCAGCAGCACGCCGGGGTGGCGCTTGGCCACCAGGTCGAGTGCGTCGCGCAAATGGAAGCCAGGGATGGAGCGGCCCGATCCCTTGAGTTCGTGCGCCTTGCCCGGTGCGCCGCTGGCGGCAAAGACGAAAGTGGGGCGGTGCAGCTTGTCCTTGATGCGGCTGGCCACGATGCCGACCACGCCTTCGTGAAAATCGGGGTCGAACACGCTGATGGCGGGCGGCGGTTCGGCGCCTTCCTCGAACAGGTGTTCGGCCATCAACTGGGCCTGCTCGCGCATGCCGGTTTCGATCTCGCGGCGCTCGCGGTTGATGGCGTCGAGCTGGTGCGCCAGTGCATCGGCGCGGGTTGCGTCGTCGGTCAGCAGGCATTCGATGCCCAGCGTCATGTCGGCCAGGCGCCCCGCCGCGTTGATGCGCGGCCCCAGCGCAAAGCCAAAGTCGAAGGTAGCGGCCATGGCGGGCTGGCGCCCGGCCACGCGCAGCAGCGCCGCGATGCCTGCGGGCATCTGGCCGGCGCGGATGCGCTTCAAACCCTGCGCCACCAGGCGGCGGTTGTTGGTGTCCAGGCGCACCACGTCGGCCACGGTGCCCAGGGCGACCAGGGGCAGCAGCGGGTCGAGCTTGGGTTGGCTGGCCATGTCAAAAAGGCCGCGCGCGCGCAGCTCCGAGCGCAGCGCCAGCAGCACGTAGAACATCACGCCCACACCGGCCATGGACTTGCTCTCGAAGGTGCAGCCGGGCTGGTTGGGGTTGACGATGGCGTCGGCCTGGGGCAGCTCGGCGCCGGGCAGGTGGTGGTCGGTCACGATCACCGTCAGGCCCAGCGCCCGGGCCTCGGCCACGCCGTCAACGCTGGCAATGCCGTTGTCCACGGTGATGAGCACGTTGGCGCCTTGCTCCTTCACGCGCCGCGAGATCGGGGGCGTCAGGCCGTAGCCATCGACCACACGGTCGGGCACCAGGTAGTCCACATGGCGGGCGCCCAGCAGGCGCAGGCCGCGCACCGCCACGGCGCAGGCGGTGGCGCCGTCGCAGTCGTAGTCGGCGACGATGCACAGGCGCTGATCGCTGGCCATGGCATCGGCCAGCAGGCGGGCGGCGGCCTGCACGCCCTGCAGGCCCGCCGGGGGCAGCAGGCGGGCCAGGCCATCGTCCAGCTCGTCGCGGGTGGTTACGCCGCGTGCGGCGTACAGGCGCGCCAGCAGGGGGTGAATGCCCGCTTGCTCCAGCGCCCAGGCCGCGCGGGGCGGGATGTCTCTTGCTATGATTTTCATAGCTGTTCACGCACGTCTGTAAAGCGCTGGGGCCTGAAAAACCGTTGAATTCTCTGGCCCACCGTGCGTGGTGCCGTATGCCAGGCCAGCGTGCTGCGGTCGCCGCACAGCGTGAGCTGGGCCGCGCCGCCACGGGCGACATGGGCGTCGAGCCGGGCCAGGGCGCCCGCATCCAGTGCCTGCCAGGCGCTGGCCCAGGCGGCCCAGTCCTCGCGCAGCGCGGCGTCCTGCAATCCCGCCTCGACCACGGGGACAGGGCCGGTGGGCGCCGGGGTGTGGTCCAGCCGCCCGGCGCCATGCAGCCAGAAAGCGTTGATGGGGCGCTGGTGTGCGGCCTCGCGCTCGTCGTTGAAAGGGTGGGTATAGAGCAGCATCTGCATCTCGCTGTGCAGGCGCTGCAGGGGGTGGGTTTTGTGCGAGCCGGGCAACCAGTGCGAGACATCGCGGCGCAGCACGCGCTCGGGCGAGGCTGTGGGCAGGTCGGCCAGCAGTTCGCCCTGCGCCAGCCAGCGGGTGGGCTGGTCGTAGTGCAGGGTGATGCCGTCGCCCGCGAACCACGGCGCCATGATGGCCAGCAGCGCGCGCGATGCTTTTTCGCTCAGGCCCAGCTCGGCCGGATCGTCCAGCGTGACATGGTCGGTGCGCACCTGCCAGTGGCAGGGCGTGACAAAGGCCCAGGCGCTGTGCGCGGCCTCCTGCGCGCGGCCCTGCTGGTGCAGGTGCCACGCAGCCCAGGGAATGCGGCCCGCGCCGCCCGGCAGGCCCAGCGCCCGGGCCAGGGCGCGTTCGTGCGGGGCCGAGAGGGTCTCGTCGTCGCCCACATCGCCCTCCAGCGGCACCAGGCGTGCGATGAGCCGGTCCAGGTGCGCCAGCTGCAACCCCTGCAGGGCCTGCTGGCTGCCGGGTGAGGAACAGGCGGCGTAGGGGATGAGCAAATGGAGGATGTCTGACATGCCGGGTATTTTGCGGGATGCCACAATCGCGCACTCATGCAAATCCCTTACGAACTGGCCCTGGGCTGGCGCTACACCCGCGCCGGGCGCGCCACGCGGCGCAATGGCTTCATCTCGTTCATCTCGGGCGTGTCCATGCTGGGCATCGCGCTCGGTGTGGCGGCGCTCATCATCGTGCTGTCGGTGATGAACGGCTTTCAGAAAGAAGTGCGCGACCGCATGCTCAGCGTGGTCTCGCACATCGAAATTTTTGCGCCCGGTGGCGCGGCCATGGCCGACCCGAATCTCACCCTGCAGGAAGCGCGGCGCAACCCGCAGGTGGTGGGTGCGGCACCGTTCGTGTCTGCCCAGGCCCTGCTGGCGCGCGGCGAGGACATGAAGGGCGCGCTGGTGCGCGGTATCGATCCGGTGCTGGAACCCGAGGTGACCGACCTGGTGGCGGGCAGCCAGGGGGAGGTGCTGCGCCAACTGGTGCCGGGCGAGTTCCGTGTGGTGCTGGGCGGTGAGCTGGCGCGCATGCTGGGCGTGCGCACGGGCGATGTGGTTACGCTCATTGCCCCGGCGGGCCAGGTCACACCGGCCGGTGTGGTGCCCCGCATCAAGCAGATGACGGTGGCCGGCACCTTTGATTCGGGCCACTACGAATACGATTCGACCCTGGTGCTGCTGCACCACGAGGATGCGCAGCGCATCTTTCGCCTCGAAGGCCCCACCGGCATCCGCCTGAAACTGCGCGACCTGCACCAGGCGCGTACCGTGGCGCAGGAGCTGGCCTCCAGCCTGAGTGGCGACCTGCTGATCCGCGACTGGACGCAGCAGAACCGCACCTGGTTTGCCGCCGTGCAGCTGGAAAAACGCATGATGTTCATCATCCTCACGCTCATCGTGGCGGTGGCGGCGTTCAACCTGGTCTCCACCCTGGTGATGACGGTGCAGGACAAGCGTGCCGACATCGCCATCCTGCGCACCCTGGGCGCCAGCCCGCGCAGCATCATGGGCATTTTTGTGGTGCAGGGCGCCATGGTCGGTGTCATCGGCACGCTGGCCGGGCTGCTGCTGGGCCTGTCCATCGCGGTCAACATCGACGTGATCGTGCCGGCCATCGAGCGGCTGCTGAGCGCCAGCTTCCTGCCCAAAGATATTTACCTCATCAGCCGCATGCCCAGCGACCCGCAGAGCGCCGACATCGTGCCCATCGGCGTGATCTCGCTGGTGCTGTCCTTTGTGGCCACGCTGTACCCCAGCTGGCGTGCCAGCCGCGTCAACCCTGCCGAGGCCTTGCGCTATGAGTAATGTGACCCCCACGCTCGGCACTGATGTGTCCTCGCTGCCCCCCGAGGGGGCGCTCGCCGCCTTGGGGCGGCCCGGCGGCGGCTCGGCTGTAGCCTCTGCGCACGGTGTGAATGTGCGCAAAGTGGTGCTGCAGGCCCGGGGCCTGACCAAGCGCTTCACGGAAGGGCGCCTCGATGTGACCGTGCTGCAGGGCGTGGACCTTCAAGTCTCAGCGGGCGAGACGCTGGCCATTGTGGGCGCCTCGGGTTCGGGCAAGAGCACGCTTTTGCATCTGATGGGCGCGCTCGATGCGCCCACGTCGGGCAGTGTGCAACTGCACGGCCAGGACCTGGCACAGCGATCCGCAGCCGAGCAAGGGCGGTTGCGCAACGAGTACCTGGGCTTTGTCTACCAGTTCCACCACCTGCTGCCGGAATTCAGCGCGCTCGACAACGTCGCCATGCCGCTGCGCATCCGCCGCCTGCCCTACGCCGAATGCACGCGCCAGGCCGAAGCCATGCTGGCCCACGTGGGCCTGGCGGGCCGCGTGCAGCACCGCCCCGCCGAGCTCTCGGGCGGCGAGCGCCAGCGCGTGGCCATTGCGCGCGCCCTGGTCACCAAGCCCGCCTGTGTGCTGGCCGATGAGCCCACCGGCAACCTCGACCGAACCACGGCCGAAGGCGTGTTCCAGCACATGCTGCAACTGGCGCGTGAGCAGGGCACGGCGTTTGTGATGGTGACGCACGACGAAACCCTGGCAGCGCGCTGCGACCGGGTGCTGCGCCTGGTGGCGGGTCGGCTTCAGGAAGCTGCCGATTGATCAACGCGACCCGTGGGGGCACATGCAGCCCACGGTTTTCCGCTGCTGCCACGATGCCGATGGAATCGATCACCAGTGAACAAGTGCTGCACGAGCGCATCGCCGTTTCTGCGTTGCTGGTGCTGTTTGGCGGTGCCCACTGCGGCGTGTGCCAGGCGATCCGCCCGCGCATTGAAAGCATGGTGGCGCAATCGTTTCCGCAGGTGGCTATGGCCTACATCGACTGCGCGCAGGCGCCCGCCGTGTGCGCGCAGCAAGGCGTTTTCAGTCTGCCGGTGTTGCGCTTCTATTTGGGCGGGCAGCTGGTGCTGGAGCGTGGGCGCAGCTTCAGCCTGCAGGAGGTGGGGGCGGAGATGGAGCGGTTGTGGGGGGTGTTCTCTTTTTGAGCTTTTGGGGGGCGAAGGGCGGAGGCCGGGACTCGCCCCGGCGGGCGACCTCCTTTCTTGTGCGCGACAAGAAAGGAGGCGCCGATACGCGCCCCACAGTCTGCGGCCCCTGCGGGGCACACCTGCGCTCGGCCCCAGGCCCTGGGCCGAGCGCAGCGATGGCCCGTAGGGATGTTCGTTCCCCGGGTTCCCTTCAGGATGCGCCGAGGAGCGCAGCGGTCAGCGGATCAGGGCTCGCGATTGTCTGAGCGCAACGCAGTGGAGCGAGTTCGAGCGAGACCCCGCTGGACGCGAGCACCGCAGGTTGCCCGGAGCGAAGCGCAGGGACACAGACTGTAGGGTCGCCCTTTCTTTGGTGACTTTCTTTCGGCGACGCGAAAGAAAGTTACTCGCATGCCGGGCGACTCCCGGCCTCCGTCCGCTGCAAAGGCATGCCAGTAACTATAAAAACAATAGCTGCTTGCGCTTGCCCCTTAAGCCCAAAACCCCAAAAAACCCTCAAGGTGCAATCTTGTGCTTGAGCGCCATCTGCGCGTGCTGCGTGCCCAGTCGGGGCCCGACAGGACGGTGCCTGAGAGTACCGGTGGGGTGTTTGCAGAGCGCGGAGGCCGGGATTCGCCCCGGCGGGCGACCTCCTTTCTTGTGCGCGACAAGAAAGGAGGCAAAGAAACGCGCCCCACAGTCTGCGACCCCTTCGCGCTGCGAAGGGGCAAACCTGCGTCGGGGTGCTTGCGGGGTGCGCCGTGGAACTCACTGCGCGCCTGCGGCGCTCCGTTCGGACAACCACGGCGAGTCATGTACGTGCGCGACCCCAACGCAAAAGAAATCGTTTTGAATGAAAATGCAGAAGAGAACGACGATCGGCATTGGCAGCAAGTCCAACTCAACTTCAGCCGCTTTTTGCAGCAGTTGTGGGATCCGAC
>JAPKHH010000051.1:0-31946 GCA_026647025.1 Giesbergeria sp.
GTGCACTACGAGGCCACGCCCCGTGCCCGGCGCGGCATGGTCTGGGTGCCGGGCCACTGGGAATGGCGCCATGACCGCTACCGCTGGATCGATGGGCACTGGATCAAGGCGCGCCCTGGCTACCGCTACCACGCTCCCCAGTGGATTGAACGCGGCGGACACTGGCACATGGAGTCCGGCCGCTGGGACCGCGATGGCGACGGCATTCCCAACCGCCACGACCGCGATCGTGACGGCGATGGCATACCCAACCGGTACGACCGCACACCCGATGGCCGCCACCCCCACTACAACGCCCCCCGCCACCGGGGTGCCGAACCCAGCCGCCGTGACCGCGACGGCGATGGCGTGCCCAACCGCCACGACCGGCGCCCCGACAACCCCTACCGCAACTGATGCGGTGCGCGAAGCCTAGGGTAGTGTTTCGCTCTTGTTGGTACTTTCAGCGAGCTGCCAGGGGGCCAGCTGCTAGGCGCGTGGGCGCAGGCATAGCGGGCTATGACAAGCCCATGCAACAACGCAGATGGCCCCCTGGCAGCTCGCCCGAAGGGAGCCCCGAAAAAGGCCCACGGCAGCGTTGCAGCTCTTGGCAAGGGCGCGGCCATTGCCTGCGAACTGCGCCTTGCCGTGAACCTTTTTCGGGGCTCTGAAAGTACCAATAAGAGCGAAACACTACACTAACCCATAAGCAACTGTTGTGAACCATAAGGCCCTGCGCACCCCACGCAGGGCCCCGGGTGCGCCTAGAATCGCGCACTGCAGGAGAGCTCGGCGGCACTGACCGCTGCACCGAAGGCGCAAACTCCCATACACGCTCAGGTTCCGTACTGCACTTTTCATCACAGCCGTCTGGAGAGCCGCCACCACCGTGGCGCACCGAAGGAGCAAACCCCACGCCCTGCTGGCAGGGGGTGAATCTCTCAGGTCACAAGGACAGGGGGAGCGGCAGCTTGACGGACACGTCGGCTGAATGCTATTGATTCGATAGCTACTACCGCTTATCCATCAAGCGCTGGAACCCTGAAAGGCTCCAAAAATGCGCGTAATCGTTCTGGGCGCCGGCTTGCTCGGTGTCACTTCGGCTTATTACCTCCAGCAACGCGGCCACGACGTGACCGTGATCGACCGCCAGGCCACGCCTGGCGCCGAAACCAGCTTCGCCAACGGCGGGCAAATTTCGGTCAGCCACGCCGAGCCCTGGGCCAACCCGAGCGCGCCGCTCAAGGTGCTGCAGTGGCTGGGCCAGGAGGATGCCCCCCTGCTGTTTCGCGTGCGCGCCGACCTGCGCCAGTGGCTCTGGGGCCTGCAGTTCCTGCGCAACTGCACCCCGGCGCGCACACGCCACAACATCCAGCAGATCGTGCGCCTGGGCACCTACAGCCGTGCGGCCTTGCAGCAGCTGCGCCGCGACACCGGCATCGAGTACGACCAGCGCACCCAGGGCATCCTGCATTTCTATACCAACCAGAAGGAATTTGACGGCGCGCTCGGCCCCGCAGAGCAGATGCGCCAGCTGGGCTGCGAACGCCAGGTCATCAGCGCCGACGAAGCCGTGCGCATCGAACCGGCCCTGGCCCACATCCGCCCACAACTGGCGGGCGCCACCTTTACGGCCGAAGATGAATCGGGCGACGCCAACCTGTTCGTCCGCGAGTTGGCCGCCCTGTGTGCACAAGCCGGGGTGCAGTTCCGCATGGGCGAGCACATCACCGCACTGCGTGCCGTCGCGGGAGCCATCGACCATGTGGAGGTCACCACGGCCGAAGGGCGCTTCGAACGGGTGCGCGGCGACGCCTATGTGCTGGCCATGGGCTCATACAGCCCGTTGCTGGCGCAGCCGCTGGGCGTGTCGCTGCCGATTTACCCGGCCAAAGGCTATTCGGTGACCATGCCGGTGAAGGACGCCGCCATGGCCCACCAGGTCAGCCTGACGGACGATGAATTCAAGCTCGTCTTCTCGCGCTACACCAGCGAGCAGGGCGACCGCCTGCGCATTGCAGGCACGGCCGAACTCAATGGCTACGGCCGCGACCTGAACGCAGCCCGCTGCGAGGCCATCGTGCGGCGTGTGGAACAGCTTTTCCCCGGGGCCGGTGATGCCACCCAGGCGCAGTTCTGGACGGGCCTGCGCCCGGCCACGCCCAGCAATGTGCCGTTGATCGGCCGCACGAAACTGGACAACCTGTTCCTCAACACCGGGCACGGCACGCTGGGCTGGACGCATTCCTGCGGCTCGGGCAAGGCACTGGCCGATATCGTGAGCGGCCGGGTGCCGGAGGTGGACTTTGACTTTGCCGGCATGAAAGACCAGCGCCAGCCCCACCTGCAACCCGCCACCTGAGTGCGTTTTCAGGCAACCGGAAGCACCGCCGCAGGGCGGTGTGCGCGCAGAAACTGTTCGCATTCCTGCGCGGGCAGAGGCTTGCTGAAAAAATAGCCCTGGATTTCGCCACAGCCTTTGGCTCGCAGGACATCGAGCTGCTCCTGCGTCTCCACCCCTTCGGCAATCGTGTGCAGCCCCAGGCTGGAGGCCATGCTGATGACGGCATTGACGATGGCCAGGTCTTCCGCATCCACGGTGATGTCCTGCACAAAGGACTTGTCGATCTTGAGCTTGTAGACCTGGAAGCGCTTGAGGTAGCTGAGCGATGAATAGCCGGTGCCAAAGTCGTCGATCGACATGCGCACCCCCCGTGCCCGCAGGTCGGCCATGATGGCGATGGCCCGTTCGGGGTCGTTGCTGGCCACGCCTTCGGTCAGTTCCAGCTCCAGGCATGCAGGTGACACACCTTCCTCGGCCAGGATGCGGCTCACCAGGCCGGGCAGATTGGGGTGGCGGAACTGCACCGCCGACACGTTCACTGCCATGGTCATCTGCGGCAGCCCGCTGGCCTGCCAGCGGGCCAGTTGCTGCACGGCCGTGCGCAGCACCCATTCGCCGATCGGCAGAATCAACCCGCTTTTCTCCGCAATGGGAATGAACTCGGCCGGAGACACCATGCCCAGCTCCGGATGCTGCCAGCGCAGCAAGGCTTCCACACCCACGACACACCCATCCTGAAGGCGGCCTTGCGGCTGGTAGTGCAGCGCCAGCTGCGCACGCTCCAGCGCGCGGCGCAGCGCGCCTTCAAGCAGCAGGGTGCGCGCCGCCTGCGTATGCATGTCGGAAGAATAAAAGCGGTAGGCGTTGCGCCCGTCGAGCTTGGCGCGGTACATGGCCGCATCGGCATATTGGGCCAGGGTGTCCAGGTCGCGGCCATCGTCCGGGAACATGGCAATGCCGATCGAGGGGGTCACCATCAACTCGTGCTCACGCACCTGCACGGGCGCTGCGATGGCTTCGATCAGCTTGCGTGCCAAGTGGGCAGCACCATCGGCATCGGTGCCCGGCAGCACCAGCACGAATTCATCGCCGCCCATGCGCGCGACGGTGTCCTGCTCGCGCACCTGCTGGCGCATGCGCCGTGACACGGCAATCAGCAATTCGTCGCCAATGCCATGCCCCAGCGAATCGTTGATGTTCTTGAAATGGTCGAGATCCAGGAACATCAGCGCCATCGGATCATTGCTGCGCTGGGCCAGGCTCAGGTCGTGGGCAAAACGGTCGCGCAGCATGGCGCGATTGGGCAGGCCGGTCAGCAGATCAAAATGCGCCATCCAGCGAATGCGCTGCTCATCCGCCTTGCGCTGGCTCACATCCGAAAAAATCGCGATGTAGTGGGTGGCCTCCCCTTCGGCATCGTTGATGCGGCTGATGGTCAGCCACTGCGGATACACCTCGCCACTCTTGCGCTTGTTCCAGATTTCCCCCTGCCAGAGTCCCTCGGCATGGATGCTGCGCCACATCGCGGCATAGAACGCGGTATCGTGTCGCCCCGAGGCCAGCACGCGGGGGTTCTGGCCCCGCACATCGTCAAAGGCATAGCCGGTAATCGCTGAAAAAGCGGGATTGACGAGCAGGATCCGCTTGTGCGCATCGGTGACCGTGATGCCGTCGTGGCTGTGCAAAAACACCTCGGAGGCCAGACGCTCCTGCGCCTCGAAGGCCTTGCGCTGAATCGCGCTGCCCATGAAATGGCACACCCGTTCGACCAGCGTCGCATCATGGGTCTCCAGCGCACTTTTGCGGCGGCTGAACGTGTCGAGCACACCGACCAGCCTGCGCGAATCGGTCCAGATGGGTACCGAAGTGCAGTCCATCCAGCGTTCCTGCTGGGCCATGGCCAGGACGAGGGAGCGCAAAGGGGTGTTCGCCAGCACCGGAACGGCACCCTGGGCTTCGCTGAATTCCACCACACCGCAAACGTCTTCCTGCGCCTGGCCCGGCTGGACCGCACGGGCCTTCGCCAGCACCCCTTCCAGGCCCCGGGCCGCCTGAGGCTCCAGCCGTCCGGTGTGCTCATCCACCAGCCACACCACGCCCCGAACCGAGGGCAGGAGCGCCTCCAGCTGACCGACCATGCGGTGCAGGATCGGTGCGATATCGGGCTCGCTGGCAATCAGCTCCAGCGCAAAAGTGCGCAGTGCCTCGAGTTGCCGGGTCTGGTACTGCGCGGTCAGGTTCATGGCGGTGCCGGTCACCCGCACCGCTCGCCCCGAAGGATCGCGTGACACAAAACCGCGTGCCAGCACCGGCACATAACGACCGGACCGGTGGCGCAGCCGCAGTTCCTCGACCACCACGCTATGGCCCGGTGCCTGCAGGTGCTCCAGCAAGGGGGCCATCCGCGCCAGGTCCTGCGGATGGACAAGCGCCTTGATGCGCATGGGACCCGGAGGCATCTCGTCCACGCCATAGCCCAGCATGTGCCAACCCTGGGGCGAAAGCTCTGTCTTCAGGCTGGGCCACTGGCATTCCCAGGGTGCGTCCGTCGATCCCTTGAGCACCAGTTCCAGTTGTGCCTGGGCCCGTTCGCGCTGCGCTTCTTTCTCGAAATAGTCCAGCGCAAAATCCACATCCGACGCCATCTCCGAGAGCAAGGCACGGGCATCCGGCGCAAAGCTGTCGGCCGATCCGGCGATCAGCACAAACACCCCTACCACTTCGTCCGACCGGTGCAGCGGAAAAGCCGCGGTGGGTCGTGTGTTCGGAACATCGTGGATCCAGATTTCGCGGTTCTCCCGCAAGGCGGTCCAGGCGCACCCCAGACCCTGCATACCCACACCGTCGGCGGCATCGAGAGACACACCTGGCACCGAGGCGCCATCGCCATGCGAGGCCACCACCTGCAGTCGGCCGGTGCCAGGCTCCAGCATGCCGATCCAGGCCAGATGCATCCCCCCCAGGGGCACCGCGGCCTCGCAGATCCGCATGAACAGCGCCTGCGCCGAATCGCACTGCACAATGGCCTGGTTACAGGCGCTGAGCGCGGCATACAGCCGCGACTGGCGCTTGATCCGGCGTTCATCCTCGTGCCTGCGGGTGATGTCCTGCAGCGCCACGATGCATTGCTTGCGCGCGCCCTCCTGCGCGAGCACACGCAACTGCACGCTGACAAACGCTACGCTGTCATCGCCCCGGCGAATGCGCCGGTCTACTGCATAGACCTCGATCTCGCCGCGCACCAGGCGGTCAACCCCCTCCAGATCCTGCGCCAGATCGGTTGCACTGACCAGATCGGCCCATGCCAGGGTTTCCACCTGCTCCGGACCATAGCCCACAATGCTGCAGAAATGCCGGTTGAACCGCCCCCAGCGGGCGTGCGACAGGTCTCCGGTCGCAATGCCGATGAAAGGCAGGGCAAAGAACTGCTCCATCAACTGGTCGGAACGCGCCTTCTGGACCAGCATCTCCAGCCGCTGGGCGCGCTGCAGCTGCCGCCAGAAAAGCCCCAGCACCAGCGCGAGCGCCGCCACCGCCAGCGTCGCCACGGCGCCCACCCACCAGGCCAGCACATGCACGGGTTCCAGCACCTCGGCACGGTCCACCTTGGCGACCACATGCCAGTCGGTGCCCGCCACCGGCCGGTAGGCCGCGAGTACGGGCACATTGCGATGGTCGCGGCCCTGCACCTGTCCCGGGGCACTGGCGCGCAGTGCGACGGCTGCGGGCAGGAAATCGTCCGAAAGGGGCAAGCGCAAGCGCATGGCGGTACCACTGCGGTGCCGCAACTCATTCATGAAAACCGCCGTCTCCCCCTCCTTGCGCACCAGCAAGGTTTCGCCACTCGGGCTGGATGTGGGCCATGCCTGGATGACCGGGAACAGAAACCGCTCGGGTGAAATGCCCATCTGCACCACAGCCACCATGCGCCGCTGCGCACCGCTGACGTCATAGATCGGCAGCAACCAGCGCAGCTGCGCATGCCCCCCGGCGTTGACGTTCAGGTCCAGGCGCACTGCCTGCTCGGCCTGTACCAGCCGGGGCAGAAACTCCCCACGAGACTCCGGGGCCCCTTCTTGCGCGGCCAGGCTGGCCAGCACCTGGCCGTCGAGGTCCAGCAGATCAATGGTGTCGTAGTCAAAGGCCGTGCGCAGCAGCGCAAAACGCTGCAGGATGGCCGAAAGCTGCACGGTACTGCGTGCAGGACGGGCCTGGAGTGCGACGACGTATTGGGCAAAGACCGCATCATCGGAGAGCAATTGGGCGTTTTTCTGCCGCTCGCCCAGCCAGTTCTCTATCTGGTCGGACTTGAGCCGGGCAATGGCCGCCAGATTCACAGACGCATCGGCTTCGGCCCGGGGCCCCTGTATCTGCACGACCATCCAGCCTGTCAACGGCAACAGCGTTGCCAGGGCACAGACCAGTGCCACAAACTGCCTTGCCGTCGCCCGCCCGGTCACGAGGGACATGGGCGCAGTCTCAGAACTTGTTCCATTCCCCGGACTCGGCCGGGCCCGCCAGGCGAGGCGCTGCAGCGAACTGCGCACGCGGCACTGGCGCCTGCATGTGCCCCAGCTTGAACACTTCGACGCCTGTCACCAGTTGCTGCGCCTGCATCTTCAGACTGTCTGCAGCGGCGGCCATTTCCTCGACCAGGGCCGCATTCTGCTGCGTGACCTGGTCCATCTGGGTGACGGCCTCACCGACCTGGGACACACCCATGCTCTGTTCGTTGCTGGCAGCGCTGATCTCGCCCATCAGATCGGTCACGCGCCGGATCGCGCTGACCACCTCCGCCATGGTGGCTCCGGCCTGATCCGCCTGGGCCGTGCCCTGCTCCACGCGCTCCACGCTGGCGCCGATCAACTGCTTGATCTCCTTGGCGGCCTCGGCCGAGCGGCTGGCCAGGCTGCGCACCTCGGTCGCCACCACGGCAAACCCCCGGCCCTGCTCGCCTGCGCGTGCAGCCTCGACCGCAGCATTGAGTGCCAGGATATTGGTCTGGAAGGCAATGCTGTCGATGACACCGATGATGTCCGCAATCTTGCGCGAACTCTCGTTGATGCCTTTCATCGTCACCACCACCTGGGAAACCACGTCACCGCCCCGAACAGCCACCTGGCTGGCGCTGGCGGCCAGCTGGTTGGCCTGGCGGGCGTTGTCCGCGTTTTGCTGGACCGTGGAGTTGAGTTGCTCCATGGAGGCCGCCGTTTCCTCGAGTGAACTGGCCTGGCTCTCGGTGCGCGACGCCAGGTCGTGGTTGCCCTGGGCAATCTGCACACTGGCAGCGGCCACCGCTTGCGCACCCTGGCGCACCTGGCCCACCACGCTCGAAAGCCGCTCCTGCATATCAACCAGGGTCTGGTTCAGGCGTGCGGTTTCATTGCTGCCCTGCACCTGCACCATGGTCGTGAGGTCACCGGCCGCCACCGCATGCGCGAGCCGTACCGCATCCTGGACCGGGCCGGTAATGCTGCGCACAAAAGCCAACGCCAGCACCGCCGCACCCAGCACGCCAAGACCCAGCAAGGCCACCATGCCGTAGGCCAGACGCTGCGCCTCGCCCTTGCGTTCCTGCAGGGTCTGGTTGAGCAGGCGGACGGCTCCGTCATTGAAATCGTAAATCGCGTCGATGGTGCGGCTGAAGTCGTCGAAATACGCCTCGGCAGCGAGCGTCAGGGCCTGCGCGTCGATCAGGCTCTCGCGGGTCATGGCCAATGTCTTGCCGACCTGCTCGTCCAATACCCGGGCAGGGCCTTCCAGGGCCTTGCGAAAAGCGGCGTTGTCCGCGTTGGCCTTGGCCAGGTGGCGCTGCAGGTCAGCCTGCGCCAGGAAAATCTGCCGTAAACCGGCTTGCAGCGTGGCCCGCCCTTCGGGTGGCAGTGTTCCTTGTGCCAGGTACATCGCACCCCGGGCGCGCATCTGTCCCATGTGCTCGGTCAACACCATGGCCTTGACCAGCGCCGCCTGGGTGAGCATATGGGTGTCGACGCGGGGATCGAAAGACAGGCCGAACCCGTCAAGAACGCTTTCGCCCACCAGGAACAGGCGATCGATCAGCTCGGTATGCAGGCGCGTGCTTTCAGGCGCCTGCAGCTGCTTGGCGGCCACCCTTTGTTCGAGCGCCGTCCATTCCTTGCGGCGCTCGGCCCATTGCGAAACGGTCGGCGCGGCCGCACGGAAAGACGCCAGCGCCCGGTCCACCTTGTCATAGCCTTGCGCCAGCGCGCCGGCCATGGCGGGGCGCTTCTGCTCCAGCTGCACATTGCCGCCCAGCATGCCCGCGGACAGCCCGCGGTGCTTCTGGGAAGACTGGATCACTCCATTGATTTCGCCCAGCACCTGCGCGCCTTCGACCTGGCGTTCGGCCTGGGCAGCGCCCTGGAAGGCCAGGCGCAGATACAGCGCGGCCGGGAAAGCCACCATCACCAAGGCCAGCAGGCCCAGGATCATGAATTTCTGGGCCAGGCTCAATCGGTGCAGTAGGGACATGGTGGGTACCGGTGAAGGGGAGACGCGCGCAGTGCAGGTAGGCGCTGTGCGACAAGACACCAGAGTGCATAACTCCGATGGCCGTTGGCTCTCTGTTCGCTGCGTTCCCACGCGACGCAACAGATCTCCCGGTGTGCTCTGAACAATTGGTAACTATAAAGAGGCGTGAAAAATACCACAATTCCGAAAAACAGGCAGCGCCACTACCGGTAAACAGGTACCGGCACCGCCGCCGCAGCGCCGCTAACGCAGGCCGCGCTCGTTGTTCACCACGTACCGTGTCAATGCGGCCACACTGTGCCGGTCGAGCTTGCGCATGATGTTGCGCCGGTGCACTTCGACTGTGGAAGGCGCGATCCCCAGCAGGTCTGCGATCTGCACCGATGTGCACCCCTCAGCCACCAGCTTGAGCACCTGGCGTTCCCGCGCGCCCAGCATGGCAGCGGGACGGGCAGGGTCACTCTGCCCGACAACGGCGCCCGCCACGACACCTGCCACATCAGGGCACAGGTAGGTTCTGCCCTGCAATACGGTACGGATGGCACGCAGCAACTCGTCGCTGGCCTCCGCCTTGGTGACATAACCGCAGGCTCCGGACTGGAGCATCTCCAGCACGTACGGCTGGTCTGCATAGGCCGACAGCGCCACCACCTTCACCTGCGGCATGAGCGCGAGCAGCTGCCGCGTCACTTCGGGGCCTTGCATGCCCGGCATGCTGATGTCCATGCAGACGACATCGGGACTGCATTGGCGCGCCATGTCGAGCACCTGGGCGCCATCACCCGTCTGCCCCACCACTTCCATGTCGGTCTGCGTCTGCAGCAAATGGCACAGGGCCTCCCGGAACATCTGGTGGTCGTCCGCCAGGAAAATACGGGTGGAGAAGGGCTGGGAACGAAGCATGTCAGATTTCAACACAAATACGGGTTCCATGGCCCGGGGCCGACTGCAAGGTCAATCGGCCACCGGCAAATTCGGCTGTCTCACGCATATGGATCAGTCCCAGGCCCGCCCGGTGGCGTGATGCCATGGTCGCTTCGACATCAAAGCCCACTCCGTCGTCCGATGCCACCAGCACCACCGGGCGCGAATCCAGTTGAAGCAGCAACTGCACCGAGCAGGACTGGGCATGCTTTGCGCTGTTGGTCAGGAACTCCTGCACGATGCGAAACAGCGCAAGCTCCAGATCGTGTTCCAACCGCGCATTCCCCGGCGTGCATTCGATGTGCACAGCCAGCCCCGTACGCCGGGAAAACTGCTGCGCATAGTTCTGCACTGCGACCAGAAGCCCCCCGCAATCAAAGGCAGGGGGGTGCAATTGTGCGCAGATTTCACGCACGCTGACCGTCGTGTCCGCAATCAGCGCCTGCGTGTCCTCCACCCGGCCCGCAAACTCTGCGGACGCCCGCTCTGCCGGGGATGCCCGGGTAATGATGTCCAGATTGATGCGCAGCGCCGCCAGATTGGGGCTGGTGCGGTCGTGCAACTCGCGGGCAAACCGGCGGCGCATTTCCTCCTGCGTCTGCACCATGCGCCGTGACAGCTCCTCGATGTGCAGCGACAGCCGCAGGCGTTCCTGCTCCAGCCGCTTGCGCTCAGTAATGTCCGAGCCCACGCCGCGATAGCCGCAAAAGCGTCCCTGATCGTCCACGATGGGGGAGCCACTGACGACGCCCCAATGCTCCTGTCCGTCCCGCCCGCGCCGCAAGATCTCGAAGTTGCGAAACGGCTGACGGGCGTCGAGCAGGGCCCGGTGCCGATCCCAGTCGGCGGGCCCCAGGTTGAGCGCAGGCAGGTCCCAGCGGGTCTTGCCCACATATTCTTCGCTGGGAATGCCCGTGCCTTTCAGGACACGCCCATCAAACCGGACAAACCGGTAATGCGCATCCTGCTCCCAATACCAGTCCGACGACAGCTCCGCCAGCGTGCGAAAACGTTCCTCGCTTTCCTGCAGGCGCAGCAGCGCCCGCTCCCGCGCCTCCAGCATGTGGTTGAACTGCTGCGCCACGGTTTCCAGTTCACGCGGCGCATGCAGCACCTGCACGCGCGTGGACGTCAGTCCATCGGCCACATGGGCCGCCGCGAGGCTGAGCGCCTCGACGGGTCGCACAATGCCCCGTCCCATGAACCAGGCCAGCCCAAAGGCGAGCACCAGGATGGCCAGCGTCCACAGCCCCCCTTGGGCAAACGCCGCATCCGAATCGGCAAACACCTGGGCGGTCGGCACACCGGCCAGCACGCTCCAGCCCGCGCGCTCCACGGGAGCAAAGGCAAAGAGGCGCGAAACCCCATCGATGCTGATGAGCTGCCCCACGCCTTCAGAGGGGTCGACCGTCAACGTGCGCATGGGTTCAGGCACCTGTCTGCCCACCCAGGTCGCCGCCTCCTGCGAACGCAACACAATACGACCCGCCCTGTCGATCACCAGCACCAATGCCCCCGGCGGCACCGCGCCCAGGATGCGCTGCCCCAATTGCTCCAGATCCATGGGCAGACTGATCAGCCCGGCCGTGCGGTCCTGCGTGCCCCGGACAGGATAGAACAGCACCGAAATCCAGCGCCCCGACAGGGGGCCGATATTGGCGCCCCCCACCGTCATGCCATCGCGGCCCAGCGCTTCCTGGAACCCGGGCACCTCCTGCAACTGCGCACGGGTGATTTTCTTCGCCAAAAACGAACAATCGTTTTGACCCGCCAGATCCTGCACCACCAGGTTGGTGAACTCCGGGTAGAGCCGGACAAACTCTGTGATGATGGGGTCACAGGCACTGGCGTCGAGCGCCCGGACCTGTGGGCGCAGGGCGATGCGCTCAAGAACTGCCGCATGGTCGCGCAACAGCGCTTCCAGCCCCCCCGCGGTTCCGCGAGCCAGCACACGCACCCGCTCAAAAGCGACTTGCCGCGCCGTCTGCCGCCCTTTTTCGAGGTGATAGGCCAGCAGGCCGAGCATGGGCACCGATACCGCCACCACCAGCAGCATGAACTGTGCACGCACCGACAGACGGTTAAAGCTCCACACCAGCACACCTTTGTTCGAAAACCCTGCCGTATTGCAAGGCATTCGCATTGTGCATGGTGTTTGCGGTGGCGGCCCCTAAGAAAATGGACAGAAGGGTTACCGCGCCAGGGGTGCCCCTCCCGTGGAATGGGACACGAAGGCCGCCAGGGCCCGCATGTCGGCTTCGCTGAGCTGCTCTGCGTAGGACGGCATCACGCCCAGACCCGAGTGCAAGGCACGCAGCACCCGGGCAGCATCTGGCTTGAGTTCATCGAGCACCGGGCCCACCTGCCCTGCGGAACCCGCCGCCTGCAGCGTGTGGCAGACCGCACAGGCGGGCGTCACCGTGGTGAACAGCACTTTCCCCCGCGCGACCAGCGCCGCATCATCCGCACGCGCCAACCCCGGCACCGCCAGGGCCAACGCGCACAACGTCCAGGCCGCAGCGCCTGCACCCGGCGAGAGGCGCTTGTCCCGCATGACCTCAGACCACCGTCACCGTGACGGCATGGTCACGCCAGCTGTTGTTGTTGTAGCCACGGATGTTTTCCTCGCGTTCCGCGGGTTGGGCATGACCGGCCGCATCCGTCGCCCGGCTTGCGAGGACATGGGTTCCCGGTGCCAGCCGCACAGGCAGCACGAACTGGCGCCAGGCAAAACGCCCCAGATCGGGGCCGATCAACTGCGCACGGCTCCAGGTGGCGCCGCCGTCGACAGACACCTCCACACCCTGCACGGGCTGCATACCGGCAAACGCCACGCCGTGGATCTGCGTCATTCCCGCCTTGAGCGGCCCTTCCTCGGACAGCGGCCCATTGATCCAGGACTTGACCACCATCTCCCATACCGAACGCTGGTCCGGACTGGACTTGGTACCCGGGGGCGAGAGCCGGTAGCTGCTGGCCATGATGCGCGCCTTGGACTGCTGCGGGGTCAGCGCCAGGCGCTTGATGTACTTGATGTTGTTCACCCCCTGATACCCGGGCACGACCAGGCGCAACGGCCCCCCGTGGGCCAGGGGAATCGGCTCACCGTTGAGCTCCCAGGCCAAAATCGCATCCCCCAGCGCCTCTATGGGAACCGAGCGTTCCACGAGCACGCTCAGCGGGTCCACCCCATCCGGCAGTTTTTCACCGCCGGTGCCGGTGAGATACACCGTGCCGTCCACACCGCCGCCGAGCGCAGCCACCACCGTGCGCACGGGCACGCCGCTCCAGAAAACACAGCCCGCAGCCCCTACCGTCCATTGGGTACCGCTGGGTTTGCTGGAGAAAAATCCCCGCCCATTGCCCGAGCATTGCAACACCGTGGCCACGGTCTCAAGGCCCATCGTCTTGAGCTCTCCCAGCGAGAAGGTGCGTGGATTCTTCACGCCCTCGATACTGATGGTCCAGGCGTCCCGGTTGTCCAGGATGGAGGCATCCGGCGGTGGCAAATTGTTACGCACATACAACTGGTCCGTAGGCGTCAGCACACTGGTACCAAACGCAGAACGCCGCGTCTCCATGGTATTGCTGCTGTGCACGATCAGGGCTTTGGGATCCTTCCAGTCGGCATAGGCCGGCAGCGGCTTGGCGGCGGCAACCTGGGCATGCGCGCCGCTCGTCCAGCTGGCCAGGCCCAGTGTTCCGAGGGCGGCGGCACTGCCGGCCAACATGTGGCGGCGGGGCATTGACTGGGGGGATTCCATGGCGCACTCCTTTGCGAGAGGTGAATGAAGATAGGCACAAGAGAGACGCGCAAGCCATTCTGGCAGCACGTTGACGAGCATTCTGGACCGCCTCGGCGCAAAGCAGGACATTGATGAATGTCAAAAAATGTAAGAGTTTCTATTGAAATAGAAACATTCGTTATCTGCCAGCCGGCCTGGTGCATATTCAACCATGCCTGTTTCGGCCGCCCTGCCATGAAAAAGCCATGAACCTCCGATCCATCGCACGCCACACGCTGCCGGGCCTCGCCCTTTTGCTGGCCGCCCATGGGGCACACGCACAACTGACGGTCATCGTGGCCGTGGAGCCCACCGCCAGAAAGGCGGCGCACACCATTCTTCGCAGCGCCATGGAATCCGGTCTCTCCAAGGCCACGTCACTCACAGCATCCGTTTCCACCAGCGAGGATCTTGCCGATGTGATGCGCGCCACCCGCAGCGCGGGCTACGACGTTTTCATTGGGCCTGCACAGGTGGCGGCCTCCACACTGCCGCGCGGGTATGAACTGGTGGGCGCCACACACAAGTCCGAACAGTACCTGCTGATCGGCACGCCGCAGGTAGAGAACACGGGTGCCATGAAGGGCCGCAGGCTGTACCTGCCGCAGCAGGACTCGATCTACACCTATATGGCGCGCGGCATGCTCAACGAAGCGGGGCTGTCATTCAAGGACCTCAAGACCGTGCAGTACGAGAAATACCCGCAGGCCGGACTGACGTCCATCACACTGGGTTCGACCGATGCGACGGTGGTGCGGGCCGATGAGTGGGCCGAGTGGAATACGGCACATCCCGGCGGCGCCAAGGTACTGGCCCAAAGCCAGCCCGTGCCCGGAGGCTTCACCGTGGTGGTGAAGAAAGACCTGCCAGCCGATGTGCGCTCCAAGCTTGCACAGTGGTTTGGCGGCCCCAGCAGCCAGGCGGGCCTGTCCCCGGTGGCGTTGCGGCCAGAGGCCATCGAATACCAGCGTGTGGCCGAACTGGGTCTGTTCACCCCCTCCAGCCTGCCGGGGGTGCAACGCGTCTCGGCCAAGGAAGCGCAGCAACTGCAGAGCCAGGGCGCGCTGATCGTGGACACACGGACCGAAAAGGAATTCAAGACCCGCCGCATCAAGGGCGCACAGTGGGCCGCCTATATCGAGAAAAGCCTGAAGGATGTCGCTTTCAATGCGGCCCAGGATGACTTCAGCGCGCTCGACAAGCTGCCTGCAGGCAGCCAGGACAAACCCGTGGTTTTTGCCTGCAATGGTGCCGAATGCTGGAAATCGTACAAGGCCGCCAAAGCCGCTGTCGGCAAGGGATACAAGAAGGTGTATTGGCTGCGCGGCGGACTGCCTGAATGGGCGGCCGACGGATTGCCGACCGAGGGCGGCTGACGAGCCAGCAGTGCTGTTCTTTGCCCTAAATGTCTGAGACACGAGCAGAGGACCTCCGCCAGAGGCGGTTCAGATACGCTAGATCTTGGACATGACGTCTTTCCGAAAAATCCCCGGCTTTGCCGGGATGGTTGCTCGAAAACTGAGACCACCAGCGCTGATGAGCGATTCCGACGTATGTGCACAGCGAAATCATGTTGATTTCGCGTGCTTGGTAATGCCTGCGGCCTAAGCGGGGGTTACGGCTCCTGGGCTATAGTTGTGTGGTCTTCAGGGCGGGGTGAAATTCCCCACCGGCGGTAGGCGGCACATCCAGAAAATGGGGTGCAGCAAGCCCGCGAGCGCCCTGGCCACCTCACGGCGGCCAGGGGTCAGCAGATTCAGTGCCATCCAGCCTCGGCCGGGTTCAATCTGAGGCCGACGGTCATAGTCCGGATGAAAGAAGATGTGCTGCACTGGCTTGGTGTTGTTGTGATACAGGCCATGCAGCATGGTGTCTGTGCGCGTCCATGCTGCTTGGGTGCGGGAGTGTGCACGGGTGCTTCTTGTCTGCCTTGAAGCGTTTCCTCTCAACCTAAGGAGCGTTTCATGAAATCTGTAATTTCCCCTTTTTCTTTTGAGGCAACCAGTTCCGTGGATGACGGCGTGATGTTGGCCCCAGTGCACGAGGTGATTGCGGCCATTGCCGCTGGCCGTCCGGTGCTGGTGCTTGATGATGCTGACCGCGAAAACGAGGCTGACCTGGTTTGCGCCGCTGCGTTGGTGGACGAAGCTACTATGGCGCTGATGATTCGCGAGGGCAGCGGTATCGTCTGCCTTTGTTTGCCACCCGCGCACGCCCTCAGTCTGGGGCTGCGGCCCATGGTGGAGGTCAATCGCTCGGCGTTTGCCACCGCCTTTACCCAATCGATCGAAGCCGCCCACGGCGTGAGCACCGGCGTGTCTGCCGCCGACCGCGTACAGACCATCCGCTGTGCCATGCGCATGCCCGCCGCTGGTGCCGTACCTGAAGTGGTGAGTCCCGGCCATGTGTTTCCGCTGGTGGCACAACCCGGTGGTGTATTGCAGCGCAGTGGCCATACAGAAGCCTCGGTGGATCTGGCCCAGTTGGCAGGTCTGCCTCCCGCTGGCGTGCTGTGCGAGCTGATGAATCCCAATGGCAGCATGGCGCGCGGCGCCCAAGTGGCACAGTTTGCGCAGACGCACGGCTTGCTGTGCACCACGGTGCAGGCGCTGGCGCAGTTTCGCCGTACTGCGTCGCCAACCGCTTAAGCCGCCTCTGAGCGGGTGTCGCTCAGGTCGACCAGTGCATCGTCGTCCAGCGCGGCTGCCCGCCAGAGCGCGATTTGCAGAAATCGCAAACCACCGCCAGCGTATTCTCGAACGCTCCAGGCGCGGAAGCACAGAGGCAAGTCCGGTGCGTCTTGCCGACTCTGAGCCTGAGCATGACCACCGGCGTCTCGTCGACGTGCAGCACCCGATGCCGCAGAACCAGACTTTGAGTTGCTCCCTCTTCGTTTTGAGTGTCCGATTTTCCAAAGCTGTCCAGACTTTGTAGTCCAAGAACAGGTGCGGCATCAGACCGCGCAGAACACCGTCAGCACCCCGGTATAGCCATACAGGTGCTGGTGCGCGATCTCGCCCCCGGCAAAAAAACCCACCAGGGGCACATCGCCCAGAGCGTGGCGCACGATCTGCAGTTCGGCTCCCGGGGCCCCGAAGTGCGGCCCGCCCCGCCCGGAGCAGCTCACGTAGACAGCCCCCGCGATGTGGCGCCCCGGCCGCGGCTGCTGCACGGCCCCCAGGGCACCGTAGACCGGGGCCATGTCGGCATCTGCACGGGCGGGCTGGAGCACAGGCTCGAGTTCCTGGGGCTCCAGCTCTTCCCGGATTTCGGCGCAGATGCGCACCAGATCGGCACGGGCGGCGGCGGCATTGCGCTGGCAGAACGCCAAGCGCATGCCCGGCTCCACGTGGTCGGCGAGGGCAACTCCATGGCGTGCGCCATCCAGGCCAATGATGTGCCGTACCCGGGTATCGGTGCCGAAATGGCCTGTCCGCCCGGCCTGGGATACACCATCGGCATCCATGAGCCCGGCCAGCGTATGGCGCACGCGCTGCACAGCCTCCTGCGGGTCGCCATCGAGCGACACCTTCAGGGTATCGAGCAGCACATCCAGCGCTGGCTGCCCATCGAGTTGCAGCACCACGTTGTCCTGCGCTGCCGTGATGTGGTACGTGGCCCCCACAGGCTGGCAGCCCTGGGTCACGCGGGAGAGCAAGGGCACATCGGCGCTGAAGGCCACACCCGAGAGGCCGCCCGCAAAGACGCCACCGGCCGCGCCCTGCCCCGCCAGGTTGCCGCTGCCGCCCACGGCGAACTGCACGCTGGCGCCCCGGCTGGCCGATAAGCCGCCAAACACGTAGCCGCTGGTCGTGCGCTCGGCCATCTCGGCAATCAGACCGGCCACATCGGGCGTGCTGCCGTCGGCATGCACCAGCGCGGTGTGCGCCACGAAACCGCTGGCGCCCGCACGCGGCAAAGGCGCCACGCCCGAAAACACCCGGTACTGGTCACAGGGCAGATCCAGCAGCATCAGCGCCAGTGCGGGCTCGTCGAAATACTCCGCATTGCCGGCGCACACGCCCACGCCCACGGTGCCGCTCCAGTCGGTGATCTCCGGCAGCTCGGCAGACAAGTAGTCCAGCAGTTCCTGGGCCTGCGCGGCATAGTGGTCGGTGATGTAGAGCAAGCCCAGCGCAGGTGCCTGGGCATACGCAGGCAGGGCCATTTGCGCGCGCACCTGCGCCAGCGCCAGTGCGGCTGCCATGCGCCACTGCGGGTGCGTGGCGTGACCGGTAGGGCAAAGTTTCATGGGATCCAGACCCGCCTGCACAGCTTGCGCAGGCAGGGCAATGTCAGCGCGCCTTCTTGGCCGCTGCCCGGCGCGTGGTGGACTTGGCTGCGGTGGACTTCTTCGCAGCCGCCTTGCGCGGTGCAGCCTTGCGGGCCGGTGTCTTGCGGGCAGGTGCCGGTGCAGCACTCGGCGCCTTGGCGGGCGTCACGCGGCGGGCCGCGCCTTGCACGCCCTTGGCCGCGATCTGACCCGCCATGCCGGTGGCCGTGCGGAACGCCTCCTTGGCCAGGCCCGTGGCCAGGTTGCGGGTGGTATCCAGTGCCGTCTGTTTTGCCGCGTCCTTCATGGCGTCGGTGGCAATCTGCTGGAACTGCTGTGTCAATGCGCCCCACCACTGCATGGGGTCAACCACGCTTGCGGCCGGGGCTGCGGCACGGGCCTTGCCCTTGGCGCTCTTGGCAGGTGCCGCCGCTTGCGCAGGTGCCGCCATGTCGGACACACGGTGCGCCACGCCCGAGACGGTCTGGGCCGCACTGGCGAGGGTTTCGCTGGCTTTTTGCACACCGTCCATCACGGTGTCGGCGGTCTTGAGCTTGAAGGCGTTGGCCAGGTCACCCATGCTGAAGTTCATGCCCTCCAGTGTGGCCAGGGTCATTTTCTGCACCTCCAGGGCCTGGATGGTGGCAGCGAGCGCGCGGGAATTCTGCTCGAGCCAGAACTGCACGGCCTTGAGTTCCTCGACCCGCTTCTCCAGCTCTTCAACGTTGATCGTCGGCGCCACCCAGTTGGACAGGTTGGGCATCTGCGGGATATTGCTGGATGCACCCTTGGCAAGGTTCTGCAGAAAATCAAAACCTGGCACGAATTTGCCGAAACCGATGGGGGATGTGTCGCTCATGGCCGCTCCGCTGGGTTGGTTGTGGACAAGGATGTGCGCAGCTTACTCCAACGGCGCCCCCGCGCGGAAGGCCATGGGGCAAACACCCATGCCCTTCCCGGCGGGAGGCCGGTGCCCGGGATCAGTGCTTCATGCCCATGCCATGCCCACCGGCAGCACCAGGGGCCTGCGCCGACACCGGCACCTGCAGCTCGACCTTGCTTTCAGCGCCCTGGGCGTCCTTGAACACCAGCGTCAGCGGCACAGTGGCGCCCTTGGCCAGCGGGGCCTTCAGGTCCATCAGCATGACGTGGTAGCCACCGGGCTTGAGTTCCACGGCCTTGCCTGCAGGCAGCGCCAGGCTGGGAACGGCGCGCATCTTCATCACGTCGCCGTCCATCTTCATCTCGTGCACCTCGGTCACACCGGCCGCGGGCGACTCGGCGCGCACCAGGCTGGTAGCCTGCGCCGCGGTCAGGCGCATGAAGGCACCCGTGGCCTTTTGGCCCGGCACGCTGGCACGGGCCCAGGCACCATCGACGGCCACCGGGGCGGCAGACTGGGCGTGGGCCGCGCCGGTCAGCAGAGCGGCAGCGAGAAACAGGGGGGTAGCGATACGGGGCAGTGACATGATTTTCTCCAAAGGAAACAACGAAAAAGGACGACGCCGCCAGTGCGGCGCACAGGGAAGAATACCCATCAAAACAGGCTGTAGCGCTTTACCATCAAGCGCTGATAGCTATGATTTCAGGAGCTTATGCGCGCACCGGCGGGCCACGGGCGGGCGGGGGCGCCGCCGTGCGCACGGCCACCGATGCCAGCACCCGGGGCGCCGCAGCATGCGTGGGGAGTGCCAGCGGCGGCAACGCCACCGCCACAGGCGGCGGGGGCGCGACAGCAGGGCTGCACAGAGGGCAGTCGAGCGCATGGCCCAGGGCAGGCAGCGCAGGCCCGCCAGACAGCACGAACTGGGCCTGGCCCGTGCCTGAACAGATACGCTCCAGCGACGCCGTGGCCACGAAGGGCGACACCGTGGCAGCCCCGGCGGACAGGACAAACCATGCCAGCAGAAGACAGACCAGCCAGCGGGAGCGGCGCAGGGATTGCATGCGTCCATTGTAGAAGGCCGCGATCCGCCCGCCGCCATCGCCCCGCAAGGCGGTCAGCATCCGCCGTCAGCGGCCGCTCCCGGCTCCAGCCGCTCGCGCAGCCCGCTGGCGCGCTGGGTGCGGGCCTGCACGGCCTGGGCCAGCAGGCCCGGCTGCGCCGCCACCAGGGTGAACGCCTGGCGTGCGCGGGTGATGCCGGTGTAGACCAGCTCGCGCCCCAGCACCGCACCTGCGCGCGGCGGCAGCACCAGCACGGTGTGTTCAAACTCCGAGCCCTGGCTTTTGTGCACCGTCATGGCGAACGCGGTTTCCACATGCGCCAGGCGCGCCACGCCCACCGAGCGCAGCTGCGGGCCATCGGCAAAGTACACGCGCAGACCCGCCTGCGCGCTGGCGCCGGGCAGCGCAATGCCGATGTCGCCGTTGAAGACGCCCAGCGCCGCATCGTTGCGCGTAACCATCACGGGCCGCCCGGCATACCACTCGCCACGCCCACCCAGCAGGCCCGCGGCGCGCAGCGCGGCTTCGACAGCGCGGTTGAGCCCGGCAGCGCCCCACTCGCCCTCGCGCACGGCGCACAGCAGGCGAAAGCGTTCGAACGCGGTGAGCACGCGGCGCACCCAGTCCTCGTGCGCAAGGCCGTCTGACACATCCGTGGGCGGTTGCGCCATGCAGGTGAGGTAATCGCGGTAGCAGGCCGATGCGCCGGGACGACCCTGCAGCGCCAGCCGCACCACCGCCGCGGCATCCACCCCCTCCAGCGCCAGCACGGCCAGGGTGGCATCGTGCGCCAGCAGCTGGCGGGTCGCCGCGCCATCGCCCTGGTTCACCGCCAGGGCCAACTGGCCGATCGGGCCGCCAAAACGGCGGCTCTCGCGCAGCATGACGGTGTGCTGGGCCAGCGCGGGCGGCGCGCCCTGGACTTGCAGGAACTGCGCCGGAATACGCTCACCCGCCGCCTGCAGCACATAGCGCGCGGTGTCGTCGCTGTAGCGCCCGGCCTGCGCATCGCGGCACAGGTCGCCCAGCACGGCACCGGCCTCCACCGAGGCGAGCTGGTCCTTGTCGCCCAGAAACACCACGCGCGCACCGGCGGGCAGTGCGTCCAGCAGGGCGGCCATCATCTCCAGGTGCACCATGGAGGCCTCGTCCACGATGAGCACATCCACATCCAGCGGGTGGGCCGCGTGGTGGCGAAAGTGCCGCGTGTCGGGCCGCGCCCCCAGCAGGCCATGCAGGGTGCGCGCCGCGCCCATGCGCCGGGCGAAGGCGTGCAGGTCCAGGGCATCGCCCAGGCGCTGTTGCAGCTCCTCCAGGGCCGCATCGATCGATTGTTTGAGCCGCGCAGCCGCCTTGCCGGTGGGCGCGGCCAGGGCCACGCGCAGGCGCTCGGGTTGCGGATCGACCGCGGCCAGCAGTGCCAGCAGGCGTGCGGCGGTATAGGTCTTGCCCGTGCCCGGCCCGCCGGTAATGACGCTCAGGCGCGAACGCAGCGCGATCGCGCAGGCCACCTTCTGCCAGTCCACGCCACGCTCGGGCACCGTGGCATCGGAGGCAAAGAGGCGGTCCAGCCACTGGCGGGCCAGCGTTTCCTCCACCGGCTGGGGTGTGGCGGTGCGCGCCACCAGGGCCTGCACCACCCGTGTTTCGTCGCTCCAGTAGCGGCGCAGGTACAGCAGCGGCGCCGCAGGGCTGCCGCCCAGCACCAGGGGCTGGCCTGCATCGGCCTGCAGCCCGGCCTGGCGCACCACAGGGCTGGCCTGCAGTGCGGCGATCCATGCCTGCGGCCCATCGGGCAGGGTGTGCCAGAAGTCCTGCAGGGCCGCTTGCGCATCGGTCGGCCAGCCCAGCAATGCGCCGCGGTCGCGCACCAGGGGCGCCAGGGGCAGGCAGGTGTGGCCGCGCCCCTCCATGTGGGCGAGCAGGGCCGTGGCCACCAGCAGTGCGGGTGGCGCCTGCGGGTCCAGTTCCAGCACAAACGCAGCCAGTGCGCTGTCGAGCCGCCGCAGCCAACCGGCATCGCTCCACTGGCGCAGGGTGGTCAGGGTGGTATTCATGCGCCGTCCTCCGCCGCACCGAGCAGCGCGTCGAGCGCCGCCAGCAGCGCCAGGGGCGGCGGCACATGGTGCACGCCCTGCACAGGGCCGTCGATGCCGCGCAAGAAGAAATACAGCGCGCCGCCCAGGTACTGGGCAGGCTCGTAGGCGCCCCCCAGGCGCGCACGCAGCAGGCGGTGCAGCGCCAGCAGGTAGAGCGCCGCCTGCACGTCGTAGCGGTGCGCGGCCATGGCCGCGTCCAGCGCCTGCGGGGTGTAGGCCCCGCCCTGCGCGCCCAGGTGGTTGGACTTGTAGTCCAGCACCCAGTAGCGCCCGCCGTGTTCGAACACCAGATCGGCAAACCCCATGAGCATGCCGCGCAGTTCGCGTTCGGGCAGCGCGGGGCGCTCCAGGCCGGGCAGCAGATGGGCGCGGCACAGCGCGTCGACCTCGGCCGCGCGCAGGCGCTGCGCGGGCAGCCAGAACTCCATCTCGGGCAGCAGGCGTTCGAGCGCCTGCAAAGGCACGCCCACCTCGGGCAGGGGCGTCTGCACCACGGCGCCCAGCCACTGCAGCACATCGTCGGCACGCTCGCCATGGCCTGCGCGCTCGCAGCGGCGGCGCAGTCGCTCGGCCAGCGCGGGCGTGCCCTGCAGGTCAAAGCCTTCGCCCGCCAGCCATTCGAGCTGGTCGTGCAGGAAATTGCCCGCCAGCGCCCCCCGGGGGAAGCGGTGCCAGGCGGCGTCGGGGGCCGGTGCGGGCGGGGCGAACAAATCGTCCATCCAGCCTTGCGGTCGTTCCGGCTGCGGCGCGACCACAGGTACGGGCTCGCGGGCGGCTTCCAGCGTCGGTGCGGCCCAGCCCTGTTCATCATCGGCCGGGCGCAGGGCCTGCGTGGCGGCCAGCGCCGTGCCCGCCGATGTCGCCGGGCGCACCAGTTGCGAGAAACTGCCAATGCCCCAGCGGCGCTCGAACACGGCGGCATAGGGCGCCTGCGCCTGCAGCGGCGGAGCGGGCTGCGCACGCGCCGCCAGGCGGCTGCGCGGCACCTCGGGCGCAGCGGCGTGCAGCACGATCGCGCTCTGCCCCTGTGCCAACTGCTGCAGCGGGGCGAGCCATTCACCCGCCTCCAGCGCCGCGCCGCCACTGAGCAGATAGCCCATGGCGCTTTGGTGCGTGCAGCACTGCGCCCCCCGGCCCACCTTCAGTGCGGCAAAGCCCAGCCACAGCGCATGGCGCGCACGCGTCAGCGCCACATACAGCAGGCGCAGGTCTTCGCGCTGGCGTTCATGGTCGGCCTGGGCGAGTGCGGCGTCATCGAGCCGCAAGTGCAGCGTGCGCTGGCCCTGGGCATCGGCCAGGTAGACAAAGCCTGTCGACTGGCGCGTGACTTCCCGAAAGCTGCAGGCAAACGGCAGGCAGACCACGGGGTATTCCAGCCCCTTGCTTTTGTGCACGGTGACCACTTTCACCAGGTCGGCATCGCTTTCCAGGCGCACGATCTGTTCGTCGCCGGTGGGCCGCCCCTGTTGCATTTGGTCGTGCAGCCAGCGGATGAGCGCGTGCTCGCCATCGAGCTGCGCGCTGGCGTCCTGCAGCAGTTCGGCCAGGTGCAGAAAGTTGGTCAGGCGCCGCTCGCCCCCGCTCTCCTGCAGCCAACGGGCCGGCAGAGCGCACTGGTGCAGCGTCTGGCGCAGCATGGTCAGCACGCCCTGGCTTTGCCACACGCTGTGCAGCCCGCGCAGCTGCAGGCTGCGCGCGTCCAGGGCCTCGTCACTGGTGGCCAGCGCGGCCAGTTCGTCCAGCGCCAGGCCCAGGGTGCGCGTGGCCAGGCCTGCACGCAGCTTGCGTGCGTCAAGCGGTTCGGCCACGGCCTGCAGCCAGTACCACAGGTCGTGCGCCTCGTCGCTGTCGAACACCGAATCCTTGTCGGACAGATAGACCGAGGCCACGCCGCGCCGGTGCAGTTCGCGCCGGATGGCCTCGGCCTCGCGCCCGGTGCGCACCAGTACGGCGATATCGGCCGGGCACAAACGCTGCAAGGGCTGGCCGGGCGGCGCAAAACCGGCCTGTGCATCGCCCAGCCAGCCCACAATCTGCTCGGCGCACCGCGCGGCAAAGCGCCGTTGGTGGTCGCCCGCGCTGAGCAGCTCCAGGTCGTGGTGGATGGCCAGGGCCGGCACAGGGCCTTCGGCGGTCCGGAACTGCTCTGCGCGACCCCGCGCCTGCACGGCGACAAAGGGCAGTGGGTTGTACGGCGCGCCAGGCGTGCGAAAGCGGAAAGCCCCCTCGCCCGGGCGTTCTTCGGCGCGCACAAAGGCGTGGTTGACGGCTGCCACCAGCGCGGCCGTGGAGCGGTGGTTGGTGCCCAGCACGTAGTGCCGCCCGGCGGTGGCGCGGCGCGCAGCCAGGTAGCTGTGGATGTCGGCGCCGCGAAAGCCATAAATGGATTGCTTGGGGTCGCCGATGAGCAGCAGCGCGGTGTGCCGGTGGTTTTCCTGCGTGCGGTAGAGCTGGTCGAACAAGCGGTACTGCAGCGGCGAGGTGTCCTGGAATTCGTCGATCAGCGCCACCGGGTACTGCGCGGTGATGCGTTCGCGCAGGCGCTCGCCATTCGGCCCGGCCAGGGCACGATCGAGCCGCTGCGGCATGTCGGCAAAGCCAAAGCTCCCCGTCTGGCGCTTGAGCTGCGCCATGCGCTGCTGCACACGGGCGGCGGCATGCAGGCGCAGTGCCACGGCCGGGTCGGGCAGCGCCTGCTGGGCGGCCCGCAGATCGGCCAGGGCCTGGAAGTGTTCGGGCAATGCGATGGGCGGCGCGCCGTCCTTGCGCGCATCCAGCAAGCCCTCGGGAGTGAGACGGTTCCATGCGGCGGCGGTCAGCTCCAGCAACGCCGGCTCGGGGCTGTCGGCCCACGCCACGATCTGGTCCAGCCATGTTCGGTAGCTTGCCGGTTTGAGTCGGGTGCGGTTCCAGTCGCAGTCCTTGGGCGCGGTCTGGTCGTCCAGCCACTGGCGCATGTCCTGTGCACGCCCGGCCCAGCCGTGTTTCAGCGCGGCCACGGCGTCGCAGCGCGCCTGCTGGGCCTGCTGCACGCAGTCGGCCAGCGTGCCTGCGCCGGTGCCGGGCGGCAGGTCTTGCGCGGCCAGGCCGCGCATGTCGTCCACCAGCGCCTGCACGCCGCCCCACACGGCCAGCACGGCGTCCAGGGTGGCGCCATCGAGCGGGTAGCACTGCTGGCGCCAGTAGTCCTGCGCAGCCTCGGTCTGCACGGCGGTTTCGTCGGCGCACAGTTCCTCGTCAAACAGGTTGCCGCTGTCAAAGGCGTGTTCGCGCAGCATGCGCTGGCACCAGGCATCGATGGTGTGCACGGCCGCGTCGTCCATGCCTTCGGCGGCCAGCGCCAGGCGCCAGGCGGCCTGGGTGCGCGCCGCGCCATCGGGGTAGGCGGCCAGCAGATCGGCCAGGAAGGCATCGTGCGCGGGCACGGCCGCCTCGCCCCGAAAGCACTGCGCCGCCGCTATCAGGCGGGCGCGGATGCGGTCCGACAATTCGCGCGTGGCGGCGCGGGTGAAGGTCATCACCAGAATATCGCCCGGGCGCAGCGGGCGGGCAAAGGCCTGGCTGCCCCCGTGGCCGAGCACCAGGCGCAGGTAGAGCGCAGCAATGGTCCAGGTTTTGCCCGTGCCCGCACTGGCCTCGATGAGGCGGCTGCCCCACAGCGGGAAATCGATGGCGTGCAGCGCCGTGCTGTCGGCGCCACGGTCCAGGGGCGGGCTCATGCGGCGTCTCCGGTGGCGGGAGCGGGGCTGCCCGCCTCGGGGTGGATGCGGACCTGCACCTGCTCTCGGGCCCAGTCGGCCAGCGGCCCGCCGATGGACGCGGCCAGGGCCTCGAAGCGGCCGTCCTCGGTCAACGCCTCGTAGTCGGGGTAGAGCCGCGCCAGGCAGGGCTCGGTGCCTTCGCCTTCCAGGTGAAATCCCCCTTCGTAGGTACTGGCCGCGTCGCCCCCGCCCACCCAGACCAGTGCGCTGCGCAGTGCAAAAGGCAGCGGCGCCTGCATGCCCTCGCGCCACACCTGCAGCAGGTGCACCAGCGTGGCGCGTGCGCTGTCGGGCGCGGGGGGCGTGCAGTGCAGCGTGGCATCGCGCCCCACCAGCAGGCCGTGCACCGGGGCACCGCTGGCGGCGGCGGCCAGGCTGCGCACCCAGGGCACGAGCAGCGCATCGGCGCGCACCGTGCCCTTGCGGGCGTCCTGCAGCAGGCGGGACGGCGTCACATCGAGCCACACGGGCAGGCCGTCCGGGCCGCACCGCAGGGGCTCCAGCCAGTCTTCGAGCACGACCGGCGCTGGCTCAGAATTCGAATCAAAAGTGCCTTCAGCGCTTTCTGGCATTGCGCTATCAGCTATTATTTCAATAGCATTTGATGGATGGGTGGTGCAATACAACGGCAGGCGCTCGGCGGCAGCGGGGTGGTCGGCCTGCGCCTGCTGCCAGGCGTGCAGCAGAGGCAAAAGGCGCTCGGCCAGCCGGGCCTGGGCGCGGTCTGCCAGGCCGCCCAGCGGCAGGCTGCCTGCGCGGCGCAGGCGCTGCAGGCGGCGCTCCAGCAAGGCATCGACCGGCGCATCGCCGGGGGCGCTCTGCAGATCGGCCAGCACGCCGTCCAGCAGATCGCGCACGGTGCTGTATTCCTCCAGCCCGGCCAGGCCAAAGGATTCGTCGTCGTCGCCCTCGTCCTGCGCCGGGTCGAACACCACGCCCAGCCGCTCGCGCAGGAAGGCGCGCGCCGGGTTGCGCAAAAACGCGGCCAGCGAGGCCACGCCCAGCGGTACACGCGGGTCGGGCGCAAACGCGGGCAGCGGTGGCGCGGGCGGCTGTGCCGACGGCTCGGCGCTGTGCGCTGCGCGCCATTCGCGGGCATGGGTGAACAGGGCGGCATCGCCCTCGAAATAGCGGCGGCTGAAGGGCTGCAGCGGGTGCTCGGTGGTGCGCTGGGCCAGCACCTCGCCGCTCCAGCCTGCGGCCAGGTAGTCGCGCAACTGCGACACCAGCACCGAAGGGGGCTGCAGGCTGTTGTCGCGCACGCTGCGCCCGGTCCAGCCCACGTAGAGCACACGCCGCGCCGACAGCAGGGCTTCGAGCATGAGCTGGCGGTCATCGCTCTGGCGCGAGCGGTCGCCGGCGCGCGCCTGGCCACCCAGGGCCATCAGGTCGAAGTCGCTGCGCGGCGCGCGGCGCGGGTAGTCGCCGTCGTTCATGCCCAGCAGGCAGACCACCTCGAACGGAATGGCGCGCAGCGGCATGAGTGTGCAGAAGGTGACGCCGCCCGCCCGGAAACGCTGGTTCAGCGAGGGCTGCTGCAAGGCAGCGAGCCAGGCCTGGCGCGCCACGGGCAGCGGCAGTGCGTCCGCAAAACCGGCCTGCGCGCAGGTCTCCTGCCAGGTAGTGAGCGCAGCGTCGAGCGCCTGCAGCACCTGGCGGTCGTCCTCGCTGGTGGCCTGGGCGATGCCGGCCAGCAGCGCACGGCAACGCACGGCCCAGCCCTCGGGCGTGGCCGGGGTGAGCGACGCATGCCACCAGTGCTCCAGCTGTTCGAGCAGACCGGCGAGCGCGCCCGCCAGTTCGGCGTCGAGCCCGCCGACTTCGGTGTAGGGCTCGATCCCGGCAAACGCCGCATCGCCCCCGGCATAGCCCAGCAGCATGCGGCGCAGGCCGAAGGCGCCGGTGTTCTGGTCGCCGCAGGCGCCCAGGCCCAGGTGCTCGCGCTGCGCCGCATTCAGCCCCCAGCGGATGCCCGCGCCGGCCATCCACTGCGCCAGCCGCGCCATGGAGCCCGGGTCCACGCCAAAACGCGCCGCGATGGCCGGCACGTCGAGCAGGTCGCGCAGCTCGCTCAAGGTGCAGCGCTGCTGCGGCAGGCGCAGCAGCCATTCGAGCGCGCCCACCAGCGGGTGGCTGGCGCGGGCGCTCAGGTCCGTAATATCGAACGGAATGTAGCGCGCATCGCTGCGCGGGTACTGGCCAAACACGGCCCGGATGGCGGGGGCCATGGTGTCGATGTCGGGCACCATGACCACGATGTCGCGCGGCTGCAGCGGCGCACCGCCGGGGGGCTGGGCCAGCAGTTGCAACAACTGGTCGTGCAGCACCTCGACCTCGCGCAGCGCACTGTGCGCCACATGAAAAACAATGGAGCGGTCAGGCGCCAGGGCCGCGCGCCGGTCGTGCTCGGCCAGCGGTACCAGGTCGCGGATGCGGTTCTGCACCTGTACCAGCAGGGGCGCATCGGCGCTTTCCTCCTCATCGAACAGGTCCACGCGCGGCAGGCCAAAGCGGGCCTGGGCCTGCTGGGCATCGTCGAAGGCATCGAGCTGGCGCACGAAGTCGCGCGCCTGGCGGCCCCAGGCGGCCAGCAGCGGGTGGGCATGGGCGTGCATGGCCTCCAGGGGCAGCGCAGCCAGGTCGCGCCCGGCCCGCAGCGGCTGGCGGCGCTGCGCCATGCGCAGCAGCTCGCGGCCGTCGATGGTGTCGGCCCAGTGGAAGCGGCAAGGGTTGGGAATGGCCAGCAGCACCTGGCAGTGCCGGGCCAGCGCCGCCAGCAACTGCAGCACCGGCAGGGGCACCTGCGCCATGCCGAACAGCACGATGCGGCGCGCCACCGGGCGGGCCAGCGGGGCGCCGCTGTGCAGCGCGTCCAGCACACGCTGGTGGATGTGCGGGCGGGTGCACTGGCGCTCGCGCTCGTCCAGCGTGGCCAGCACGGCACGCCACAGCAGGGGCTGCCAGCGCTGGTCGGCGGGCAGCTCCAGCGGGGGGCGGCCGGGCGCGGCCAGGCGGTCCTGCCCGTCGGCCCAGTCGCCCAGCCAGTCGGGCCGGTAGACCTGGTACTGGTCGAACAGGTCGGCCAGGCGGGTGGCGAGCTGGAACAGCCGGTCGGCGTCGTCGCCTGCAGCCAGGAAACCGGCCACGGGTTCGTAGCCGGGCTCGTGCAGCAAGCCCGGCAGCAGGCGCACCAGCCGCCAGGCCAGGGCGTCCTTGTCGACCGGCGAGTGTGTGGGCACCTGGGCACGGCCCAGCACCTGGCGGTAGGTGCGCCACATAAAGCGCGAGGGCAGCTCCACCCGCATGGCGGCGCACACGCCGCTGCGGACGGCCGCTTCCATCTTGAACCACTCGGCCATGCCGTTGCTTTGCACCAGCACCACCTCGTCCTCCAGCGGCGCCAGCGGGTTCTGGCCCAGCCAGGCCAGAGCGGCCTCGGCCAACTGTTCGGTGCGGTTGCTGTGCAGCGCGATCAGGCCGGTTTGCAGGGGACGGGGGTCAAGCGGGTGCGGGGGCATTGTGTGGTGCGAGAACTGTGCGGGAGACTGTAGTCCATCGGCGTGCCATTACAGTGCGGTCATGCCTGACTTCCTCACCCTCACCCCCAACCCCGCACTCGATCTGGCCACCACCACGGCACGGGTAGAGCCCACGCACAAGCTGCGCTGCGGTAGCCTGCAGCGCTACCCGGGCGGCGGCGGCATCAACGTGGCGCGGGTGCTGCACCGCCTGGGCCACGCGGTGCAGGCCTGGCATCTGTCGGGCGGCCTGGCGGGTGCACAACTGACCGCGCGGCTGGCCGCCGAAGGGGTGCCGGAGCGCTGTCTGCCGATTGCGGGCGAAACGCGGGAGAACCTGTCGGTGGTGGAGCAAGGCACAGGACAGGAATACCGCTTCGTGATGCCCGGCCCCCACCTGGCCACCGCCGAATGGCAGGCCTGCCTGGACGCGGTGGCCCAGCAAGCCACACCAGCGCGGTGGATCGTGGCCAGCGGCAGCCTGCCGCCCGGCGTGCCCGATGATTTTTATGCACGACTGGCCCGCATCGCACGCCTGCAGGGCAGCCGCATGGTGCTTGACAGCTCGGGCCCGGCGCTGGCCGCTGCGCTGGAGGAAGGCGTGTACCTGGTCAAACCCAGCCTGCGCGAAATGCGCGAGTTCACCGGCCAGCCCCTGGCCGATGCGCTGCAATGGCAGGCGGCCGCGCAAGACCTGGTGCGCCAGCACAAGACGCAGATGGTGGCGCTGTCGGTCGGCGCACAGGGCGCGGTGCTGGCAAGCTCGGGCGGGGTATGGCAGGCCCCCGCCCTGCCCGTGCAGGCCACCACGGGCACCACCGGCGCAGGCGACTGCTTTCTGGCCGCGCTGCTGTCGGCGCTGGACCGGGGCGAGCCCGCGCCCACGGCGCTGCGCTGGGGTTTGGCCGGAGGTGCCGCCGCCCTGCTGGCACCAGGCACGGCGCTGGCCGATGCTGCCGAGGTGCAGCGCCAGTTGGACCGCCGCTGACACGCTCAGTGCGGTGCCAGCACCCAGCGGTTGCGCCCGGTGGCCTTGGCTTCGTACAGGGCGGCGTCGGCCTCCTGCACCAGCGCCGCGCCACCGTCGCGCGACAGCGGCACCTGCGCCGCCACGCCCACACTCACCGTCACCTGCGGCGCCGTGGGAGAGTCGCCATGCGGCAGGCCCAGGGCGGCCACCTGTTCGACCACCCGGGCGGCCACCACCGCCGCCCCTGCGGCGTCGGTATCGGGCAGGATGACGGCCAGTTCCTCGCCGCCATAGCGCGCCACGATGTCAGTGCTGCGCACCATGCTTTGCTCCACGGCCCGGGCCACGGCCTGCAGACAGACGTCGCCCTGCGGATGGCCGTGGCGGTCGTTGAACTGTTTGAAGTGGTCCACATCGATCATCAGCACCCCCACCGGGTGCTCGCGCCTAAACGCCCCCGCACACGCCTGTGCCAGACGCTCGTCAAAGTACGCCCGGTTGGCAATGCGCAACAGGCCGTCGGTACGCGAAAAGGCTTCCAGCTGCTGGTTGGCATCGCGCAGTACGTCGTTGGTGCGTGCCAGGGCTTCGGTGCGCTCGGCCACGCGCCGCTCCAGATCCTGGTTGGCGGCAATGAGCACGGCGTTCTGCTGCGCCAGCGCGTGGTACAGCCGCACGATCACCTTGAGCAGTGCCTGGGTGCTGTTGCTGGCACCTGAATTGGCCTCACTCTCCCAGGCCTGCTCTGGCGTCGCCCCGGCGGCAATGGCCACGATCTGCCGCGCCAGCGACTGGTCGGTGCCCAGGATGTGCAGGCCCAGCCACGAAGTCAAAAAACCCACGATGGATTCGGCCGCGTTGGGCAGGGTCTCGCGCACCCGCCAGATGGCCTTGATCTGCTCGACAAACTGCGTGTGCTGCGCCTTGTGCAATGCGATATGGCGCGGGTCGATGCCCACCCCCAGCATCAAGGACTCTTCGTCGCGAAAGTGGTATTCGGTGTACGCCACCAGCCGCGCAAAGGTGCCCCCCAGAATCTCTTCACGGTTGCGCTCGGTGCTGTAGAACGTCTGGCTCAGCTCGTTGAACAGATCGACCAGCGCATGGTGCTGGTCGTCGATGTCCTCCACGCCCGTGACGAAGTTCTGGTCCCATACGAAAGCATCCATTGGCGCCGTCCTCGCAAGTCGGTGTAACAGGCTTTAGCTTACGCGTATCCGCGCGTGCGGGGGAGAGGCAATGCCACAATGCCGCCTTTTCTTCCCTCCTTGGAACGGGCCTGTCCGGCCCTCAAGCACCATGACCGAGACCCCCGCAAACGCGCCCCGTACTTTCACCCTGAGCGACTTCGACTTCGCCCTGCCCCCGGAGCGCATCGCCCAGCACCCCACCGCCGAGCGCAGCGCCTCGCGCCTGCTCGATGGCCGCAGCCTGCCTCCGGTGGACCGCATCTTCCACACCCTGCCCGGCCTGCTGCAGGCGGGCGACCTGCTGGTCTTCAACGACACCCGCGTCGTCAAGGCGCGCCTCTTTGGCGAGAAGGCCAGCGGCGGCAAGCTGGAGTTGCTGATCGAGCGCGTGCTGCTGCCGCACGAGGCACTGGACGGCTCGCCCAACGAGGTCGTCGGCCACCTGCGCGTGAGCAAGAAGCCCTTGCCCGGCGGGCGGCTGCACCTGGCGGGCGGTTTGAAAGGCGGCGGCTTCGACGCGGTGTCCATCGGCCGCTGGCCCGACGAACACGGCCAGCTGTTCCGCCTGCGGCTCGAAGGCCCGGCGGGCGAAGACCCGTACACGCTGATGGCGCGCCACGGCCATGTGCCGCTGCCGCCCTACATCACCCACGCCGACGAAGCC
>JAPKHH010000052.1:0-22491 GCA_026647025.1 Giesbergeria sp.
GGCGCGCGGGTCGTTCAGCGACACCGGGGACGGGCCGGTGAGGCGCAGCACCACGTCACGGTAGCGGGTGGGGTCGCCCGTGATGCCGATCTCGGTGATGTGGATTTCCCCCGTGGCGCTGTGGAAGCTGGAGGACGCGGCCTGCGCCGCAAGACAGGCGCACAGCGCCGTGGACAAGGTGAGCAAGCGCAGCATGGTAGGGCCCTCCATGTGTGGGAGGAGCCCATGCTATGCCTATGCCTCGTTTGGGGGAAGAGGGGGCAACTCCGGACAGCGCCACTGCAGCAGCTCGGCCAGGCGCTGCACCACCCAGCTGGCCTCTGCCGGGTTGGTGCCCGCGCCGGGGCTGCTGAGCCCGGCGTGGATGCGCAGCAGGATTTCGGCTTCGGAGGGGGCTTGCACGTGGTACAGCGTTTGCGCCTGCTCCACCAGATGGCAGGCCAGGTCTTCGCACAGCTCGTAGCGTTCGCGCAGCTGCTGCACCGGGGTGCGCAGACGGCCCCGTGCATCGGTGCACAAGGCCACGAAGGAGTCGGGGATGAGAATCTGGTTGTCGTCGTGCATGCGTTCAGTCGGGTGTGAACTGCAGCTGGAAGCGCGCAATGTCCTGCTCCAGTTCGAAGGTGACAAGCTGTCCCATTTTTCGGTCGGCAAGGCGGTGGGCGGCAAACAGGCTGGCCTTGCCGATAAGGGCAAAGCTGGGCAGGTGGATCAACGCGTAGGGGTAGGGCAGGAACAACTGGTGCTCGAAAACCGTGCGGTGCTCGTTGCGGGGGGATGGAAACAGCTGGTATTCATCGGTGGTGATGGTCTGGGTGGCCATGGTTTGAAAGGGGCGTTACAGTGCGGGGACATCGTATCGAGAATCGATCGCTGAACCTGAAGACACCGGAAAGGGCGCCATGGCGCGAGCGAAAAATGAATGGGCTGCCAAGGTCTTTGCGCTGATCCGCGCAGGCAACCTGGAGATGGCCAGGGCGCAGATCAAGGTAGCGCCCACCGTTGCCGACATCGTTCGGCTGCAGGCGCTGCTGGCTGAGCTTTCGCCCACCCCTGCGCTGCGGCTGCTGGCCGCGTTCGTCGAGGAAGAGCGCGCCCTGCTGGCCGCGCCGCGCCTGCACCGCTCGCCATAATTTTCCCGTACTGTCCTGGCCATGAACCCACCGCGTGTCTCGATTCAGACCCATGATTTTGATGTCTCTGCCGAACTGGCCGCCCTGCGTGCGCAGGACAAGCGCGTGGGCGCTGTGTGCTGCTTTGTGGGCACGGTGCGCGACCGCAATGGGGCCGAGGGCGACGCCGTGGCCTCCATGGAACTGGAGCACTACCCTGGCATGACCGAAAAATCCATCGAGGCCATGATCGACGCCGCCATGGCGCGCTTCGACATCTTCGGCGCGCGCGTCATCCACCGCGTGGGCCTGCTCGCGCCGCTTGACCAGATCGTGCTCGTGGCCGTGACCTCGGCGCACCGGGGCGCGAGTTTTGAGGCCTGCGAGTTCCTGATGGACTACCTCAAGACCCAGGCGCCGTTCTGGAAGAAGGAAACCACGCCGCAAGGCGCGCGCTGGGTGGATGCGCGTGTCAGCGACGACGCTGCGCTGGCCCGCTGGGGCCTTGAGGCTGGCAACGCAGAGGCTCCCTGAAGCGGCTTGCGGCGCTCGCAGCGCCAGGCCTCACCCTGGTTGGCTGCGTACCGACACGTTGTCGCTGTAGACAGACGTGATGTGGCCGCCCGTTTCCACGCGCAATGCCCCGTGTGCGTCGATGCCCCGCCCCATGCCCGTCTGCATGCCGTGCGGGCCGCTCACGGTGAGTGGCTTGCCGGCCAGCCAGTCCATGTGCGCGAAATCCTGCGCAAAGGGTGCCAGTCCTTCCTGCTCGAAGCGCAGCAGGCCGGTGCGCAGATGCTCAATGACGCATGCGGCCAGCGCGTTGCGGTCGGGCGGCGTGCCGCCGCACAGTGTGGCCAGGTCGGTCACCGGCTGATCGAGCGTGCCGTGCAGGGTGGGTGACAGGCGCACGTTCAGGCCCACCCCCACGCGCACCACGCTGGGGCCGTCGTATTCACCGCTGACCTCGATCAGGATGCCGGCCAGCTTGCCGTGGTCGGTCACCACATCGTTGGGCCATTTGAGCTGCAGCCCCGGCACCCCGGCGCTGGTCAGCGCCTGCACCACGCACGCCCCCATGGCGATCGACAGCCCCGACAGCCGTGCCGGGCCGCCGGCAAAGTGCTTCAGGCACGACAGGGTGAGACCCAGTCCCGGCGGCGAGAGCCAGCCATGGCTGCGCCGCCCGCGCCCGAGGGTCTGGTGCTCGGCCAGGACGACCGTCAGGTCTGGTGCGTCGGGCAGAAGGCGTGCCAGTGCGTCCTGGGTCGAATCCAGCTCCCAGTGCAGGTGGATGGGCGCCCCAGGTGCCGTGCCCAGCCTGGAAGCGATCGATGGGGTGTGCAGCAGTTGCAGGGGCCAGGGCATCCGGTAACCGGCGCGGCTGCGCGCCTCGATGGGCAAGCCCATGGCCCGCAAGGCAGCAACCTGCTTCCAGACGGCCGCCCGTGTCACCCCCAGGTGGGTGGCGAGCGCTTCGCCGGAAACAGCGTTGCCGGTGGCCAATTGGTGCAGCAGTTCTCTGGCGGGCGGTTCGGGATGCATGCGCAGAGTGTGCCTCAGGTCGGGTGGGGGCGGACGCGGGAGCAACCGGGTGTGCGGCGCGGCGGAAAGTGAACGCTGCGCCATGGCGGCAGCGGGATGTTGGGGTCTTTGGGTCGATTCAGAATAAATAATTACGTAAACAAAATAACTTATTTAAAGTTGACAATTCGAATGATGGTCCCCATACTTGCGCCGGTTTCGACGGGTGTAGGTGTGCTGCGCCCGGCGCGGGTCTTTATCACCATCTCAGAGGAATCCATGTCTCAAGATCTTTCCAGTACCGTCTCCCTCCCCGCATCCCGCCATTCCAATGGGGTGCGCCAGCTGGCCCTGGTTCTGGGCGGCACGGCGGTGCTGACCGCGTCGTCCTATGTCAGCATTCCCATGCAGCCGGTACCGGTGTCGTTGCAGACCTTTGCGGTGCTGATGGTGGGCGCGCTGTACGGCTGGCGCCTGGGCGGTCTGACCGTGCTGGCCTGGCTGCTGGAGGCGGCGCTCGGCATGCCCGTGCTGGCGGGCGGCAAGGGGGGGCTGGCCCCGTTCTTTGGCCCGACGGCAGGCTATTTGCTGGCGTTTCCGCTGGGGGCCGTGCTGATGGGCTGGCTGGCCGCGCGGGGTTGGGATGGCGCCCATCCGCTGCGTGCCTTTGGGGCCATGCTGCTGTGCACCACCTTGATTCTGTTGCTGGGTGGCGCGTGGCTGGGCGCGATGATCGGTGCGGCCAAGGGCTGGCAGCTGGGCGTGCTGCCCTTTCTGGTGGGTGATGTCGTGAAGTCGGCCCTGGGCGCCGCCACGCTGGCACTGTGGCACACGGCCCGCACCCGGCTGCCACGCACGTGACGGTGGCGCTGCGCGCACACCATGTGCTGTGCATGCTGACCTACGTCGGCAAAGGCTACAGCCCCGCGTTTGTGCGCAACTTCGATGGCATCGTCCACCGCCTGGCTGCGGGCGAGGAGGCGTGTCTGGTGGAGGGGCCGGATGCCGTTTGTGCTCCGCTGTGCGAGAGCGAGGGGGTCTGCGCACATTGCCATGGTGCTGCAGTGCGCGCGCGCGACCAGCGTGCGGCGCAAGCGCTGGGCCTGTTGCTGGGCAGACCGTTGGGGGACGGCAGCCGCCTGCCATTGGATGGGGCTTTGCTCGCGCGCCTGCGCGCGGCCTACACCAGCGGTCCGATGCGGGCGGCGTGCGCAGGCTGCGAATGGGCCGACCTGTGCACGGGCGTTGCATCGGCCGGTTACGAAGGCGTGCGCCTGCGCATGCCGGTAACGGTGACAGAGCAGAACTGAGCGCCCCGGTCCGTTCGGGTCGCACCACAGCCGCAATACCCGCGTGAACACGCCTGCTGGCGCGGTTGAAAATGCAAGTCGTCAAGTGCGGCAGGAACGTCATTGCCGACGAGCGTTCTCCGCGCACGACGGGCCTGGGCGACCGGAGGTGTCTGCACAGCAAAGGGGCGGTGCTGCTGCGGCAGACCGCACAGTGAGCGCGCCGCGGATCCGCGCCACGTTGCGATTCATCTGCTGGCGTACCACCGTCTTGAACAGCCAGGCTTTCATTCCGCTCAGGTTGACGCCGTGCCTGGAATAGAAGGTGTCCGGGTCGTCATACACACCGTAATCGTGGTTGATGCCGTCTTTCTGGATGTAGGTAGGCCGACCGCGCCACTCAACACCTGGATCGTGCAGGTTGGGCGTGGCTGCGCCGTAGCCGCAGAAGGCGCCGCGGTGCGTGGCAAAGCGCTGCTGCAACGCCCGGAGATACGCATGGTCCAGAATGAAACCTTCCAGGGGAATCCACGCGCCCTCGAACCACACCTCCACCCAGCTGTGGACAATGCTGCCTGGCGCCAGACGGTACGCGAGGCCGGTGATGGCGCCCTTTTGCAGCGCTTTGTCGATGGTGAAGCCGTGAAAGCGGCAGGCAATACCGCAGGCCCGAAGCAGTGCCATCAGCAGCGTGCCCTTGGTGTTGCACTGGCCCAGTCCCTCGGCCAGTACGGCGGATGCGGGCAGGTCGTCCGAAGCGTTGTAGCCAAAGGCGACATCATTGCGCACGAAATCGTAGACGGCGCCGATGCGTTCGCGCTCAGGCAGGCGCAGCCAGCCGCGCTCGCGTACCAGTGTCTGAATGCGGGCATGGTGGTAGTCGAGCAGTGGGGTGTCTCTCAGCAGGTTCGGGGCGGTGTGTGCAGGCATGGTGTCGGTCCGGGATGATGGAGACACCATTGAAAACCTTAAAGAAACTTCAAGGTCAATCAGAATCTGGAGATCCACGCAAATCGGTGCCGTGCGTGGTTGAAAAATCGGTACCGGGCCTAAGCTGAAGGGCAACCAGAGGAGTCTTCATGCGTCTCGATAAACTCACCACCAAATTTCAGGAAGCCCTGTCCGATGCCCAGTCGCTTGCGCTGGGGCATGACAACGCCTACATCGAACCCGTCCACCTGCTTGCCGCCATGCTGCGCCAGGACGACGGCCCACGCGCCTTGCTGGAGCGCGCGGGTGCCAACGTGCCCGGCCTGCTGGCGGCGGCCGAGGCGGCCATCAAGCGCCTGCCGCAAGTCACCGGGCAGGACCAGGTGCAGGGCGGGCCCGAGCTGGGCCGCGTGCTGCAGGCGACGGAGAAGGAAGCCATCAAGCGCGGCGACCAGTTCATCGCCAGCGAACTGTTCTTGCTGGCCTTGATCGACAGCAAGGGCGATGCAGCGCGCATCGCCAAGGAAAACGGGCTGACCCGCAAAAGCCTGGAGTCGGCCATCGAGGCCGTGCGCGGCGGCACGAGAATGGACAGCGCCGAGGGCGAGGGCCAGCGCGAGGCGCTGAAGAAATACTGCATCGACCTGACCGAGCGCGCCCGTGCGGGCAAGCTGGACCCGGTCATTGGCCGTGACGACGAAATCCGCCGCGCCATCCAGGTGCTGCAGCGCCGCACCAAGAACAACCCCGTCCTGATCGGCGAACCCGGCGTCGGCAAGACCGCCATCGTCGAGGGTCTGGCGCAGCGCATCATTGCCGGAGAGGTGCCCGATTCGCTCAAGGGCAAGCGCGTACTCTCGCTGGACATGGCTTCCCTGTTGGCGGGAGCCAAGTTCCGGGGGGAGTTTGAGGAGCGCCTCAAGACCGTGCTGAACGAACTGGCCAAGGACGAAGGGCAGACCATTGTCTTCATCGACGAGCTGCACACCATGGTGGGCGCCGGCAAGGCCGAGGGCGCCATGGATGCGGGCAACATGCTCAAGCCCGCCCTGGCGCGCGGCGAGCTGCACTGCGTGGGTGCGACCACGCTGGACGAATACCGCAAATACATCGAGAAGGACGCTGCGCTGGAGCGCCGTTTTCAGAAAATCATCGTCGGCGAGCCCACGGTGGAGGCCACCATCGCCATCCTGCGGGGCCTGCAGGAGCGCTACGAGCTGCACCATGGCGTGGAGATCACCGACCCGGCCATCGTGGCCGCGGCCGAGCTGTCCAACCGCTACATCACCGACCGCTTCCTGCCCGACAAGGCCATCGACCTGATCGACGAGGCGGCCTCCAAGATCAAGATCGAGATCGACTCCAAGCCCGAGGTGATGGACAAGCTCGACCGGCGCCTGATCCAGTTGCAGATCGAGCGTGAGGCGGTGAAGAAGGAGAAGGACGAGGCTTCGCAGAAGCGTTTTGGCCTGATCGAGGAAGAGATCACGTCCCTGCAGAAGGAAATCGCCGACCTCGACGAAATCTGGCAGCAGGAGAAGGCCCAGGCCCAGGGCAGCCAGCATGTGCGCGAGGAACTCGAGCACGTCAAGCTGCAGATCGAGGAACTCAAGCGCAAGGGCGACTTCAACAAGGTGGCCGAGTTGCAGTACGGCAAGCTGCCCGAGCTGGAAAAGCAGCTCAAGGAAGCCCAGGCCAAAGAGGCGGGCGAGGGCGCGCACACGCCCAATCGTCTGCTGCGCACCCAGGTGGGCGCCGAGGAAATCGCCGAGGTGGTGAGCCGGGCCACCGGCATTCCGGTCTCCAAGATGATGCAGGGCGAAAAAGACAAGCTGCTGCAGATGGAAACCAAGCTGCACGAGCGCGTGGTGGGCCAGGACGAGGCGATTGCCGCCGTGGCCAATGCCATCCGCCGCTCGCGCTCGGGCCTGTCGGACCCGAACCGCCCCACGGGCAGTTTCCTGTTCCTGGGCCCCACGGGCGTGGGCAAGACCGAGCTGTGCAAGGCCCTGGCGGGTTTCCTGTTCGACAGCGAAGACCACCTGATCCGCATCGACATGAGTGAATTCATGGAGAAGCATTCGGTCGCCCGCCTGATTGGCGCGCCGCCCGGCTACGTGGGCTACGAGGAAGGCGGCTATCTGACCGAGGCCGTGCGCCGCAAGCCCTATGCCGTGCTGCTGCTCGACGAGGTGGAAAAAGCCCACCCGGACGTGTTCAACGTGCTGCTGCAGGTACTTGACGACGGGCGCCTGACCGACGGCCAGGGCCGCACCGTGGACTTCAAGAACACCGTGATCGTGATGACCAGCAACATCGGCTCGCACCTGATCCAGGCGATGGTGGGGCAGGACTCGCAGGACATCAAGGACGCGGTCTGGGGGGAACTCAAGAACCATTTCCGACCCGAATTCCTCAATCGCATCGACGAGACCGTGGTGTTCCACGCGCTCGATGCCGGGCACATCGAATCGATTGCGCGCATCCAGCTGGAGATTTTGCAGGCGCGCCTGGCCAAGATGGATCTGGCGCTGCAGGTTTCCCCTGCAGCACTGGCCGAACTGGCCAAGGTGGGGTTCGACCCGGTGTTTGGCGCGCGTCCCCTCAAGCGAGCGATTCAGCAGCGCATCGAGAACCCGCTGTCCAAGCTGCTGCTGGAGGGGCGCTTTCCGCCCAAGAGCGAGATTGCGGTCGGCGTCGATCCGGTGCTGGAGCCGGGCGTGTTCCGCTTCAACGCCGCACAGCAGGCGTGATAATGCTATGATAAAAATAGCTTGTGGCGCTTGATGGACGGGCGTTGCAAGCTGTTTTGTCCCTATTTTTACAAACCGGTCAGGAGATGGTTTGAACGATTTTTTTGCCGATGTACTGCGCCTGCTGTTGCGGCTGGTACTGGTGGCCGTGGGCTTTGTTTTCTTTTTGAGCCTGCTGGCGGCCGCCCTGGTGCTGGCGCTGGTGTGGGGGCTGCGCGCTGTGTGGGCGCGGCTCACGGGGCGGCCCATCACGCCCTGGACCACGCGCATCGACCCGCGTGCCGGCTGGAGCACGGTGTACCGCTCCAGCACCCGCTGGCGCGCCACGGGCGCTGCGCCCGGCGGCGCTGACGAGGCACCGTCGTCCGTGCCCGTGCACCTGCGGCCTCTGCCCGGTGCCGACGAGGTGACCGATGTGCAGCCGCGGGAACCGGGTGAGAAGTGATCCTGCGATCGGCCCGCAGCGGGAAGATAGACCTTTTCCTCTAGACACGGATTCCGGTCGTCCCTCTATGATGTGCCATGAACTCAGTCGACCTCCAAGCCCTTTTTGACGCCCAGTACCAGGCCAGCCGTGCCCAGGTGAACGTGCCCCTGCTGGTGCGCCGCGAACGCCTGCTGCGCATGCGCAAACTCCTCGATGAGCACAGCGGCACGCTGGCGGCGGCGGTCGAGGCCGACTTTGGCGTGCGTTCGCAGCGCCTGACCGAGGTGGCCGACATGTTCGTGCTGCGCACCCTCATTTCGCACACGCTCAAGCACCTGAACCGCTGGAGCCGCCCGCAAAAGGTGCGCACCCCCCTCTACCTGCAGCCCGCCAGCGCCATGATCCAGCGCCAGCCGCTGGGCGTGGTGGGCGTGATTGCGCCCTGGAACTACCCCGTGCAACTCGCCCTGGCGCCGGCCATTACCGCGCTGGCTGCGGGCAACCGGGTGATGATCAAGCCGAGTGAACTCACGCCGCACACCTCGGCACAGCTGGGGCTGCTGTTGGCCCAGTTTTTCGCCCCCGACGAGGTGTGCGTGGTGCAGGGGGATGCGGCAGTGGCGCAGGCCTTCAGTGCACTGCCTTTTGACCACCTGGTGTTCACCGGCTCCACCGCCGTGGGCCGCAAGGTGGCGCAGGTGGCTGCCGCCAACCTCACGCCCACCACGCTGGAGCTGGGCGGCAAGTCGCCCTGCATCATCGACACCAGTTGTGACCTGCAGGACGCTGCGCTCAAGATTGCGCACGGCAAGCTGCTCAACGCCGGGCAGACCTGCATTGCGCCCGATTACGTGCTGCTGCCCCGGGGCAGCGAGACCGCGTTTGCCGATGCCTATCGCGCCGCTGTGGCGCGGTTGTTTCCGAGCATTGCGGGCAACCAGGACTACGCCTCCATCATCAGCCCGCGCCACCTGGCCCGCCTGCGCACCATGCTGCAGCAGGCCCAGACGCAGGGTGCCGACGTGCAGAACATGGACCCCGCACCAGGCGCCATGCCCGACCCGGCCGCCGCCGTGCAGGACGGCGGCACCAGCCGCCAGATGGCGCCCGTGCTGGTGTTTGGCGCCACCTCGGGCATGCAGCTCATGCAGGAGGAAATCTTCGGCCCCATCCTGCCGGTGGTGTCGTACGAGCGGCTCGACGACGCCATCGCCCACATCAACGCCGGGCCGCGCCCGCTGGCGCTGTACTGGTTTGGCACCAATGACAGCGTGCGCGACGACGTGCTCGCACGCACCGTGAGCGGCGGCGTCAGCGTGAACGACACCCTCATGCACATTGCGCACGACAACCTGCCCTTTGGCGGGGTGGGCGACAGCGGCTGGGGGGCCTACCACGGCGAGTCGGGCTACCTGCGCTTTTGCCACCAGAAGTCGGTGCTGGTGCAGTCGCGCTGGGCCATGGGTTCGCTGTTCTACCCGCCGTATGGCCAGCGTTTCGACCAGGTCATGGGCCTGCTGCGCCGCTGGCTTTGAAGGCGCTTGGCGCCCCCTCTGCCGGGGTGCTTCGGAGTGGTGTGCAAGGCCTCTGAAAAGGGGCCGGATGCGTTTGCGGCGACAATGCGCCTCCGTTTTCTTTTTCGTTGTCCGTTTCCGGTCGGTTTTTTCATGTCCAGTATCCAGGTTCGTCCCGCCACGCTTCGCGATGCCAAAGCCATTGCCCAGATCCACACCCTTGCCGCACAGGCCGCCTACCAGGGCCTGGTGCCCGAGGACCAGTTGAAATCCCTCTCCATCGAGAAACGCCAGGCTTACTGGCGTGAGGCCATCGAATTCTGCGAACCCCAGGTGCAGGTCGCCGTGGAGGGTGAAAAAATTGTCGGCTTTGTTGGTTTCGATCGCTCGCGCGACGAGAAATCCCGCCCCACCACCGGTGAAATCTGGGCCATCTACGCGGCCCCCACGCACTGGAACAAGGGTGTGGGCCTGGCCCTGTGGGACGCCGCGCGCGATGGCCTGCAGGAAGAGGGTTGCACCAACGTCACCGCCTGGGTGCCGCTGCGCAACGAGCGCGCGCTGCGTTTTCACGAACTCGCCGGTTTCAAGCGCGAAATGACCACGGCCAAGACGGCGGTGGTGGGCGGCGTGAAGATCGAGGAAGTGCGCCTCAAACGCCCCCTGAATTAGGAACAACCCCCTGTGTCGCTGCGCTCCTTCCCCCTTCTCTGGCATCGCTGCGCGATGCGGAAGGGGGACGCCCCCAGAGCGGCGGGGCGGCCCTTGCGTGGGGCCGCTGGCCTGGGCCGCGCGCGTTTCACACGGTGCGGGTGGCGCGCTGCAGCATGACAACTAAGGAAGCTCCCTTGATGATTGAATGGAACGAACAGGGCGAGGTACGCCAAGCGCACTGGCGTTCCGAAAGCGGCGCCCCGGCACCGCGCCGCGTGGAACTGGCCAAGGACACCTTGTCTGCCGACTCGGCTTACCGCCTGGCCTGCGCCGGCACGGCCATGCTGTGGCGCAGCGATTTTCAGAACGCCCGGCTGATGCTGCAGGCCCTGCAGCGCCGCACCGAGGCCAAACCGCCCAAGGCAGCCGCCCGCGCAGCCGCCAAAATCGCCGCATCCACACCCGAAGAGGTGTTTCACCTGCACCGCCAGGCGCAGTCGCAGCGCTCGCGCACGCTCTCCGCCCTGGTGATCCAGGTCGAAGGCGACTACAGCATCCCGCTGCGCCGCGCCCCCGACTGGAAAGAAGCGCTGACCGAAGCCTGGGGCCCCGCCACGGGCGCGGCGCAGGTGGTGTCATTGCGCGAGCTGCTGGGCGTGGTGGGTGCGCACGAATGGCGCAAAAAAGGCGTGGAAATTGCCGCGCTGGGCGATGCGCCCCGCAACCGCATTCACCCGCACTACGGCGTCTTCTCGCCGGTGCGCGGTGAATACATCGACCTGGTGGCGAAAACGCCGCTGCCTTCCCAGGAGCTGGCGTTTGACATCGGCACGGGCACCGGCGTGCTCGCCGCCGTGCTGGCGCGCCGTGGTGTGCGCCGCGTGGTCGCCACCGAAAATGCTCCGCGCGCCCTGGCCTGCGCCCGGGACAACCTGCAGCGGCTGGGCCTGGTCCCACAGGTCACGCTGCAGGACGTGGACCTGTTCCCCGAAGGGCAGGCGCCGCTCATCGTCTGCAATCCGCCCTGGGTGCCGGCGCGGCCGAGCTCGCCCATCGAGCACGCGGTGTACGACGAAGGCAGCCGCATGCTGCAAGCCTTTTTGGCTGGCTTGGCAGAGCACTTGGCACCCGGCGGCGAAGGCTGGCTGGTGCTGTCCGACCTGGCAGAGCACCTGGGCCTGCGCACCCGCGCGCAGTTGCTCGGGTGGATCGCTGCAGGCGGCCTGCGCGTGCTCGAGCGCCACGATGTGCGCCCCGTGCACGCCAAGGCCACCGCATCGGGCGACGCCTTGCAGGCTGCGCGTGCGGCCGAAGTCACGTCGTTGTGGCGGCTGGCTGCGGCCTGAGGAGCGCAGGGCGCAGGCTGGGCGAGGAGGGCGCGGCCTCTTGGGGCAATAACTGCACCATGCGCTCACGGATGGCTGCCGCCCGCTGTGCCCCGGCCAGGTAGCCCACCTCTTCCAGCAGCGCCTCGCCCACATCCAGCATGCTCCAGCGGTCACGTGCGCCGCGCAGCGCCACGCGGTAGTGCTCGGCCAGTGGGGGATTGCGCCGCGCAAACATGCGCTCGCAAATATCGAACAGGTACATGCGCGTGCCTGCCAGCGAGCGCAAAGGCGCGTGCTGCGCCAGCACCATGGGCGGCGCGGTGGTGGGCAGGTCCTCCTCGTCCGGCACCGGCAGACCGAGGTAGCCCGCGTGCACCAAGGCCTCGACAATCTGCCGACCTTCGCCGTTGTACATCGCCTGCAGTTCGTGCAAGGGCTTGCCATCTGCCAACAGCAGCAACGAGCGCTCGCGCAGGCTCAGCGTGCGTCGGCCGGGCTGCAGTTCGAGGCGGGCTTTGTCGGTCTTGAGCAGCATCATGGGGCTCGGTATGAAAGGTTGCTGCCCGCTATTGCAGCAGCGATGGATGACGGCTTGATGACCTTGGTGGCAGAGCGGCGGCTCGTGCAGTTGCGTGAAGGGTGTGAACAGGCCCTGGCTTGCGGTATCAACGGGCCAGAAGGTGTGCGCTGCTCAGCAGGCCCATGGACCGGACGTGGCCTGTCGGGCGTACAAATTGCGCGATACATTGGCGAGGCTGACGAGATGGAATCTTGTGAAGTCGAAACGAATGAAGACGATGATTTGGTGAACGAGATGAATCCACTGGCTGAACTTCCGAACCTTGGGCCGAAGTCGCAGGCCATGCTCGTCCATGCAGGAATCAGTAGCCTGGCCCAGCTTTGTGCGCTAGGTTCTGTAGCCGCGTATATCAAAGTCAAGCAGGCAGGTGGCAACGTGAGTCTGAACTTGCTTTGGGCGCTGGAAGGTGCGCTGAGCGGTGAGCACTGGCAAGTGGTTGCGAAAGAGCATCGAACGAGTTTGTTGCTGGCGCTCGAAGAACAGGAACGTCAGCCGGATTCGGCGTTGTACACCGAGGGCCCTGTTGCACGCGGGCGCCGGTGAGGTTGAGTGACCGCTTTCCCCTCCCGTTGCCGGCAACTCCCGACGACAGTGGACTGAATGCTATTAAAATGGTAGCTTGTAGCGCTTGTCCGTATTGGCCTGGATGCCGTTTTTCATGAATTCTCAGTCATTCCCCTGCCGCCTGAACCACCCGCCATGACCCTGCTGCTTGCCCCCATGGAGGGCCTTCTCGACTTTGTGCTGCGTGATGTGCTGACCCGCGTGGGCGGCGTGGACCGGTGCGTGTCCGAGTTCATTCGCGTCACGGGCACGCTGCTGCCCGACAAGGTGTTTCTGCGCTATGTCCCTGAACTGCTCAATGGTGGCCGCACCCTTGCCGGTGTGCCGGTGCGTGCGCAGCTGCTGGGCTCCGACCCGGTGTGCATGGCCGAGAACGCTGCCAGCCTGGCCGCACTGGGCCCCGAGGGCATTGACCTGAATTTTGGTTGCCCGGCCAAGGTGGTCAATCGCCATGGCGGCGGTGCGGCGCTGTTGCAGGAGCCCGAATGCATTGCCACCCTGGTGGCGGCTGTGCGCCGGGCGGTGCCCGCGCACCTGCCCGTGTCCGCCAAGATGCGCCTGGGCTTCCACGATGCCAGCCTGGCACTGGAATGCGCCCAGGCCATGCAGGACGGCGGGGCGTGCGAGATCGTGGTGCATGCGCGCACCAAGCTCGATGGCTACCGGCCGCCCGCGTACTGGGAGCAGATTCCGGCCATTCGCGCTGCAGTGGCGGTGCCGGTGGTGGCCAATGGCGAGATCTGGACGGTGGAGGATGCGCAGCGCTGCCGTGCCGTCTCGGGCTGCGACGCCCTGATGCTGGGCCGGGGCATGGTGGCCGACCCGGGCCTGGCGCGCGCCTTGCGGGCGGCCGATGCCGGGCAACCCGGGGCTGATACCGTGGCATGGGGCGAACTGCTGCCGCACCTGATGGATTTCTGGCGGCTGGTGTGTGCCGACCTGGAGCCGCGCCAGCGTGCCGGGCGGCTCAAACAGTGGCTCAATCTGATGCGCAGGCGCTTTCCCGAGGCCGAGCGGGCCTACCAGCAGGTGCGCACCATGACGGACCAGGCAGCCATTACGCTGTGGCTGCAGGCGCTGCCTACAGCAGACTGTCCGGTGCCAGTGGCCCCAGCAGCCTGAGCATGAGCCGCAGCGGCAGACTGGCGTCGGGCTCGGTGTCGCTGTCAGGCAGGTCGCTGCCTTCGGGGGCGTGCCAGCGCAGTGGCTGGTCCGGGCTTTGCGTGACCTGCCAGGCCAGCGCGCCCAGGGCTTGCTCGATACGTTCGGTGACCCGGCCCGACAGATCCCTGCTGCGGATGAGCAAGGCAATTTCGGTGTTCTGCCGCTGAGAGCGCTGATCGAGGTTCATCGACCCCACGACCAGCAGCCGCCCATCCACCACCAGCAGTTTGGAGTGCAGCATGGCCCGCGAACCGCCGGTGCTGCCGGTGGTGCTGAAGGCGCCGCGCAGGCCGGTCAGTTCGCTGCGCATCTCGAACAGCTCGACCCCCATGGCCAGCAGCGCGGGCCGGTGGCGCGCGTAGCCCGCATGCGCGATGGGCGCGTCGTTGGACGCCAGGGAGTTGGTCAGCACCCGCACCCGCACGCCCCGGGCGCGGGCGGCGGCAAAGGCCTGGAGCATGTCCGGGCCCGGCACAAAGTAGGGCGAGATGATGAGCAGGTCTTTGCGCGCATGGCCCATGAGCTGGAGCAGGCCATCGACCACGGTGTCGGTGGCTGCGTCCGTGGGTTGTGGGTCGGCAGGTGCAGTGGTTCGGCCTTTGCGCGCCGTCAAGGTCAGGGGCGAGGCCTTGGCCGGAGACCGTTCGGGCAGAGGGGCCGTGCCTTCGCGTTCTTCTGTGGGTATTTTGGCTGGCTGATCCACCAGTACTGCGGCGGGTGCCCAGACGAAGGCGGCCTGGGCCAGGTCCATGGGTTGCTGGTTCCAGATGTAGGCGCGCTGGGCGGCGGTGCTTTCGTGCGGGCCTGGGCGTTCTGCAGCGGCGGATGTTTCGGGGGTGGTTGGCGCGGCGGCATCCGCTGCCTGAAAGCGGCTGCGCATCGTGTCGAGTTCCTTGCGCGTGACGAGGGACTGTACCGGGTAGGCGCGCTGGTTGTTCCAGTAGCTGTCAAAGCTGCGTGAGAGTTCCTGCACCACCGGGCCCGCCGCCAGCACGTCTAGATCCACAAAATTGCCGGTGTCGGCGTTGCCGAAATACGCATCGCCCAGGTTGCGCCCACCCGTGACACCCATGGCATTGTCGGCAATGAAGAGCTTGTTGTGCATGCGTTGCTGCAGGCGCTGGAAGTCGCCCAGCATGCGGAACATGCGGCCCAGGCCCGAGCCGCGCTCGCCCGGCACGGGGTTGAACATGCGCATCTCGATGTTGGGCACGAACGCCAGGCGCATGACCTGCGCGTCGCGCTCCGTGCTGTGGAAATCGTCCAGCAAGACGCGCACCCGCACCCCCCGCCGTGCAGCGGCCACCACACCGAGCAGCAGGCGCTCGGTGCTGGTGTCTGCGTGGATGGCGTAGTACTGCAGGTCGAGTGTCTTTTGGGCTGCCTCGACCAGGGCCAGGCGGCTGCTGTAGGCAGCCTGCGGGCCGCTGAGCAGCAGGAATCCTGAAGGGGAACGGGCGCCTGCTGCGGTGCGGTGTTCGTTGACCAAGCGGCCCAGCGGGGTGCTCAGGGGCGCCTCCAGTGCGTGGCTGACCGGGCGGTCCACCTCTTTCGGCAGTCCGGTGCAGCCTCCGGCGGCCAGCAGGGCCGCAACACCCGCCATCCAGCGACCCCAGCAGGTGCGTGCGGGGTGCTTTGGTGGGAGACAGGCGTCCGAGGGCGGGTGCATGGCGTGTTGTCCTTCAAGGCGCTTACTCCCATGGAGGCAAGCGCCTTGAAGGTATATCCCGGCAGTGCGGTCGAGCCTGTCAGACAAGACCGCGCTTGTCCTTGGGCCATGGCGCCGTTGACGGCGCCGCTCCGCTACCAGCTCACCTCGCGGTCGGGTGTGGCGCTGATCTTGTGGATGGACAGGTCGGCACCGTCATACTCTTCCTCCTGCGACAGGCGCAGCCCCAGTGTTGCCTTGAGCGCACCATAGACCACGGTGCCCCCCAACAGCGCCCAGCCCACCCCCATGAGGGTGCCCAGAAGCTGGCCGGTGAAGGCCACGCCACCCAGACCCCCGAGGGCCTTGCTGCCGAAGAGGCCCGCCGCCAGGCCGCCCCAGGTGCCGCACAGGCCGTGCAGCGGCCAGACGCCCAGCACGTCGTCGATCTTCCAGCGGTTTTGCGTGAGCGTGAACATGGACACAAAGATGAAGCCGGCCACGGCGCCCACCACCAACGCGCCCAGCGGGTGCATCAGGTCGGAGCCTGCGCACACGGCCACCAGACCGGCCAGCGGGCCGTTGTGCACAAAGCCGGGGTCGTTGCGGCCCGCCACCAGCGCCGCCAGTGTGCCGCCCACCATGGCCATGAGCGAGTTCACGGCGACCAGGCCCGAAATTTTGTCCAGCGTCTGCGCGCTCATCACGTTGAAGCCGAACCAGCCCACCACCAGCACCCACGAGCCCAGCGCCAGAAAAGGAATGCTCGATGGCGGGTGGGCCGAGATGGCGCCGTCCTTGCGGTAGCGATTGGCGCGTGAGCCCAGCAGCAGTACGGCGGGCAGGGCAATCCAGCCGCCCACGGCATGCACCACGACCGAACCGGCGAAGTCATGGAATTCTTCGCCCGTCAGCGCCTTGATCCAGGCCTGCACGCCAAAATGCTGGTTCCAGGCGATGCCCTCGAAGAAGGGGTAGACAAAGCCCACAATGGCGGCGGTTGCCAGCAGCTGGGGCCAAAATTTTGCACGTTCGGCAATGCCGCCCGACACGATGGCGGGAATGGCTGCGGCAAACGTCAGCAGGAAGAAGAACTTGACCAATCCGTATCCACTGTGCATTGCCAGGGTTTCTGCGCCGACAAAGAAATGGGTGCCATAGGCAACGCCATAGCCCACGGTGAAATACACCACGGTGGAGACTGAAAAATCCACCAGGATTTTGACCAGCGCGTTGACCTGGTTTTTCTTGCGCACTGTGCCCAGTTCCAGAAAGGCGAAGCCCGCGTGCATGGCCAGCACCATGATGGCGCCGAGCAGTATGAACAATGTATTCGTGCCCTGTTGGAGTGATTCCATGGTGACCCTTGTGCGTTGGTGTGAACTGTTCTGGTGCGCTGGGGCGTGAAATGCCCGGCATGCACCGGTATCAAGCAAAAAATGCGCCAACACGGGGCTGGAGGTGGTGCGGGCTTGTTGCACCGGAATGGTGCCTTGGCGGCAGGGAACGCCTGCGGCTGGTGCATGCCGCTGCAAGGCGTGAGGAACCACAAAAAAAGCCCCTGTCCGGTCATGGCGGCAGGGGCTTTGGTTTGCTATTGTAATAATAGCTTATCGCGCTTTGTACATAAGCGCTAAAGGCCTAAAAGACCATTATTTTGCAGCGGCACGGGCCTGTGTCAGCCATTGGTCAAAGGTCTTCTGGTGTGCCTTGATCCAGCCTTCGGTGTGGCGGGTGATGTCGGCGGCCGTGTTTTCGCCCTGGGCCATGCGATTGTTCTGGGCGTTGATGTCGCTGATCGACAGTTTCATCACTTCGAACAGCTTGCCGGCGGCGGGATTTTTCTCCACAAAGGCCTTGTTGGCCACGATCTGCTGCTTGTTCACCACGAAACCGTAGTTCTTGCCATTGGAGAGCTTGGTGTCGAGTTTTGCCTGCTCACCGGGCAGCGAGGAAAAAGGCACTTCGAGCCAGACGACGTCGGTGCCGGGCTTGAGCTGGGCACTGACCCAGTAAGGCGTCCAAGTGTAATAGAACACGGGCTTGCCTGCCTTGTAGCGTGTGATGGTGTCGGCAATCAGTGCGGAATAGCTGCCCTGCTGGTGCGTGACGGTATCGCGCAGCTTGAAGGCGGTGAGCTGGTGCTCGATCACGGCCTCGCAGCCCCAACCCGGGTTGCAGCCCGTCAGGTCGGCCTTGCCGTCGCCGTCGGCGTCAAACAGCTTGGCGATCTTCGGGTCCTTGAACTGGCCAATGTTGGTGATCTTGTACTGGTCGGCCGTCTTCTTGTCGATCAGGTAGCCCTGCGCGGCATTGCCGGAGTAAACGCCCTTGCGCGAGAGCTTGGCATCGCCACCGGCATTCTTGTAGAAGTCGGCGTGCATGGGGTTCCAGTGGTCGGCCATGAAGGTGGCGTCGCCGTTGGCAATGGCGATGTGGGCGGTGGGGTATTCCACTTCCTTGATTGGCTTGACCGTGTAGCCCAGCGCCTCCAGTGCTTTCATGACCAGTTCGGTCTGGAAGGTTTCTTCGGCAATCGAGCTTTTGAGCGGCTGGATTTCGATGCCCTTGCCGGGCATGGATTCGGCCGTGGCGGTGCCGACAAGGCCGAAGGCGAGGGCGGTGGCCGCGAGCAGGTGGCGGGCTTTGAGGGTGTGTGTGTGCATAGATGTCTCCTTGCGGGTGAAAAATCAAAAAGGGGGCTTTCATCCCCGAGCGGATGAAAGGTCGGTCGGCTCCGCAGCAGCGGCTGGTGCAGGCGGTGCGGGACGGACCAGGCGCAGCACCAGTCCGGCCGGGCCGGTCTGCCACCAGTGGCGCACCCCGCGGCGCGGCTGGCCCATGGCCTGGGTGATGCGGTCGAGCGTGATGGCCAGCAGCACAATGCCCAGGCCGCCCACGGTGGCCAGGCCCATGTCGAGGCGCCCAATGCCGCGCAGCACCATCTGGCCCAGGCCGCCCACGGCAATCATGGAGGCAATGACGACCATGGAGAGCGAGAGCATCAGCGACTGGTTGATGCCGGCCATCACCGAGGGCATGGCCAGCGGCAGCTGCACCTTGAGCAGCATCTGCATCGGTGAGGCGCCGTAGGCACGCGCAGCCTCGATCAGATCGGGCCGCACCTGGCGGATGCCCAGGTTGGTCAGGCGCACCAGCGGTGGCAGCGCGAACACGATGGTGACGATGACGCCGGGCACATTGCCAATGCCGAACAGCATCACCACGGGCACCAGGTATACAAAGGCCGGCGTGGTCTGCATGGCATCCAGGAAGGGGCGCATCATGTTTTGCGCCCGGTCGCTGGAGGCCAGGAAAATTCCCAGCGGCAACCCGATGACGACGCAGAAAACCAGCGAAGTGAGCACCAGCGAGAGTGTGACCATGGCCTCGGGCCAGATGCCCAGCATGGCCACGACCAGCAGCGAGACGACGGCGCCTACGGCAATCAAGCGCCCGGCGAACTGCCAGGCCAGCAGGCCGAGCAAAGTGATCATGGCCAGTGCGGGGATGCTGGTGAGCAAGCTCTCCACCCAGGACAGGGTGCCGTCAATCGGCACGCGCACGGTCTGGAAGAAGGGGCGGAAGTTCTGCACCACCCAGGCCAGGCCGTGGTTGATCCAGGCCTCGATGGGCAGTGAGCCATCCCACAACTGGTGCAGTGCAAAACCGGTGTGCTGGCCTGCAGCATCGGCCTGCGCGGAAAGGGCATCAGTGGCGCCCGTGGGGGCATCGAGCCAGCCGCTGGCGGCGGCCGGGTCGGGCGATGCCGTGGTGGTTCCCCAGGCATCGGTGCCGGACGGCGCCGAGGCGGTGGCCGCCGGGGCTGCGGCAGTATCCCAGGGGGATGGAGCGAGGGGCGCCGCATCGCCGCTGGTCGCCCAGGGGTTGGTATTTGCGGCGGGCACCTGGGGCATGTCGGTCGTGGTCTGCGGGGTGGCAGTGGATTCGTTCATGGCGTGCCTTTCAGCTTGCGAGGGCCACGGCGGCTTGCGGGGCGGCGGTGGCTTCGATGGGTGGGGTGTCGCGGTCGAGGAAGCGCAGCAGCGTGGTTTTGCTGATTACGCCGGCCAGGCGTCCGTCGCCCTTGAGGACTGGTACGGCGCAGGGTGCATGTGCCACCTGGCCAAACAGGTCTGCCACGGGGGCGTCAAAGGCAATCGGTTCCAGGCCGGACAGGAAGGCGTGCTGCAGACCCAGTGGACCCTGGTGGCCATCGAGCGCGCTGCGCAGCGAATCGGCTGATACCGTGCCGAGGTAGGTGCCCTGGGGGCTGACGATGTAGGCGTAATCGCGGTCATCGTTCTCTATCAGCTTGAGTGCCGCGCGCGAGCCCCGGTCCTGGTGCTCCGAAACGATGGTGAGCGGGCGGCGTGCAATGTCGCCCGCCTTGAAGACGGCCGCCGCATCCACTCCGCGCACAAAGTTGCGCACATAGTCGTCGGCAGGATTGCGCAGGATTTCGTCCGGCGTGCCCACCTGGACGACCTGGCCGTCCTTCATGATGGCAATGCGGTCACCGATGCGCATGGCTTCGTCCAGGTCGTGTGAGATGAAGACCACGGTGCGGCGCTTGACCTGCTGCAGGCGCAGCAGTTCGGTTTGCATCTCGGTGCGGATGATGGGATCCAGCGCCGAGAAGGCTTCGTCCATGAGCAGGATGGAGGGGTCGGAGGCAAGGGCCCGGGCCAGCCCTACGCGCTGCTGCATGCCGCCCGACAGTTCGTCGGGGTAGCTGGCGCCCCAGCCCGCCAGACCCACTTGTTCCAGGGCGATGGCCGCCTGGGCCTGGCGCTCCGCGCGGTCTACGCCGGCCAGTTCCAGGCCAAAAGCGGTGTTGTCCAGTACCGTCATGTGTGGCATGAGTGCGAACGACTGGAACACCATGCTGATGTCCTTGCGGCGCAGGGCGCGCAGCTCGGCGTCGGGCAAAGGCGCCAGATCGACGCCATCGATCAGGACACGGCCCGCCGTGGGTTCGATCAGACGGTTGAGGATACGAACCAGGGTGGATTTACCGGAGCCGGACAGGCCCATGACCACAAATATTTCGCCGGCACCGATGGTGAAGTGGGCGTCGAACACGCCAATGGACTGGCCCGTACGCGCCAGGATATCCTGCTTGCTGCAGCCTTGCCGCACCAACTCCAGTGCGGCTTGCGGTGCGTCACCGAATACCTTGAACACATGTTCGATGGTGATTTCTTTGGCCATGGGATGGTCTCCTTGATCAGTGGTTGCCGGGTCGGGGCATGTCGCTCCGATACGGATGCCACGTCCAGTGGTGCAAGTGCACACTGGACGAAAAATGACGGGCGCGGGGGATTCGCCCTCTGCTGTCCATGGCGCAAGCCAGGGAAAACGGTCGTACGCTTCAAAAGAGGTCGGGCAGAGGACTTTTGAAAGACGCGGGCAGTGTGCAGGCGCTGCACATTGCCTCAGGGGGGACCAGGGGCGATAGGTGCCAATCTGATCGTCGGGCCACAGGGCCCGCGCAGCAGCCTTGAAAAGCTGCTGCAGTGTTCAATTACCTGCGTTGCAGGTGTTAAAGAGGGTTAAATTATATGTATTTGAAACATTTAGTCAAAACACAGGGTTTTCTAAATGTGGTATGCAAAAAACTTTTCAGAGAAATTCACGCATTCTGGCTTGCTCGTTGTCAACCAGGCGGTGCCGTCGGTGATTAACAAGTGGTTGGTGGTATTGCTGCCGATTGGCGGGGGCCCTGATTCCTGCTTCGTGGCTTCATCCCATTGGTTCTTTCTTCATGTCCGCCTCTATTTCCCGCGACCCCCTGATCGACATCCTCAAGGCGCTGGCCTGTGCGTTGATCGTCTGGCACCACCTCGCCTTCTACGGGCCCATGTCCGACGTGGCATGGCCGCTGTTCCCCGGGCTGTTTGCCTGGCTGTACAACGATGCGCGCATGGCGGTACAGGTCTTCCTGGTGCTGGGTGGGTATCTGTCGGTCGCCCATCTGGCCCCCCAGGGGCGGGCCCGTTTCGAAAGCGTGCAACAGCAATTGGGACGGCGTTTTACGCGCCTGGTGGTGCCCTATGCGGTGGCGCTGGTCGTGGCGCTGTTGGCGGCTGCTGTGGTCAGGCCGTGGCTGGACCATTCCAGCGTGCCGACGGAACCTCGCTTGTCGCAGTTGCTGGCCCATGCCTTGCTTTTGCAGAACATCGTGGGGGAGGAGTCCCTGTCGGCCGGGGTCTGGTATGTGGCCATCGACTTCCAGTTGTTCCTGATGGCAACCCTGCTGTTTGCCGGTGTTCGGGCCGTGCGCGTTCTGGGCGCGCATAGAGAAGTGCTGGTGGCCCAGTCCCTGGTGGTCCTGGGCATGGCGGCTTCCTTGCTGGTGTTCAACCGTCAGCCTGCGCTGGACATGTGGGGGATCTACTTTTGGGGTTCCTACGGCATGGGCATGGTGGTCTATTGGGCCGTTCGTTCACGGCGTACGGAATGGTGGCTGGCGGGTCTGGTGGCCTTGGTCGGGCTGGCGCTGGTGCAGGACTTCCGGCCACGAATCGCCGTCGCCCTGCTGACTGCGCTGGGATTGGCATGGGCCTTGCGGCATCCCCTGGCCTGGCGCAGCCATGCGGCTGTGGCATGGCTGCAGCCATGGGGGCAGATGTCGTATTCCGTGTTTCTCGTGCACTTCCCTGTGTGCCTTCTGGTCAATGCTTTGGTGCATGGCCTGTGGCCGCAGGCGGTGCTGCCGAACGTGCTGGGAATGCTGGCGGCCTTCGTGTTGTCGTTGGCGGCCGGGCGCCTGCTGTACCGCTGGGTGGAGAAACCGGCGCCGACATGGCATCAGGGCCTGCGCTGGCAGGCCGGCCTGGTGGGCACGGGTTTGCTGGTTGTGCGCGCCGACGCCTGGATGTGATGCGGCTGGACCTTGCGTGCCCAGCGTAGGTACCGAGTGATCACCACGCCGTAATTCAACAGCCAATTGGGCGAATGGCCGCGCCGGCCCGCAAACAGCAAGTCGGCGGTGTTAAACA
>JAPKHH010000053.1:0-22437 GCA_026647025.1 Giesbergeria sp.
ATGAACCCGCCCCTGTCGTACATCGACCCCACGCGCGTGGGCAGCGTGCGCATGTTTGCCGGTGTGACCCCGGTGAGCGTTGGCGGCGACAGCATTGGCGCCACCATCCAGGTCGATTCCCCCGCCCCCGAATTTGCCGCGTCCGGCCAGGGCCGCCTGCTCAAGGGACAGGCCGGCACCTTCTACCGCAGCAACGGCAACGGCATGGGCGCCAACCTGTCGGCCACCTATGCCACCGAGCAGATGAGCCTGCGCTACGACGGCTCCACCGCCCAATCCGACAACTACAAGGCCGCGCGCAACTTCAAGGCGGCAGGCCCCGCCGCCAGCAACAAGCCCACGCAGTGGCTGGGCGGTGACGAGGTGGGGTCGTCCAGCTACAAGACCCGCAACCATGCGCTGGCCTATGCACTGCGCAGCGACGAACACCTGGTCGAGATGCGCCTGGGCCTGCAGGACATCCCCTACCAGAACTACCCCAACCAGCGCATGGACATGACCGGCAACGACAGCCACCAGTTCAACCTGCGCTACCAGGGCCAGTACGCCTGGGGCCAGCTCCAGGCCCGCGCTTACCACGAGAAAACCCGCCACAGCATGAACTTTGGCGAGGACAAGCAGTTCTGGTATGGCCCCGCCGGCAACGTGCCCGGCATGCCCATGGACACCGAAGGCAAGACCACCGGCCTGCAGGTCAAGGGCGACATCGCCCTGTCGGCGCGTGACACCCTGCGCGTGGGCGCCGAGCTGCAGAACTACCGCCTGGACGACTGGTGGCTGCCGTCCGGCGGCGGCATGGCCCCCAACACGTTCTGGAACATCCGCGATGGCCAGCGCGACCGTGCGGATGTGTATGGCGAATGGGAAGCCCGCTGGAACCCGCAATGGCTCTCACAGATCGGCCTGCGCGGCAGCCATGTGCGCAGCAACAGCGGCGCCGTGCAGGGCTACAACGCCAACTACAACATGGAGGCCAACGCCTTCAACGCCCGCGACCGCAAGCGCAGCGACAGCAACGTCGATATGACCGCCCTGGCACGCTACACCCCCAACGCCAACGCCACCTACGAGTTCGGCTTTGCGCACAAGACGCGCTCGCCCAACCTGTACGAACGCTACACCTGGTCCACCGGCGGCATGGCCATGCGCATGATCAACCTGGCAGGCGACGGCAATGGCTATGTGGGCAACCTGGACCTGAAACCCGAAACCGCCAACACGCTGAGCGCCACCGCCGACTGGCACGACGCCACGGGCGAGCAGTGGGGTGTGAAGTTCACCCCCTACCTGACCTATGTAAACAACTACATCGACGCACGCCGCTGCAGCGGCAGCGGGGCCATGTCGGCATGCACCAACGCCAACCAGACGGCCACGACGGGCTTTGTCTACCTGCAGTTTGCCAACCAGGACGCGCGCCTGCACGGTTTTGACCTCTCGGGCTTCACCGACCTGGGCCGCACGGCGAACTGGGGCCAGTTCGCGCTGAGCGGCGTGGTCAGCTACGTGCATGGCACCAACCGCACCACCGGCGACAAGCTCTACGGCATCATGCCGCTCAATGCGCGTGCCGCCCTCACCCAACGCCTGGGCGCCTGGACGGGGACTGCCGAACTGGTCATGGTCACGGCCAAGACCCGCGTCTCCGCCGTGCGCAACGAACTGCCCACGGCCGGATACGGCCTGGTCAACCTGCGCGGCAGCTACGAATGGAAGCAGGTGCGCCTGGACTTCGGCATCGACAACCTGTTCGACCGCTTCTACAACCACCCCCAGGGTGGCGCCTATGTGGGCCAGGGCATGACCATGGCAGGCACCGCCGTGCCCTGGGGCGTGCGTGTGCCCGGCATGGGCCGCTCGTTCAACGTGGGCGTGACCGTCAAGTTCTGACGCACCAAGGGCCAAGGCGGCGGGGCCCTTGACCGCCGCCAAGTTACTCCAATATTCATAGCACCTTGCGCTTGCCAGTCAAGCGTCAGGTGCTTTTTTCGTATGGATTCGCTATAGTCTCCCCTCATGGAATTTCGCCTCATCTACGAAGGCCCTCTGCACGGACAGGGCGCCAAGTCGCTGCACAAATGGGAGATTCGCCGTACCCTGCACCCCCAGTTGCAGCGTCTGTGGCGTGAGCACCCGCTCAAGAACGCAGCCGACCGCTTGCTGGCCCACCCGGCGCTGCCCGGACAGACCTCGGTCGTCGTCGAAAAAGGCGGCCTGCTGTTTGCACCCCTGGTCACGCAGCGGCTCAACCTGTATGCCGAACTGTCGGTGCTGCTGTTTCGCCAACAGCCGCGCGGCACCCTGATCACCGATGGCGGCGACATCGACAACCGGCTCAAGACCCTGCTCGACGGGCTGCGCGTGCCGCACGGCTCGATGGAGGGACGCACGGAACTCCCCGAAGAGCCCGACCCCCTGCCTTTTTTCTGCCTGCTGGAAGACGACTCGCTGGTCTCCAAGGTCACCGTCGAATCCGAGCAACTGCTGCGCCCGGCCAAGCCCGACGAGGTGGTGGCCATCATCTCGGTACATGTCAAGAAGACCATGCTCTCACACGAGAATATGGCGCTGTAGCCGCCGCATAAGCTGGTATTCTGGAATGCAGCCCTGTGCCGCGCTGCCCTGACCCCGCCGACGCCCACAGAACGACAGCGATACCACCGACAGAGGAATTCCCATGAGCAAGGAACTGACCCCCGCACAGCACGAAGAAATCAAGGCCCTGCTGCTGGCGCGCCGCAACGAACTCCAGGGGCAGATGCAGCAGAACCGCGAGAATCTGTCCCCCCCCACCGCCGACGAAGGGGGTATGGTGCAGCGCAACGTGGCGCGCGAGGTGGACCAGGCCCTCACCGACATCGACACGGCCGACCTGGCCCGCATCGAGCGCGCCCTCGAAGCCCTGGCCGACGGCAGCTATGGCCACTGCGACGAATGCGGCTGCGCCATCTCGTTCGAACGGCTGAAGATCGAGCCCCAGACACAGCATTGCGTGGCCTGCAAGTCGCGCTGGGAAAAATCGGCAGGGCAGGCCGGAACACACCACTGAACGCATTTGTCCCCGCATGGCCTGCACGCACCGCAGGCCATGCCGTGTGCGCGAGAATGCGGCATGCCTTTTCAAACCGAACCCGCCTATACCCATGGGCAAGCCGCCCGCACCGCCGTCTTGCTGTGCAACCTGGGCACCCCCGACGCCCCCACCGCGCCGGCGCTGCGCCGCTACCTGGGGCAGTTTCTGTCGGACCCGCGCGTGGTCGAGATTCCCAAAACCGTGTGGTGGCTCATCCTGCACGGCATCATCCTGCGCACCCGCCCGGCCAAGTCGGCCGCCAAGTACGCCAGCGTCTGGACCCCCGAGGGCTCGCCCCTGGCCGTGTGGACCGACAAGCAGGCCAAGCTGCTGCGCGGCTGGCTGGGCGAAGCGGGCTACAACGTGCTGGTGCACCCCGCCATGCGCTATGGCAACCCGTCGATCGCCAGCCAGCTCGATGCCCTGAAGGCTGCAGGAGCAACACGCATCCTCATCCTGCCGCTGTACCCGCAGTACTCGGGCACCACCACGGCCAGCGTGTTCGACGCCGTGTACGCCTGGGCCGGGCGCCAGCGCCATGTGCCCGAGCTGCGCTTCGTCAACCGCTACCACGACGACCCCGGCTACATCGACGCCCTGGCGCGCCGCATCGAGGCACACTGGCGCACGCACGGCCAGCCCGACCAGCTGGTGATGAGCTTTCACGGCGTGCCCGAACGCACCCTGCACCTGGGCGACCCCTACCACTGCGAAAGCCACAAGACAGCGCGCCTGCTGGCCGAGCGCCTGGGTCTGCGCAAGGACCGCTGGCAGCTCACCTTCCAGTCCCGCTTTGGCAAGGCCAAATGGCTCGAGCCCTACACCGAACCCACCTTGGTGAAAATGGCACAGTCCGGCGTGGGCCGGGTCGATGTGGTGTGCCCGGGCTTTACCAGCGACTGCCTGGAAACGCTGGAAGAAATCAGCCAGGAAGCGCGCGAAGCCTTCCTGCATGCGGGCGGCAAGGAGTTTCACTACATCCCCTGCCTGAACGACAGCCCGGAATGGATCACCGCCCTGAGCCGCATCACGCAGCAGCACCTGTCGGGCTGGCCGGTGCAGCCCGACAGCGCCAGCGCCCTGGCCGACGCCCGCGCCCATGCACTCGCCGGTGGCGCACCCTCCTGAACAAATACTCTGTTTTTGATAGCTGCCAGCGCTTACCCAGTAAGCGCTAGAGGCCAAAAAGATCCAAAAATTGCCTGCCCATGCCCGCCACCCCGCTTGCCCCCACCCAGTTACGCCTGACCATTGCCCCCGACAGCCTGGGCTTTGCCAGCACCGCCGAGCTGCAGGACCTGCCCCTGCCCTGGATCGGCCAGGAGCGCGCCGAAGCCGCCGCACGCTTTGGTCTGGGCATGGAGCAGCCCGACTACAACCTGTTCGTGCTGGGCGAGGTCGGCAGTGGCCGCACCTCGCTGCTGCACCAGGCCATGCAGCAGGCCGCCGCGCAGCGCAGCGTCCCCCCGGACCTGTGCTACCTGCACAACTTCGATGCCCCCGAGCGCCCCCGCGCCCTGCGCCTGCCCGCCGGGCAAGGCCGTGTGCTGCGCCAGGGCATGGAGAAGCTCACGCGCACGCTGCAAACCGACATACCCAAGCGCCTGGACGGCGCCGACTTCCGGGCCGAGAGCGAGCGCATCGAAAAAGCCTACGAATCCCAGGAGTCGCAGGCTTTTGCCGCCCTGGACGCCTTTGCCGAGGCGCTGCAGTTTCGCCTGAGCCGCGAGAGCGGGCACATGGTCTTCACGCTGATCGGCCCCCAGGGCCAGCCCCTGACCGAGGCGGATGCACGCGCCCTCACACGCGAGCGCCGCACCGAGATCGACGCCGCCGAGCAAAAACTGCGCGCCGAGATCGCCCGCTTCCTCGACACCACCCGCCCCCTGGAACGCCAGCGCGACGAGGCGCTGGAACAACTGCGACGCCAGGTCACCAAACCGCTGCTCGACCATGAACTGCAAGAAGTGCGCAACAGCCTGCGCAAGCAGATCAAGGACACCGTCAAGCTGGGTCAGTGGCTGGACCAGATACACCAGCAGGTGCTGGACCACCTGGCTTTTTTCATCCCGGTCGAAGGCGCAGAGGGCAGCGACGACGAGCGCAAGGACGAACTCGATGCGCTGCTGGCCCACTGCCATGTGAACCTGGCCGTGGACAACGACGGCCTGACCAGCGCGCCCGTGCTCATCGAGGACAACCCGCAGCTGCGCAACCTGTTCGGCAGCATCGAATACCAGGCCGAGGCCGACGCCCTGCTGGCCGACTTCTCGTGCATCCATGCGGGCAGCCTGCTCAAGGCGCACGGGGGCTTTCTCATGCTGCACCTGCGCGACCTGCTGGGCAACGAAGGCCTGTGGGAACGCCTGCGCCGCTTTCTGCGCTGCAGCCGCCTGCAGATCGAGGAGTCGGGCGCGTCGCACGGCGCCATGGCCGCCGTCTCGCTGCAGCCCGAAGCCGTGGATGTGCAGGTCAAGATCGTGCTGATCGGCTCGGTCGATGCGTACTACGCCCTGCAGGAGGCCGACCCCGAGGTGGCGCGGCGCTTTCGGGTCAAGGTGGACTTTGCCGAAGCCTTCGGCGCCACACCCCAGACCCGCCAGACCACAGCCACCTTCATCGCCCACACCGGCAAGAAGCGCGGCCTGCCCGACTTCTCTGCCGCAGCGGTGGCGCGCATGCTCGAACAAACCCACCGCGAGGCCGACGACCAACGCCGCCAGAGCGCCCTGTTTGCCCAGACCGAGGCCCTGGCGATTGAGAGCGCCGCGCTGTGCCGCGCGCGCAGCGGCACCCGGGTCGAGGCCGCCGACATCGACGCCGCCCTGCAGGCCCGCACCCTGCGCCACAACTACCCCGAGCAGCGCCTGCACGAAACCATCACCGATGGCGAGCGCCTGCTGTCCCTGCACGGCATGCATGTGGGCCAGATCAACGCCCTGACCCAGATCGACCTGGGCGACTACCGCTTCGGCTTTCCGGTGCGCATCACCGCACGCGCCTTTGCCGGGCACGAGGGGCTGCTCAACATCGAGCGTGAGGTGGAGATGTCCGGCCCCATCCACGACAAGGGCGTGCTCATCCTGCACAGCTACCTGATGGCGCTGTTCGGCCACATCGCGCCACTGGCGCTCAACGCCTCCATCGTGTTCGAGCAGGAGTACAGCGGTGTCGAAGGCGACTCGGCCTCGTGCGCCGAGCTGTATGCCCTGCTGTCCTCGCTCTCGGGCCTGGCGCTGCGCCAGGGCATCGCCGTCACCGGTGCGCTCAACCAGCACGGCGACGTGCTGCCCGTGGGTGGCATCAACGAGAAGATCGAAGGCTGGTTTCGCGCCTGCGAAACCGCAGGCCTGGACGGCACGCAGGGCGCACTGATTCCGGCCCGCAACCAGCACCATCTGATGCTCGACCACCGCGTGGTCGACGCCGTGGCGCAGGGGCGTTTCCACATCTGGACGGCTGCCCATGTCAGCGACGGCATCGCACTGCTTACCGGGCAGGCGCCCGGCATGCAGGCCGGAGTGGCTACGGGCGAGGAAGGCAGCGTGGTGGCGCGCGCCGAACAAACCCTGCGGGCCTTCCGCCGCGCCTGCCAGGCCGCAGGCCGCACCCGCACGCGCGCCCCCGGCCGCCTGCGCAGCACCCCGCACAGCACCGACGACGACACGCCATGAACCCCGCCAGCGACCCCGCAGCCTTCCTGCGCACCCTGTTCGACGCTGCCGTGGCACGCGCACAGCCCGCGCAGGCCATCGCACCCTGGCTGCCTGCGCCACCGCGCGGGCGCACTGTGGTGGTCGGTGCGGGCAAGGCCGGGGGCGCCATGGCCGCAGCGGTCGAAGCGCTGTGGCCTGCAGGCGCCCCGCTGTCGGGCCTGGTCGTCACGCGCTACGGCCATGTGCCACCCACAGCCGACCACGCGCCCCGCCGCATCGAGGTGCTCGAAGCCGCCCACCCGGTGCCCGACGCCGCCGGTCTGCAGGCCGCCCGTCGCATTGCACAAATGGTGCAGGGCCTCGGGCCGGAGGATCTGGTGCTGGCCCTCATCTCGGGCGGCGGCTCGGCCCTGCTGGCACAGCCCGCGCCGGGGCTCAGCCTGGCCGACAAGCAGGCCGTGAACCAGGCCCTGCTGCGCAGCGGCGCCGCCATCGACGAGATGAACTGCGTGCGCAAGCACCTCTCGGCCCTCAAGGGCGGGCGGCTGGCGCAGCTTGCCGCACCGGCGCGTGTGGTCACGCTGCTCATCAGCGACGTGCCGGGCGACGACCCGGCCGTCATCGCCAGCGGCCCCACCGTGCCCGACCCCACAAGCTGCGCGCAGGCCCTGGCAATTTGCGAGCGCTACCGCATCGCCCTGCCCCCGGCCGCCCTGGCGGGGCTGCGCAGCGGCGCGTTTGAAACACCCAAACCCGGCGACGCAGTTTTTGCCAACCACGCCATGCACCTGGTCGCCACACCGCAACAAAGCCTGGAGGCTGCTGCCGCACGGGCACGCTCGCAAGGTGTCGCGGCCTACATCCTGTCTGACGCCATCGAAGGCGAAAGCCGCGAAGTGGCCAAGGTGCACGCGGCCCTGGCCCGCCAGGTGGCGCGGCACGGCCAGCCGTTTGCGCGGCCCTGCGTCATCCTCTCGGGGGGCGAGACCACCGTCACCCTGCCCCCGCCCGGCGCAGCCGACCCCGGCCGGGGCGGCCGTGCCAGCGAATTCCTGCTGGCCTGCGCGGTGGCGCTGCAGGGCGCCCCCGGCGTGTATGGCCTGGCGGCCGATACCGACGGCATCGACGGCGTGGAGGACAACGCCGGGGCCCGCATCGGCCCCGATACGCTGGCCCGCGCCCAGGCACAGGGCATCAGCCCCGCCGCCCACCTTGAGCGCCACGACGCCTACGGCTTCTTCGCCGCACTGGACGATCTGGTGGTCACCGGCCCGACGTTCACCAATGTGAACGACTTTCGGGCGCTCTACATCGCCTGATGGGGCATCCCACTGGCCGCTGACACGGCAAGCGCTACCACGGCAGGTGCGCGCCACTGTAGGCGTAGAAACCCCCGCTGGCCTCCGGGCTCAGCCCATCGAGCACCCGCAGCAAATCCGCCACGGCATCCTGTGCAGGGCGGCCAATCTGCGCGCCGTTGAAGGGTGCGGAAAGGGCCGAGTCGACGGTGCCGGGGTGCAGCGCCACCAACACGGCCTGGGGGTGGGTGCGGGCCACTTCGATGGACGCCGTTTTGACCAGCATGTTGAGCGCGGCCTTGCTGGCGCGGTAGCTGTACCAGCCGCCCAGGCGGTTGTCGCCAATGCTGCCCACCTTGGCCGAGAGCACGGCCAGCAGGCCGCGCCCCTGCTTGGGCAGCAGCGGTGCAAAGTGGGCCAGCACCAGCGCGGGGCCGAAGGTGTTGGTGCGGAAGGTGGCTTCCATCTGCGCGTAATTCAACTGGCCCAGGCGCTTTTCGGGCAAACCGTAGGGGCCGTGCAGCAGGCCTGCGGCGTGGATGATGCAGTGCCATGGTCCCTGGGCCTTGAGCTGGTGGGCGGCGCGGGCGATGGTGGCCTCGTCGTCCAGGTCCACCGCCGGGTTGGTGTGGCGGCCCAGCCCCACGGCCAGGGCGCAGCGCGGGTCAGCCTGCAGGTGGGCGAGGAAGGCGCTGCCGATGGCACCGGTGGAGCCGATGACCAGGGCGCGGTATCCCTCGGGCAGTGACCGTAAAGAGGTGAACGGTGTTGATGCGGGCTGTGTTTGAGACATGGCGCGGTCCTGCGGTGAAGGTGTCGTGGAGTGGTTCGGCAAGCGCTCTACAGCGCATCCAGCCGCGTGCGCGCGCAGCGCATCGAGCTGCGGGCCCCGCATTTTTTGCAACTGGCGGTACATCAGCCCCAAGCGAAAGTTGTTGCCCAACGTGCCTTCGTTGCGCGCAAAAAAGTCCCAGTACAGCGCGTTGTAGGGGCAGGCCCGCTCACCCACTTTTTGCTTTTTGTCGTAATGGCAGCCTTTGCAGTAATCGCTCATGCGGTCGATGTAGGCGGCGCTGCTCACATAGGGTTTGGTGGCCAGCAGGCCGCCGTCGGCAAACTGGCTCATGCCCACGGTGTTGGGCACCTCCACCCATTCAAAGGCGTCGATGTACACGCCCAGGTACCAGCGGTGCACGGCGGCAGGCTCCAGCCCCGCCAGCAGCGCAAAGTTGCCGATGACCATGAGGCGCTGGATGTGGTGGGCGTATGCATGCTCCAGCGACTGGCCCACGGCGTGCTGCATGCAGCGCATGCGGGTGTTGCCCGTCCAGAACCACTCGGGCAGCGGCATGTTGTGGCCCAGGGCATTGCGCTCGTCGTAGCCAGGCATGTGTGCCCAGTAGATGCCGCGCACGTATTCGCGCCAGCCCAGGATCTGACGGACAAAGCCCTCCACCGCTGGCAGGGGCGCGGTGCCAGCACGGTACGCAGCCTGGGCGCTTTGCACCACCTCGTGCGGGCGCAGCATTTTGGTGTTGAGCGCGAAGGACAGCAGCGAGTGAAACAGCCGCGCACTCTTCGTACTCATGGCGTCTTCATACGCGCCAAAGTGCTGCAGCGTGGTGGTGATGAAGTGATCGAGCCACGCCAGTGCCTCGGCTCTGTTGAGGGGCCAGCGCAACGCATGGGCCTGCGGGTTGCCAAAGCTTGGTACGCCTGCGGCCTGGAGGGTGGCCCACAGGGCGCTGTGGTCATGCGTGGGGCGGGCGTCGGGCGGCAATGCAGGCGTGCCGGGCCAGGGCTTGCGGTTGTCATGGTCGTAGTTCCATTGGCCGCCTTCGGGCTCTCCGGCTTCATCGATCAGCACGCTGTGGCGCTGACGCATGCGGCGGTAGAAGTGCTCCATGAGCCACTGCTTGCGGCCCTTGAACACCTCGGCCATTTCGGTGCGGGTGGTGTAGAAGTGCTCGCTGCTGACGGCCTGCACGGCAAACGCCTGCACAGCACCCCAGGTGCGCAGTTGCTCGTCCAGCCGCCATTCGTCGGGGTGCTGGTATTGCAGCGTGTGCGCACCGTAGTGGGCCATGAGGGCGGCCAGGTTGTCGGGGATGGACTGGCGGTTGCTGGCGTCGTCCATCGCCACATAGCGCACGCGGTGCCCGGCCTCGCGCAGGTGGCGGTCCAGGTCGCGCATGGCGGCAAAGATGGCGAGAATTTTTTGCGCGTGGTGCAGCACATAGTCGGTCTCTTGCCGCACTTCCATCAGCACGTAGACCACGCCGTCGTCCTGCGTGGCAAACCATGAATGCTCGGGGTTGAGCTGGTCGCCCAGCAGCAGTCGCAGCGTGTGGGTGCGAGGTTGCTGCGTGCTCATAGCGTGCCCCACAGGCGGCGGTAGCTGCCGTCGGCATCGTGGTCTTGCGTCTGCTTGATGGGGTCGAAGCGGCGCCCCCCGCGCGGGTCGGTGCCGCGCCCGGCAATGTAAAGCCAGTTGGCCTGGTTGCTGTACACGTCGTAGTCCACCAGTTGCGATTCAAACCATGCCGCGCCTGCGCGCCAGTCACCGCGCAGGTCATAGATGAGGAAACTGGCCACCACTTGGCGCAGGCGGTTGCTCAGATACCCGGTGGCAGCCAGCTCGCGCATGGCGGCATCGACCAGGGGCTGGCCGGTATCGCCCCGGCACCAGCGCTCAAAGCCGCGCGGGTTGTGGGGGGCGAGCGGCAGTTCTGACAATCCCCGCGCCCGGTACAGCGCTGCGCCGTATTGCAGGTGCAGCAGCCGAAAGTAGTCGCGCCACAGCAACTCAAACCCCAGCCAGTAGGTGCCATCGTTGGCGCCGTGGTCGCGTTCAAAGGCTTTCAAGTCGGCATAGATCTGGCGCGGAGACAGCGCCCCCGTGGCCAGCCAGGGCGAGAACTTGCTGGAGTAGTCCCGCCCCATGAGGCCATTGCGCGTGGCCTTGTAGCTGTGGGGCAGCTTGCGGCCCAGGTACTGCGCCAGGTGGGCCAGCGCAGCGGCCTCGCTGCCATCACACGCAGGCGTGCCGTAGGGAAAGGATGAGCGCGGATCTTGGCCTGCGAGGCTGGGGGCGGTCTGCGCCACAGTGGCGCACTGCCCTGCGCTGGAAGGCAGCGCGTTGCAAATGATGAGCGGGTTGCCCAACGCTGCCATGCGTGCACCCAGCCCGCGCAGCGCGGCAGCGGTGAATGCGCGGCGGTGCAGGCCCACGCGGGCACAACCCCAGGGCGTGGATTCATCGGCCGCAGGCAGGCACACCACGGGCAGCAGATGCGTGGCACCGCCGGTGAGGGCCGCCTGCAGAGCGGGCTGGTCATGCAGGCGCAGGTCGTTGCGGAACCAGAACAGCACGGCACTCATACAGCGCCCTCCCCGGCAACGCCGTGGGTGGTGCCGCTGCGCTTGCGTTCGCTGCGGCAGCGGTCGGAGCAGTACTTCACCTCGTCCCACACCTTTTCCCACTTCTTGCGCCAGGTGAACGGCAGGCCGCAGTGCAGGCAGGTTTTCTGCGGAAGGTCTGATTTCTTGCGCATGCGCATGGTTTAAAAGTCCAAGGTTTGCTGCTGCGCAAGCGGGGTGGCGGCAAGTGCGCGGGCAGGGGCACGCGCTCGCGGCGCGCCCCCATCGCGCAACTGGCGGGAGCCATGCTTTTCGACAATGGCCGCCTTGGCTTGGCGCACGCTGGGCTGGGCGCGCAGGCTGTGCACGCGGGCCTTGGCGGTGCGGGTGGCGGTGCCCAGATCCACCAGCGGCACGGCAATGTCATGGCCCACGCGCACGCTGCAGCGGGCCTGCACATCGGGCGGCATGCGCCAGGGCTCCAGCCGCCAGGCATCGGGCACGCGGCGCAGGGCAGGCAGCCACTGGCGCACAAAGTGGCCGTGCGGGTCGTGGTCTTGCGCCTGCTTGATGGGGTTGTACACACGGGTGGTGTTGATGCCGGTGGTGCCCGCCTGCATTTGCATCTGGCTCCAGTGGATGCCGGGCTCGTAGTCCAGAAACTGGCGGGCCAGCCATTCGCCCACGGGCCTCCAGTGCAGCCACAGCGGGTACGAGGCCACCGACACCAGCATGGCGCGCATGCGGAAGTTGATCCACCCCGTCTCGCGCAGCATGGCCACGCAGGCATCCACCATGGGCCAGCCGGTGCGCCCGGCCACCAGGGCCTCGAAGTGGGCGGGGTTCCATTCCCCTTCGCGCAGGCCGTTGTAGCCTCGGTGCAGGTTGTGGTGCTCCAGCGCGGGTTCCGATTCGAGCTTCTGGATGAAGTGGCAATGCCAGTGCAGGCGGCTCATGAAGGCAGTGAGCCCCTTGCGCTGCCAGGGTGCAGCGGGGGCGGTGCTAGCTTTGAGTTGTTGCTGGCGGCGCTGGGTGGCCTGCACCACCTCGCGCATACCCAGGCAACCCAAGGCCAGGTAGGGCGAGAGGCGCGAACAGGCGCTGGGCGCCGTCAGCGGCGACGAGATGCCGCCCCGGTAGCCTTCGCTGCGCTCGAGCAAAAAGTCCTGCAGTACCTGGCGGCCCTGCAGGCGGCCGCCGCGCTGACGCCGGGGCGGATCGTGCGCGGGCAGGCCCAGCTCAGCCCCGGTGGGCCAGGGCTGGGCAGGCCACGGCAGCGTGCGGGCGTGCACACTGTCGGGCGCAGGGGCCATCACCACCGGCGCGTGCATGTGGGCGTGCCAGTGCCCATTCCACTCGTCGCGCGAGCGCAAGCGGCGCACCACGCCGTGCTGCGGCCACTCGCGCCACGTCACGCCCTGCGTGCGGCACCACCGGCCCACGGCCAGGTCACGGGCATAGGTGCAGGCATTGCCGGTTTCTTCGTGCGACACCAGGGTGTGGAACGGGGCCAGCGCGTGCAGGCGGGCCAGCAGGTCCACCACCTCGCTCACGGCCACCTGCAGGGTGGCGCCGCGCCGCTGCAGGGCCTGGGGTAGGTCGTGCAGGCTTTCTTGCAGAAAGTGGTAGTGCTGCAGGGCGGCATCGGGCTGCGCCCACAGGCTGGGTTCGATCACATACAGGCACAACACCGGGCCGCGGGTTGCGGCATGCTGCAGCGGCGCGTGGTCGTGCACGCGCAGGTCGCGCTTGAACCAGACCACGGTGTAGCTCATGGCGCAAGCCCCGTGCGTGCAGATCAGGCAGATGCGGCCTGCCGCGCCAGTGCCACGCCGCTGAGCCAGGCGCCTTCGACGTTGCCGCCGCTGAGCCAGTCACCACACAGCCCCAGGCGGGTCTCGGTGTCCCACCAGCAGCCCAGAGTGAGTGCGGGTTCGGTGTCGGCGTAGCGCCAGCGGTGTGCAGTGGCCGCCAGCGGCGCAGGGCCGCCCAGGGCAGCAAAGGCGGCGAGCAAGGCAGTCGTCACACTGTCTGCACTGTCGTCGATATGGGCCTCGCTCCACTCTGCGCTGGCGTGCAACAACCAGGTTTCTGGTCCAGTGCGACCGGGCTTGCTGCTGTCGCGCGCCACCCAGCGCAACGGGCCGGTGTTGATGAAGGCGCCATCCCACGGCATGGCCACGGGCGCGGCATAACGCAGCATCACAGCCCAGCTGCCTCGCATGCGGGCGCTGGCCGCCACAGCGGCGCCTGCGGGGGTTATCTCGGTCAAGAGCGGCACCACCTGCGGCGCGGGCACGGCCAGCAGCACAGCGCTGTAGCGCTGGGCATGCAGGCCATGCTCTGCTGAGGTGATGGACCAGCCTGCAGCGCCTTCGTGGTGTGAGCGCTCCAGCTTGTGCACGGTGGTCTGCCACTGGGTGTGGGCGCGTTCACCCGCCTGCTGCAGTCCCTGCACCAGCCAAGCGGCGGGCGATGTCATGCGTGGTGTGCCCACAAAACGCTCCAGGGGCGTATGCGGCGTGGTCCAAGTGCTGCCGTCAAAACTGGCCAGGCGCGCATCCCACTGCGCAGCCACACCGGCCTGCTGCCAGCGTGCCACTTCTGCGCGGAAGGCTGCGTCACGCGCGGTGAAATACTGCGCGCCGTGGTCACACTGCCAAGCGCCGTCCCCATCTTCCCCGCGCCGCGTACTCATGCGCCCTGCGGGGCCCCGGCTTTTGTCGAACACATGCACCAGGTGTCCGGCCTGCAGCAGCGCATGCGCGCACGAAAGGCCAGAGAGCCCTGCGCCGATCACGGCAATCGTGGAGGACATGGCGGTTTTCATGGCTGCGGATCCGTGCGTTCGTGGGTCACCCAGATCAGTGCCTGAGTGTCGATGCCCAACGCGCTGGCGCGGGCGATGAGCTGTTCACGCAATGCCGGCGCCAACAGCTTGGTGCGCGACAAGATCCAGCCGTAGCTGCGATCAGGGCCCACCACCAGCGCCCACTGGTAGTCAACATCCAGCGCAGCAACGTGGTAGCCGCCATAGAACGGGCCAAAAAATGACACCTTGAACGAAGCAGTTTGCGCATCGCCGGTGAACACTGCCTTGCCTACGGACTGGCGCCAGTCGTTCCGGCCCGTATCAAATCCCCGGTTGATCACACGCACCGTCCCATCCGCCTGGCCTTGGTAGGTCGCGCTGACGTCCGTCATGCCACGTTCAAACGCATGATCGAGCCTCGCCACCTCATACCAGCGGCCTTCGTAGCGGGCCAATGCGAACGGGGTGACCGCCGTGATGCCTGTCGGCGGGGTGGTGGATGAGCATGCGCCAAGGGCGCCGACCAAAGCAGCCATGCACAGCACCGCAGCCCGCCGTACCCGTGTAATCGATGACAGCATTGATTACCAATCAGTCACAACAAAACCAAATAGTAACTCAAAGCAATACCGATACGGTGGTCGATGCCTCTGGGCGCATGGATCCGATCGTGCGTCCCCAACAGCCGTAGCGGGGGCGCCAGAACGCGCTTTGTGCAGGGCCGTGTCGCGGGTTTTTGGTGTCACCGGTGTGACGAATCCAGCCCTGCATGCGGGTTTGCCTGAACGCGGCGCATCCTGTGACAGACAGATACTTCCTTGCGCACACGCCGGGCATCCCCCTGCCCCGTCCTCCAACCTACCGAGACCCTGCCCATGTCCACCACCCGCCGCCACCTTCTGCAGACCACCGCCGCCGTCGCCGCCCTGGGCGCTCCGGCCTGGGCGCGCGCCCAGGCCGAGCCCTGGCGCATTGGCCAGACGGCCGCCCTCACCGGCCCGCTGGCCTTTCCGTTCGTGGAGATGAACAAGGGCATCGCGGCGGCCTTCAAGGAAGTCAACGACAAGGGCGGCATCGACGGCCGGGCCGTCGAATTCATCAGCCTGGACGACGGTGGTGCCCCCGAAAAAGCCGCCGCCAACACGCTGCAACTGGTACAGAAGAACCAGGTTTTCAGCATGTTTGCCTGCGGCGGCACCACCAGCGTGATGGGTGCGCTGAAGGTGCTGGAGCAGGCCAAAGTGCCCCTGATTGCCCCCGCCACCGGCTCGGACGCGCTGCGTCCCTACAACCCGCTGGTGTTCCACACCCGTGCCACCTACGGGCAGGAGCTGAACAAGATCGTGCGCCAGTTGGGCTCCACCGGCTTTACCAAATGCGCGGTGGCCTATTTCGACAACCCCTTTGGCAAGGCCACGCTGGCCGCCTTCGAGGCTGCAGCGCGCGAGCACAAAAACACCGACTGGAAGGCCTTTCTCATTGCCGAAACCCCCGAGGGCGTGGCCAAGGGTATCGAAGAGATCGTGCAATGGCAGCCCACGGCACTGATTTCGCTGGCCATTGGCGCCAGCGGCATTCCGTTCTACAAAGGCTTGCGCCAGCGCTGGAAGGCGCCCGCGTTCTCGATCTCGTTCCTGGGTTCGCGCCCGCTGCTGGCGGCGCTGGGCGAGGCGGCCACCGGCATCACCGTGGCGCAGGTGGTGCCCAACCCCAGCAACCCCGCCATTCCGGTGGTGCGCGCCTACCAGGAAGCCATCAAGAAGCTGGGCGGGGTGGAGGTGGGCTATTCGTCCTTCGAGGGCTATGTGAACGCCCGCATCCTGCTCGAAGCGCTGCGCCGCACCGGCCGCAATGGTTCGCGCGAGAAACTGGTCGAAGCCATGCACTCGATGCGCCCCTACGACATGGGCGGCTTCGAGGTGCGCTACGGCCCGAACGACCACAGCGGCACCGATTTTGTGGAGCTGTCCTACTTCAACGGCGAGCGGTTCCGGCGCTGAGCGCCTCGGCGCGCGCCAGAAACTGATCGACCAGCGCGTAGTGTTCCGGCACATTCAGCGCCGGGGCATGGCCGCAACCGGCCACCTCGACCACCTGCGCCAGCCCACGCAGTGCCGGACCGCGCTGGAGCATCTCGGCCGTGGTTTCGGGCAGTACCAGGTCGGAGTCTGCGCCGCGCAGGCACAGCACCGGAATGTCCAGCGCGTCGTAGTGGTCCCAGATCAGGTAGTCGTTCGCATGGTGCGTGAACTGCTGCACCATGGCCGGGTCGTAGTGTGGCGTGACGCGCCCGTCCGGAAGACGGCGGGTCGAGGTCTCGGTCAGGCGGCGCCACTGGGCGTCGCTCAGCCAGCCGTAGGGCTGGTACACCTGTCGGAAAAAGGCTTCCAGCTCCGCCACGGTATCAAAGGCCGGCGGCTGCCCCGCATAGGCCTTGATGCGCTCGAGTGCGGCATCGGCCAACCGGGGGGCGTTGTCGTTGAGCAGCAGGCTGGCAATGCGCCCCCGCAGTGCAGGCTCGAACAGGCCGGACGCGCACACTGTGCCGATCGCCCCTCCCATGGAGGTGCCGATCCAGTGGGCCTTTGCGATGGCCAACTGTTCGAACAACGCCGCCGCAATGCGGGCATAGAACGAAAGGCGGTATTCCTGGGCGGGCTGGCGGCTCCATTGGCTCAGGCCACGCCCGAGCGTATCGGGGCAGATCACGCGGTAGCGCGGCGCCAGGTGCGCGGCCAGGTCGTCCATGTCGCGCCCGGTGCGCGCCAGGCCGTGCCAGGCAATCACCACGGGGGCATCGGGCGCGCCCCACTCGGTGTAGTGGATTTCGTAACCGGCACAGGTGGCGTAGCGGGAGGTGGGAGACATGGTGCGTGGTCTGGTGAAGCAGGAGGAGATGTCGGTGCGGCCCGTAGGCCGCACCCTTGAGGGAGCCCCCATCAATCCGGGATGGCAATGGCCCCCGCGGTGATGGCAATGGCATTGCCGGCCACCGGCAGCATGGCCAGCGGCGGCACGTTGGCGCCCGTAATGGCCGGTGCCTTGCCCGGCACACCGCCGCGCGGCACGGTGCGCACCACCTGGCTGGCTGGCAGCGCCTTGCCGTTGGCAAGGTGTTCGTACATGGCGTCCAGGGCGCGGTTCAGGTACACATGCAGCGGCACATAGCGGGTGTCGTAGCCAGGCAGCACGGTCGGCAGGCCAATGAAACTGTCAAAGTGCTGGGCGTTGGTGACTTCCAGGTAGCGGAGCTTGCTGGCGGCGCCTTCGACCTTGCTGTTGAGCGCCGCATACGGGCGCGAGGTATGGCTGACGGGCAACAGCGCATCGGCCCGGCCGTGCACGATGAGCGTGGGCTTGCCGCGCAGGTTGCCGTTGCGGCGGGTTTCATCCACGCCTGCCTGCAGCTTTTTGGCGGCCGTGTCGGTGCCCGTGACCAGGTTGCGCAGACACAGCGCGCCGGCAGTGTTCCAATCGGCCACCCCGGCCGCGTTGAACGACAGAAGGTCGCGCCCTGCACCGAACTTGCCGGCGTTGTTGATGAGCTGCACGCCGCTCGATGGCGGAACGCCATTGCCCGACGCAAACATGCCCGCCAGCGCCGCAGGGGCCAGCGGCCCGACCGCACCGGTGGCCGTGGTTGCCGCGTAGCTGAAGCCGCACAGGTGGTCCTTCACGCTGGCGCGCGAGAGCGAATTGGCAAAGGTCACGGCCACGGCCGGAGCCACCTCGAAGGCTGCCAGCGAAGCATGCAGATCATTCGACTCCGGCTCCCAGCCGTAGCTGCGCAGCTTTTGCAACGACTCTTCGGCCTGCGCAGCCAGGGTGCCGCCCGAAAGCAGGCCTGCAGCCACCAGGGCCGAGCAGCGGTTGGGGGCAATCGGCAGCGCCGCCGCAGCAAAGCCTGCGCCAAACGCCGCCGCATAGGGCGAGCTGCTGATGGACGGCGCCAGCGCAGCGCACGACTGGTAGAGGTTGGCGTAGGTGGTGAAATCGACCAGGGGCTTGCCCGTCACGGCCACGGCCACGCCGCCGCGCTGCACGGTCACACCGGGGTTGGCCGGCATTTCGATGGCAGGCTCGGACACGGCCACACCGGTGATGAGACCCTGCGTGTCCTGCTCGGCTGCCGCAATGGCCGAGCCGCCGCCGTTGGAAATGCTCGAAGCAATGACGATGGTGTTCGCCGGAGTCAGCGACTTGAGGCGCTGGCCATTGTCCACGGCACCAAAGCGCTCATTGAGCACGTAGTAGGCAAACTCCACCGCCTGCAGCGTGGTCTTGCCCCAATCCTTCTCGGCATTCTGGCCCGAGTGCGCGTGCTTGAAGGCAAAGCGCTGGGGCGTGGCCGCATTGAAGGCCGCCAGTTCAGCGGCCGACAGACCGGCGTTGAACGCCGCATCCTTGCCCGCCGCCGCCGCCGTGGTGCGCGTGCCATCGATCAGGGGCACGGTGTCATTCATGAGGTCGTGCGGAGCGCCGCCCGTGCCCTTGTCGGAATAGGCCACGGCGCAGCCGCGCTTGAGGCCCCACTCCCCCGTGGAGATGCCGCCGTACACACCGCGCGAACCCGAGGCCGTGGCCGTGATGACGCAGGGCTTTTTCGGATCGAAACTGGCAGGCACCTGCACCATCAGCGTGACGTTCTGGCGGCCGCTGCCATCGTCGGCAAAGGCCATGTATTCGGTGCCCGGCACCTTGCCTTCACCCGCCGTTACCGTGCCCTGGGCATCCACGTTGGGGCCATAGAGCGTGCCATAGCCGCCGTCTGCCGTCATGTCGAGCATGGCACGGTAGTTGGTGTGGATGGCCGTGCGGCGCAGTTCGGCCGCCGTGGGCTTGAGGGGGTCGGCATAGGCAGGCGCCAGGGGCGAAGCCAGGCCCGTCTTGCCCAGCCCGGCGGTGAGCAGGTCGTCGCTGCCGCCGTCGTAGCTGGTCGCCTTGATGGCACCCAGATAGGCCGGCTTGGTGTTGATGCTGGCATCGCTGCCACCACCGCAAGCGGCCAAGACTGCCGCCGCCAGGGCGGCAGGAACAAAGGGGCGAATACAGGTCTTCATGCGTTTGTCTCCAGAAGGTTTTTTTGCAGAGATACCAGGGGGAAAATCAGCCCGCCTTGTGCGCAGCCGCCGCACGCAGGCGCCCCACCACACCGGTGGGGAAGTAGTAAACCGAGAGGACGAACAGCACGCCCAGCCACAGCAGCCAGCGGTCGGGCGAGAGCAGCGCCGACAGCCAGGGCAGGCTGCTCGCCGCCGCATCGCTGGCCAGGCGCAACAGATCCTGCAGGTAGCTCTGCGCCACCAGGAACAGCACAGCACCAATGGCCGAACCGTAGATCGTTCCCATGCCGCCAATCACCACGATGAGCAGGCAGTCCATCATGATTTCGAAGCTGAGCGAGGTGTCCGGCCCGTTGTAGCGCAGCCAGAGGGCCAGCATGGCACCGGCCGCACACGCAAAAAGGGCCGAGAGAACGCTGGAGGTGGTGCGGTACACCACCACGCGGTAGCCAATCGCCTCGGCACGGAACTCGTTCTCGCGGATGGCCTGGAGCACGCGTCCGAAGGGCGAGTTGACAATGCGCAGCAAGGACAGCACCAGCACCACAGCGGTGACGAACAGCAGGTAGTAGCACAGCAGGCGTCCATCGATCGATACGCCGAGGAAGGGCTCCTCAAAGGGCTCGAAGCTGGGCGAGAGAATCTCGGGCACCCTGAAGGACAGGCCGTCCTCGCCCCCCGTGATCTCGGACAGCTGCGACGCCAGCGTCTGGAACGCGGCAGCCACGGCCAGCGTGATCATGGCGAAGAAAATGGCCCGCACCCGCAGCGAAAACAGCCCCACCGCCAGCGAGAGCAGCAGCGACAGCAGCAGCGCACCGCCCATGCCCACGGCCAGCGCGCTCCAGGTGGGCCCCATGCGCGTGGTGGCCACGGCAATGCCATAGGCGCCAATGCCGAAGAACATGGTGTGCGCAAAGCTCACGATGCCGGTGTAGCCCAGCAGCAGGTCAAAACTGGCCACCAGCACCACAAAGATCAGCACCTTGGCCGCGACCGAGAGCGCCTTGACGCCCGGGAACAAGAAGGGTGCAAACGCCAGGCCCAGAAAAATGGCCACCAGGATCACCGCCAGCACCTTGCTGCGCGGGTAGTCGTTGGAGAGAAGTCGGTTCAACATGTCGGGCTCCGCTTCAACGGTTCGTGACGGGATAGACACCCTGCGGACGCCACAACAGGATCGCGACCATGAGGGCAATGTTGGAAAACAGCGCCACCTTGGGCACCAGGAAGCCGGTGTAGTTGGCCATCAGGCCCACCAGCAGCGCACCAATGAGTGCACCGCCCGTGCTGCCCAGGCCGCCAATGATGATGACAATGAAGATCAGCACATTGACCTGCGCGCCCATCTGCGGGATCACGCTTTGCTGGTACAGACCCCACATCACACCGCCCAGGCCCGCCAGCGCCGAGCCGACGACGAACACGCCGACAAACAGGCGCCGGATGCGGTAGCCCAGCGACTCGACCATTTCGCGGTCCTGTACACCGGCGCGTATCAGCAGGCCCACCTTGGTGCGCGCCAGCACCCAGGCCAGCACGCCGAACACCAGCAGGCCCACGGCCACGGCCACCAGGCGGTATTTTTCGATGGCGGCGTCACCGATCAGCAGCGAGCCGCGCATGCCCTCGGGCAACGGCAGCGGAATCTGCGCCGGGCCCCAGACGACCTTGATGAGTTCCTCACCAATGATCATGCCGCCCATGGTGATGAGGATCTGCTTGAGGTGCTGGCCATACACCGGCCGCACGATGAAGCGCTCGAACGCCAGGCCCACGGCACCGGCCACCGCCATGGCCACCAGCATGGCCGGCAGCACGGCGACCATGTTGCGCCACAGCTGGTCCGAACCCGTCCAGTCACCCATGGCGCCCAGCACACTGGTGGCCACGAAGGCGCCCAGCGCGATGAACACACCGTGGCCGAAGTTGAGCACGTCCATCAGCCCGAACACCAGCGTGAGGCCCGAGGCGATGATGAAGATGATCATGCCCATGGCCAGCCCGGCCACCGTGAGCGTGAGCCAGGTGCTGGGCGAACCAATGAAGGGCAGCACGATGAGCGCCAGCAGCGGCACCAGCGCCAGCGGCTTCCAATCGAAGTCACGGGAGTTCATGGCGCACCTTTCCGGAAACAGTGTGTGCTATTTGTTTAATAGCTGCTTGCGCTTGCTGCATAAGCGTTAGAGCCTGTTTTTTTATATATTTCATAGCGACAACCCCAGCAGCGATTGCTGCAATGCCTCGTCCTGCGCCAGGGCGGCCATGCTGCCTGCGTGCACCACCTTGCCGTTGTCCATCACGGCGACGGTGTCGCCCAGGCGTTTGGCAAAGTTGATGTTCTGCTCCACCAGCAAAATGGTCACGCCGCTCTTCTTGAGCTGGTCGAAGGCGTCGATCATGTTGTTGATGATGGCGGGCGCCAGGCCCTTGCTGGGCTCGTCGACGATGAGCAGCTCGCGTGGCTCGACGATGGCGCGGCTCACGGCCAGCATCTGTTTCTGGCCGCCCGAGAGCTTGCCTGCCGGGTGGTTCCAGAACTTTTCCACCGCGGGGAACAGCCTGAAGATCCATTCGAGCCGCGCTGTATCCATCTGCGCCGCCGTGCTGGCCTTGCGGGCGGCCAGCAGCATGTTCTCCTTGACCGTGAGGTCGGCAAAGATGCCCATGTTCTCGGGTACATAGGCAATGTTCAGACCGGCGATCTGCGGCGTGTGCAGCGCGGTGATGTCCTTGCCGTCAAAATGGATGGACCCCTTGGACGCATGCCACAGGCCCATGATGGTGCGCAGCGTAGTGGTCTTGCCCGCGCCGTTGCGGCCCAGCAGCATGGTGAGCTGGCCCTTGGGGATCGCCAGGTCCACACCGTGCAGGATGTGGTACGCCTCGATGTGGGTGTGCACACCTTTGAGTTCGAGCAGGTTGGTGCTCATGCGGCCTCCTTGTCGGCATCCTTGGAGACGCCCAGATAGGCCTCCTGCACCACGGGCGAGGCGATCACGTCGGCCGGAAGCCCATCGGCCACCAGCGTGCCGTTGGTCAGCACGATGATGCGGTCGGCCAGCTCGCGCACCACGTCCATCTTGTGCTCCACCAGCAGGATGATCTTGGTCTTGTCCTTCTTCAGTTCGCGGATCAGGTTCAGGATCACGGGCGCCTCGTCGTGGCTCATGCC
>JAPKHH010000054.1:0-31105 GCA_026647025.1 Giesbergeria sp.
CAATTGACCAGACCCATGAGTTTGCCCATGGAAACCGCCTGTGCGACGACGGCCTGGCCGTCGGCTTCACTGCTGACATCACATTTCACAAAGGCGCCACCAATCTCCTGGGCGACTGCGGTGCCTTTTTCGACCTGCATGTCGGCGATGACCACTTTGCCGCCCTGGCTTGCCAGCATGCGCGCCGTGCCTTCACCCAGGCCCGATGCGCCGCCGGTCACGATGAATACTTTGCCTTTGATTTCCATGTTCAGTCTCCAGTAAATGACGTTGACGTAAACGTCAATTATTACCGATGTAGGCGCCACAAAAATGCCCGGTCGGTGCCGGGCATGTGCGGGAGTGCTGGATACCACTGACCCAGTGGTGCGGTCGATTATTTGAAGCCTACGCGGTCAAGCATCTGCTGCACCTTGGTCACATTGGCGCCCACAGCGCTGATCGGAATGGTCTCGCTCTTGAAAGGCGTTCCACCGGTCATGGCCTTGAGGGCCGGGTTGTCGATAGTGACGTTCTTGGCGGCGGGCCACTCGTTGTTGCCATTGGCAAAGTAGTTTTGTGCCGATGCGCTGGCCAGATACTCCAGGAAACGGACGGCGTTGGCGGGGTGCTTGGCGTGACGTGCAACGGCACCACCGGCAATGTTCATGTGGGTGCCCCAGGACTGTTGGTTGGGGAAAACGACTCCCACTTTGTTGACAACGGCCACATCCTCGGGTTTGGACGAGCGCATCAGACGCGCAAGGTAGTAGCTGTTGGTGACGGCAATTTCGCATTCACCGGCGGCCACGGCCTTGATCTGGTCGGTGTCACCGCCCTTGGGGGAGCGTGCAAGATTGTCGACCATGCCCTTGAGCCAGTCCTGGGCCTTCTGCTCACCCAGGTGTTCTGTGACTGCACCAAACAGGCTGAGGTTGTAGGGGTGCGAGCCGGAGCGGATACACAGCTTTCCCTTGTTCTTGGGATCGCCCAGTTCCTCATACGTATCCACATCGTTTTTGTCTACTTTGACCTTGTTGTAGACGATGACGCGCGCCCGTGTAGACAGGCCAAACCACGAAATTCCGCCATCGGCTGCAGGTGCGCTGCGCAGATGGGCGGGGATGGCGTCGTTCAGCACCTTCGACTGGATGGGTTGAAAGAGTCCGTCCACCTCTCCCTTGTAGAGGCGCGCTGCATCCACCAACAAAACCACATCGGCGGGTGAGGCAGATCCCTCGGCCTTCAGGCGTGCAAGGATGCCTGCGTCATCCGCATCCACGCGGTTGACCTTGATGCCGGTTGCTTTGGTGAAGTCGCTGTACAGGGCTTCGTCGGTGGAATAGTGTCGGGCGGAATAGAGGTTGACCACCTGGTCTTCGGCCAGGGCGGTGCCGGAGGCAAGAGCGAGAACGCAGCTGGACAACAGGGCGGGCAGAAATTGATTTCGGGTCATGGATCGGTAGGCGAATGTGTTCGATACGTCATGCTAAAGCAAACGCGAACAATTCGCAATTAAATTATTCATGTTTCTTGCCGATCAGTTCTGTCGTTTCTGGCAGCGTGGGGATAGGACAGGCAAAAAAAAAGCCCGGTCTTGCAACCGGGCTTTAAATGGATCCAGAAACGGGGGTTTCGAGGGGATCCAAGGAGACAACTGGAGTCCCTGATTTCTCAGGGAATGTCCGCATTATGCGGGTAATCCCTTGCTGGTGTCTAGAGAGTGTTCTCCAGACGCCGTTGATCAACGCTTGCGCGGTGTGGCCGTCTTGGCGGCATCGGCGGCCGAGGCGGCCACGGCGTTGAAGTTGGCTTCGGCGGCGTCGGTCGCTTGCTTGACGGCCTTCTGCACCGATTCGAAAGCATTGTTGGCGGCAGAAACGGCGCTCTTCATCACGGCGACAGCGGTTTCAGAGCCTGCGGGGGCGTTCTTGGCGGCAGTGTCGACCAGGTTGGCAAAGTTCTTTTGTGCTTCGCCAGCCTTGGCTTCCACAGCCTTGGTGAATTCACCGCTGGTGCCCGAGGCAATGTCGTACAGGTGGCGGCTATAGGAAGCGGTCTTCTCGGCCAGGGGCTGGAGCATGCCGGCTTGCAGAGCCATCAGTTCCTGGACGTCCTTGACGCTCAGCACGGCCTGGGTGTGGCTGGCGGCCTCAGTCAGCGCGGCACGCGAAGCGGTCACGTTGAGTTCAACCAGTTTTTCGACGCCTTCGAAAGCCTTGCTGGTCAGGCCGAAAAGGGTTTCGATGTTGGCTTTGTGGGCGGCCAGGATTTGTTCGGTGGTCAGCGACATGTCATATCTCCTAAAGGTGGTGCCTGGTGAATCCCAGGGGGTTACAGACATCTGCGCTGATCATCAACCGATGAGGTTATGTTGCAGTGCAGCATGCAACGGATTCTACGCTGTTGCAGGCGAAATGCAAGTCAAATTGTTGCATTGCAGCATTTTAGAGAGGAGGCCTTACAAACTGTTGCCTGGGCGTAGGCTGGCCAGATGCATTCGAAGGCTGGGAGCGCCTCGGTGGTCTATCTTTACCATCCGACGGGGCGCCATGGCGCTTCCGGCTGGCGGTGTTCCGCCGGTGAGAGCGAGGTTCACCAAGGTGACGGTGGAACCTGTTCCAGAAACAGGGGCGCTGGCAGAATGGCCGCCCATGAACCACGTTGCTTCTCCTGTGCGCCCGGTGCCCAAGCCGCGCAGCGCGTACCCTGTATTTCGCCCCATCACAACCCGCTGGATGGACAACGATGTTTATGGGCATGTCAACAACGTCGTCTACTACAGCTGGTTTGACACGGCGGTGAATGCCTATTTGATAGAGCAGGGCGTACTGGACATCCATGCGGGCGCCACCATTGGCCTGGTGATTGAAACCCAGTGCAATTACTTCGCACCGCTGGCATTTCCACAGACGGTGGAGGCAGGCATTCGTGTGGCGCGCCTGGGCGCATCAAGCGTGCGCTATGAGGTCGGGCTGTTTGCGGGGGGCGAACCACTCACGGCTGCGGCGGGGCATTTCATCCACGTCTATGTCGATCGCACCACGCGCCGCCCGGTGCCCGTACCCGATTCCTTGCGGGACGTGCTGGAAGCCTTGCAGGTGAACGACTGACAGGCTGCCGCGGGCTGGGGAGCATGAACGGGCTTCCTGACGAATAGTTTGCAGCACCGTCGGTGATTGGGGCTATGGTGCCGATCGGGAGAAACCTCGCCTACACTTTGCGGTTGCGTTCGCCAAGCCGGTGAGACGGCGGCCTCCTGGCTGTTGTTCTCACGCCTTGGGAATAGCGGGGCGACCTGCGCTGCCTGCTTTGGTGGTGCGGCGTGCGCCGAGCCTGTGGTTCCAACAAAGATAGGGAGACAAACCCATGAAACCTTTTCGCTGGCTGATTCTGGCCGCGCTGGCGGCGTTGCCCAGCCTGGCCATGGCGGCAGATATTGATGGCAGCACGTTGCCGCTGTGGTGGGGCATTCCCTTTGCGGGAATTTTGCTGTCCATTGCCATCATGCCACTGCTGGCGCCGATTTTCTGGCACCACCATTTTGGCAAGGTGGCGGCTGCATGGGGCCTGCTGTTCCTGGTGCCATTTGCCGTGGTATTCGGCCCGGGCATGGCCGGTGTGAGCCTGGTTCATGCCCTGCTGGCGGAGTACCTGCCCTTCGTGATCCTGCTGACAGCGCTGTTTACCGTGGCGGGGGGGATCTACATCCGGGGCAACCTGCATGGCAGCCCGGGACTCAACACGGCCATCCTGGCCATTGGCGCCGTGCTGGCCAGTTTCATGGGGACGACGGGGGCATCCATGCTTCTGATCCGCCCACTGATCCGCGCCAACGACAACCGTACGCACAAGGCCCATGTGGTGGTTTTTTTCATCTTCATCGTCTCGAACGCGGGCGGGTCGCTCACTCCTCTGGGCGATCCACCGCTGTTCCTGGGATTCCTCAAAGGCGTGGATTTTTTCTGGACCGTGAGCCACATTTTTCCTGAAACCCTGTTCCTGCTGGGCGTGTTGCTGGGTATTTTCTATGCACTGGATTGGTGGTATTACCACCGGCGCGAAGAGGTGTTGCCACGCGACCCCACACCGGATACCCGTGCCATCGGTTTTGACGGCAAGCTCAACTTTGCCTTGCTGGGCGTGGTGGTGGCCCTGGTTCTTGTCAGCGGGTTCTGGAAGTCTTCCGTGGTCTTCAACATTGCAGGCACGGAGGTGGGCCTGCCGGGCATCGTGCGCGATATCGGCTTGCTGGTGGTGACGGGACTCTCCCTGTGGCTCACGCCCAAGCTGGTGCATGAAAACAACCAGTTTGGCTGGGCGCCCATGCAGGAAGTGGCCAAGCTGTTTGCCGGCATTTTCCTGACCATCATTCCGGTGATTGCCATGCTCAAGGCAGGCGTGAACGGACCGTTCGGTGCCATCGTCAGCGCTGTGACACAGCCCGACGGCTCGCCCAATCCGGCCATGTACTTCTGGGCCACGGGCCTCTTGTCCTCGTTCCTCGACAATGCACCCACTTATCTGGTGTTCTTCAATACCGCAGGTGGCGACCCGGCTGTGCTGATGACGACGCTGGCACCCACGTTGGCAGCCATTTCGGCGGGTGCCGTGTTCATGGGGGCCAACACCTATATCGGCAATGCGCCCAACCTCATGGTCAAGGCCATTGCCGAAGACCGTGGTGTGAAGATGCCCAGCTTCTTTGGCTACATGCTCTGGTCGTTCGGTATCTTGGTGCCGCTGTTCGTGCTGATTACCTTCATCTGGTTCCGCTGACCGGCAGATGACTACGGTGGCAAAACCCGCAATCCTGGTGGCGCGTGCCATCTTTCCCGATGTGCTGGAGAAGCTCGCGCAGCACTGCACGGTCGAGTCGAACACCGAGGACCGGGATTGGACCCCGGAGGAACTGGTCCGGCGCCTGCAAGGCAAGGTAGGGGCCTTGACCACTGGCAGCCAGCGCATCGACGCTGCGCTGCTGGCTGCCTGCCCGGACTTGCGCATCGTGGCCAACATGGCTGTGGGCTACAACAACTTTGATCTCGATGCGATGACGCGCGCAGGCGTGCAGGGCACCAATACGCCGGACGTACTGACCGAGACCACGGCTGACTTCGGTTTTGCGCTGCTCATGGCCACCGCCCGCCGCATTACCGAGAGCGAGCATTTCCTGCGCGCCGGGCATTGGAAAAGCTGGCGCTATGACATGTTTGCCGGGGCTGAAGTGCATGGCAGCCGACTGGGCATCATCGGCATGGGGCGCATCGGGCAGGGCATTGCGCGCCGAGGGGCGCATGGCTTCGGCATGGAAGTCGTGTACCACAACCGCTCGCGTCTGACTCCGGACCTGGAGGCCGCCTGCAAGGCGCGCTACCTGGGCAAGGAGGAACTCCTGCGCACCGCCGACCACGTGGTTCTGGTGTTGCCGTACTCACCGCAATCGCACCACACCATCGGCGCGGCAGAACTCGCCCTGATGAAACCGACCGCCACGCTGGTCAACATCGCCCGCGGCGGCATTGTGGACGATGCGGCGCTGGCCGCAGCCCTGCGTGATCGGCGCATTGCGGCGGCGGGGCTGGATGTGTTCGAGGGCGAGCCGGGGGTGCACCCCGATCTGCTGGCACTGTCCAACGTGGTGCTCACGCCGCACATTGCCAGCGCCACCGTGGCGACCCGGCGGGCCATGGCCATGCTGGCGGCAGACAACCTGATCGCCTTCCTGGGCGGGCGTGGGCCACTGACGGCGGTGAATCTGCCCATGGCGAAAATTTGAAGCAAAAATGCCATCTAGCGCTTATGCAGTAAGCGCTGCTAGCTATAAAAATGAAAGCAACCATCGTGAGCCTTGATCCCATGACTCTGCTGGCTGCCGCCTTGCTGGCGCTGGCGGCGCTGTGTCTGGGTTGGCTCTGGGGTGCAGCACGCGCCCGCCGTGAGGCGATTGCACAGCACGAGCAGATCGCGGCCCAGGCACGCAGCCAGGCGCAGATGGAGGTACAAGCCACAGCCAACACCCACATGGCCACAGCCCAGGAGCGCGTGCGCGGGCTGGAGGCCGAGTGTGCCAGTTTGCTGGCGCAGCTGCAGCACACCCGAGTGCAGGCCGAGGGTTGGCGCGAGGCGCTGGACATCGCCCGGGACGAGCGTGCCCAACTGGCCGAGCGCGCCGCCCGCGTACCGGGACTGGAAACGCAGTGGCAGGAGCAGGCGGCCTTGACGCAGACCGTGCGCCAGCAGCTGGCCGACCTGCAAAGCCAGCTGGCAGCGCAGACCACGCAGCTGGACGCGGAACGCCGTGCCGCGCAGGAAAAGCTGCAACTGCTGGGCGAAGCGCGTGAATCACTCACCCACCAGTTCAAAAGCCTGGCCAATGACATCCTCGAAGAAAAGGGCAAGCGGTTTGCCGAGCAGAACCAGCAAAGCCTGGGTCAGTTGCTCGACCCCTTGCGGGCGCGCCTGCAGGAGTTCCAGGGCAAGGTGGAGTTGTTCTACGACACCGAAGGCAAGCAGCGTTCCGCCCTGTCGCAGCAGGTGCACCAGCTCATGGGCCTGAACCAGGCGCTGAGCGAGGACGCCAAAAACCTCACGCAGGCCCTCAAAGGATCGACCAAGGCCCAGGGCAACTGGGGCGAACTGATTCTGGAACGCGTGCTCGAACTCGCGGGTCTGCGCCCCGGCATTGAATATGACGTGCAGGAAAACCACCTGCGTGACGACGGCACGCGGGCCCAGCCCGATGTGGTGATCCACCTGCCAGAGAACCGCCACCTGGTCGTGGACGCCAAGGTGTCGCTGATCGCCTACGAAGAATTCGCCAACGCCGAGACCGACCTGCAGCGCGCCGCCGCCCAGCGTCGCCACATTGAATCAGTGCGCCAGCACATCAAGGGCCTGGCCGAGCGCAACTACCAGCAATTGCACGGCTTGCAATCGCTCGATTTCGTGCTCATGTTCGTCCCCATCGAGCCCGCCTTCATGCTTGCCGTGACCAGCGACAGCCAGCTCTACAGCGACGCCTGGAACAAGAATGTGTTGCTGGTGAGTCCGTCCACGCTGCTGTTCGTGGTGCGCACCGTGGCGCACCTGTGGCGCCAGGAAGCGCAAAGCCGCAATGCCCAGGAAATCGCCAAGCGTGGTGCCGAGCTGTATGACCGCTTGGCCGGCTTTGTGGATGACCTGGACAAGGTCGGCAAGAACCTGGGCCAGGCCCAGGACGCCTATACCAAGGCCTACAACAAGCTGAGCCAGAACAAGGGCAACGTGATCCGCCAGGCCGAGATGCTCAAGGAACTGGGCGTCAAGCCCACCCGCTCGCTGCCTGCGCCGCTGGTAGACAGGGCGCTGGACGACACACCCACCACAGAGCCATCCACAACGGAGCCCGAACCATGATTGACGGATTGATTGCCGGCCGACTGTACGGGCAGGCCGCCGAGCGCATAGACAAGGCAGGAAAGACCTTCACGGTAGCCCGCGTGCGCGCCAACAGCAACGACGGTGAGAACCTGTTCGTCAATGTCATCGCCTTCGATGTCGCATCCCGCGCCGCACTGGGTGCCCTGGCCGATGGTGACGGCGTGTCCCTTGCCGGGACCCTCACGCCCCGCGTCTGGACCGACAAGCAAGGCAACACCCGTCCCAGCCTGGACATGGTGGCGCACCAGGTCATGTCGGCCTACCACGTCCATCGCAAGCGCCGTGCGATGGAAGGCGATCTGCCCGCCACAGACCATCCACATGGGGAAGAATTTCCGCCAGAACCACTGGGTTTCTGAATTGGGTCTGGTTCGGCGGAAAGGGTGGACGGGTCGGCTTCAACAAGGCCTTGACTTGGCCGCCTCTGCGGAATCCGTTCAATCTGCCCAGACGGCTCCTGAATATGTCCCCTCGGGCATAGGCTGACCCTATGAAAAAAGCCCCCGACTCTTGCGAATCAGGGGCTTTCATTTGGTGTCGGAGAGATGAATCGAACACCCGACCTTCTCATTTCGAATGAGAGGATAGGTATATTTGCCCGTGTTGATTGCTACCGATTCAATCTATGAAAATCAACAACTTATATTTATTTTACTGGATGTACAAACAGTTTTGTCGTTGATTGAAGTTCAGCATTTTTCAGCAAATAGTCTTACATCCGCCCTTACATCCTGGCCGATGTAAGACTGCAAGGGGGACCATATGACAAAGATTGTATTCACCGCTGCCCGGGTGTCGGGGGTTCAAGTGTCCGCCCGATAAGAAGCAGGCTTTCTTATGGGACGCGACCGCTCCGGGACTCGGGCTCAGGGCAACCCCCGCCGGGAAGTCCGCCTATGTGCTCCAGAGCGTGTACCAAGGCAAGGACATTCGCCTGACCATCGGAAGCCCTACCGTCTGGAGCATTCCAGAAGTGCAAGCGAAGGCTCGCGAACTTCAGCGCCTGATTGATGAGGGCAAAGACCCCCGCGACCTCAAGCGTGACGCGTTGGCTGCCCAGGCCGAAAAACAAGCCGCTGCCGCTGCCAAGGTAGAGGCTGACAAGGCTACAGGCCGCGCAGTATTGACGCCCTGCGCCCGTTCCTTGAGCAGATAGAGGCGCACATTCTGGCCCCCCTGGCCTGTGTGCGGTTTGATGCCCAGGCCGCGCCCGGTGCGCTGCGCGTGGTGGCTGCCGCATGAAATAACGCGACTACAAATAGTCCTTGAACTTCGAATAAATGTAGCTACACTAAATCATGAATGTGACGTTCGACCCGGCCAAAGATGCCGCCAATGTGGCAAAGCATGGCGTTTCACTGACCGAGGCAGCAGGCTTTGAATGGGGAACCGCCGTAGTGTGGCCCGACACGCGCCGGGACTATGGCGAAGCCCGCATGGTGGCCCTGGGCTACATCGGCCTGCGCATCATGGCGCTGGTGTTTGTTGACCGGCCCTCAGAGCAGCCGACCGAGCGCCGCATCATCAGTTTGAGAAAGGCCAACAGCCGAGAGGTGAAACGCTATGCCGAAACTTAAAGCCGGAACCCTGCTACCCACTCCTGTCGAGGATGCCGCTATTACCGCCGCTGCGCTGGCAGACCCTGATGCTGTGCCCTTCACCGACGCCGAATGGGAGCAGGTCAAGCCGTTGGTACGCCGAGGCCGCCCGCTGGGTAGTGGCACCAAGGCTCAAGTCACCCTGCGCCTGGACGTAGAGGTGCTGGAGAAGTTCAAGGCATCGGGCGATGGATGGCAAACCCGCATCAATGAGGCCCTGAAAAGCTGGGTGCGGACGCACGCCTGACCGTTTTCACCCCAGACGTAGGAGCCTTCTTGCCTGCGCTGGGGTTGTCTGTGACCCAGGCCGCGCTGCAGTTGGATGTGTCCTGCGTGACCTTGTCGCGTGTGCTCAATGGCCGCGCTGCTGTCTCCCCAGAAATGGCCCTGCGCATAGAGGCGTGGCTGGGGCAGAAGCGTGTTGGTGATGCCCATGTGTGGCTGGCAGAGCACTTCAGGTCGAACCCGGACTTCGGACGTTGTTCGTTGGCAATCACGTACACAGCATCGACCGAGGCAAGAACGTCAATGGCCAGCATCTGCCTCCGAAGAGAATCACATCCAGTAGCGCATGGGTGCGGTTTGTCTTTCCTTGATCAAGCGTGAAATCAGCTGACTGGTACCTCCTCTACCGCAGCGCCCAGTTCAAACACCCGATCGGGCCAGGCGCTGGTCGTCATGCCGTCCAGCCCTGCCACCATCGATTCAAGCAGCCCCAGGTCAACGCTGGCGGGCTTTTCTTCCGCGCTCCGGGCAAGCAGTTCGCGCAGCCGCAGAACGGTGGCTGCCGGAACCGTCAGGGCGATCACCTGACCCATGTGTTCACCTACGAAGGCAAGCCCATCGTGCAGGTGAACACCAAGGCTTGGCGGGCTGCGCTCAAGCGTGTGGACATTGAGGATTTCCGGTGGCATGACCTGCGACACACCTTCGCCACATGGCACCGTCAGGCCGGAACGCCTACCCACGAACTGCAGCGTCTGGGCGGCTGGAAAACACTGGAAATGGTGGAGCGCTATGCTCACGTTGCGCCAGAAGGCTTGCAGGTTGCGGCCTCGCGCCTGAATAATGTCTTCACGGGTACATTCTGACTACATGAAAAAAGCCCCCGACTCTTGCGAATCAGGGGCTTTCATTTGGTGCCGGAGAGATGAATCGAACACCCGACCTTCTCATTACGAATGAGCTGCTCTACCGACTGAGCTACACCGGCTTAGCCTCGAATTATAGCGCTGAATGGTAGCTGGTCACGCGTTCGACCTCATTTTTTGAGCCGAGGATGACGCTTACGCGCTCATGGAGCTGGGTGGGCTGGATGTCCAGGATGCGTTGGCGGCCGTTGGTGGCGGCGCCGCCGGCCTGTTCGACGAGCCAGGCCATGGGGTTGGCCTCGTACATCAGGCGCAGCTTGCCGGGTTTGTTGGGTTCGCGCTTGTCCCAGGGGTACATGAAGATGCCGCCGCGCGTCATGATGCGGTGCACGTCGGCCACCATGCTGGCAATCCAGCGCATGTTGAAGTCCTTGTTGCGCGGGCCGTCGCGGCCCTGCAGGCATTCGTCGATGTAGCGGCGCACGGGTTCGTCCCAGTGGCGCATGTTGCTCATATTGATGGCGAACTCCTGCGTGTCGGCGGGAATGCGCACATTCTCCTGGGTCAGCACGAACGAGCCCTGCTCGCGGTCGAGGGTGAACATGGCCACGCCGTCGCCCACGGTCAGTACCAGCGTGGTCTGTGGGCCATAGACGCAGTAACCGGCGGCCACCTGCTGCGCGCCGTTCTGGAGAAAGTCGCCTTCGTCCACGCCCCGGTCGTCCTCGGGCATGCGCAGCACGCTGAAGATGGTGCCTATGCTCACGTTCACGTCGATGTTGCTGGAGCCGTCCAGGGGATCAAACAGCAGCAGGTATTCGCCCTTGGGGTAGCGGTTGGGCACGACGTAGATGGCGTCCATCTCTTCGGAGGCCATGCCGGCCAGATGGCCACCCCATTCGTTGGCCTCGATCAGCACCTCATTGGCGATGATGTCGAGCCGCTTTTGCACCTCGCCTTGCACGTTCTCGCTGTCGGCGCTGCCCAGCACGCCGCCCAGGGCGCCTTTGTTGACGGCCTGGCTGATGCTCTTGCAGGCACGGGCGACCACTTCCAGCAGCAGGCGCAGCTGGCCGGGGATGAGCCCGTCCACGCGTTGCTGTTCGACCAGGTAGCGTGTCAGGCTGACTCGTTTTGCCATGGGGTTCTCCTTATTCGGCCAGTGCGCGGGTGATGACTTCGCGCACGTCGTTGCTCAGGGTTTCACGGGTGGCGACGCGGGCGATGGCTTCGCGGGCGGCGGTGCGCCAGGGTTCGGCCAGCTTCTTCCAGCGGTCCAGGGCGCGTGCCAGGCGGGCGGCCACCTGCGGATTGATGGCGTCGAGTTCGATGACGCGCTCGCTCCAGAACACGTAGCCAGCGGCGTCCTGCCGGTGGAAGGCGCCAGGGTTGGCGCTGCAGTAGCTGAACACCAGGCTGCGTGCCCGGTTGGGGTTTTTCAGGCTGAAGTCGGGGTGCTGCATGAGCTGGCGCACGATGGGCAGCACGTGGCCGCCACGGTCGGGGCAGCTCGCCTGCAGTGCGAACCATTTGTCGATGACCAGCGGCTCATCCTTGAACAGCGCATGGAAGCGCGCCAGCGCGGGCGCCGCCAGGGCGTGGCCGCTGCCGACCAGGGCGCTGAGGGCATTGAAGCGGTCGGTCATGTTGCCCGCATCCTTGAAGCGCTGCAGTGTCTTGCCGGGCCAGACCGTGTCGCCCGTGTGCTGCGCCGCCAGGCACAGCATGGACAGCGCCATGCCGGTGAGGGCGCGGCGCCCGCTGGAGAGGGCGTCGGGCTGGTAGGCGCCGTTGCACTCGTGCTGTGCATAGGCCCATTGCCAGTCGTCGTGCAGTGCCAGGGCCAGCTGCAGGCGCATGGATTCGCGCACCGCGTGCACGCGTTGGGGGTTCACCACGTCGAGCTGCTCGGCGATGTAGGTCTCGGACGGCAGAGCAAGGGCCAATTCCTTGAAGGCTGCATCGAGCTGCGGGTGGCGCAGCACGCCACGCATGGCCTGCACAAAGCTGGCGGGCAGAAAATTATGGTCAATTTTGCCGTTGGCGCTGATGGAAATTGCGCTGTCAGCTATTGTATTGATAGCTATGCGCAATGCCAGGCGTTGGCCGGCTTCCCAGCGGTTGAAGGCATCGCTGTCGTGTGCCAGCAGGGTGAGGAGATCCTGGTCGCTGTAATCGTGGTCCAGCACCACCGGGGCGCTGAAGGACCGCAGCAGCGAGGGCACCGGCGCGCTGTCGACGTTGACAAACGTCAGTGACAGGCTCGGTTCGGCCAGCACCACCGTACGCGTGGGTGCGCCAGGGGCATCTTCACCGGCAAGTTGCAAGGGCAGGGCGCGGCCATCCTGTGCGAGCAGGCCCAGCTCCACCGGGATGACAAAGGGCGCCTTGTCCGGTTGGCCCGCAGTGGGGGCGCAGCTTTGCGTGAGCGTGAGCGTGTAGCTGCGCGCCTGCGCGTCGTACTGGCCAGCGGCGTGCACATGGGGCGTACCGGCCTGGCTGTACCAGTGCTTGAACTGGGGCAGCAGGCGAGCCAGGTCGCTGGCGGGGTTGGCGTCGGCGATGGCGCTTGCAAAATCGTCGCAGGTGACGGCCTGGCCGTCATGGCGTTCGAAGTGCAGCTTCATGCCGCGCGCAAAGCCGTCGCGGCCCACCAGGTTGTGCATCATGCGCACCACCTCGGCGCCCTTTTCGTAGATGGTGACGGTGTAGAAGTTGTTGATTTCGACGTAGCTGTCGGGCCGCACCGGGTGGGCCATGGGGCCTGCGTCTTCGGGGAACTGGGCGGTGCGCAGCACGCGCACGTCCTCGATGCGCTTGACGGCGCGGGCCGAGGGGCTGCCCGCCATGTCCATGGAAAATTCCTGGTCGCGGAAGACGGTCAGGCCTTCCTTCAGGCTGAGCTGGAACCAGTCACGGCAGGTGATGCGGTTGCCCGTCCAGTTGTGGAAATACTCGTGGCCCACCACGCTTTCGATGTGGGCAAAGTCGGCGTCGGTGGCCGTGGCCTCACTGGCCAGAACGTACTTCGTGTTGAAGATGTTCAGGCCCTTGTTTTCCATGGCGCCCATGTTGAAGTCGCTGGTGGCGACGATCATGAAACGCTCCAGATCGAGCGACAGGCCAAAGCGCGCCTCGTCCCAGGCCACGCTGGCCATGAGCGAATTCATGGCGTGCTCGGTCTTGCCCAGGTCGCCCCGGCGCACATACACCTCCAGCAGGTGCTCGTTGCCTGCGCGTGATCTGATGCGCTGCTGGCGCGCCACCAGCTTGCCTGCGACCAGGGCGAACAGGTAGCACGGTTTCCTGTGCGGATCGACCCATTTGGCAAAGTGGCGCCCGCCGTCGAGATCGCCTTGCTCCACCAGGTTGCCGTTGGACAGCAGCACCGGGTACAGCGCCTTGTCGGCACGCAGCAGTACGCTGTAGCTGGCCATCACGTCGGGACGGTCGAGGAAGTAGGTGATGCGGCGGAAGCCCTCGGCCTCGCACTGCGTGAAGAAGGTGCCCTGGCTCACGTACAGGCCCATGAGCTTGGTGTTTTTCTCGGGCGCGCAGGTGGTGAAGATTTCCAGCTCGACCGGCGCGGGGCCTTCGGGCAGGTTTTCCAGTACGAGCACGTTGCCGTCCATCTTGAACGAGGTGCCTGCACCGCCCACCAGCACGCGCGAGAGATTCAGTTCCTCGCCCTGCAGGCGCAGCGGCTGCGCAGCAACATCGGGGTTGCGGCGCACGCGCATCTTGTTCAGGACGCGGGTCTTGGCGGGGTCGAGGTCGAAGGTGAGTTCCACACTGTCGATCCACCAGGCCGGGGCCTGGTAGTCGGCACGGTGGATGGCGGTGGCCGGGGCCTGTCCGTCACGCATTGATGGCATGTGGTTTCCTTATATGCCTTGCTTGAGCGAGGCTTCGATGAAGGCGTCGAGGTCACCGTCCAGCACTTTCTGGGTGGCGGAGATCTCGACGTTGGTGCGCAGGTCCTTGATGCGGCTGTTGTCCAGCACGTAGCTGCGAATCTGGTGGCCCCAACCCACATCGGTCTTGGTGTCTTCGAGCTTTTGCGCCTCTTCCTGGCGCTTGCGCATTTCGAAGTCGTAGAGCTTGGAGCGCAGGCGCTGCCACGCAATGTCACGGTTGCCGTGCTGGCTGCGGCCGTCCTGGCACTGCACCACAATGCCGGTGGGGATGTGTGTCAGGCGCACGGCCGAGTCGGTCTTGTTGATGTGCTGGCCACCGGCGCCGCTGGCGCGGTAGGTGTCGGTGCGCACGTCGGACGGGTTGATGTTGATCTCGATCGAGTCATCGATCTCCGGGTACACAAACAGCGATGCAAAGCTGGTGTGGCGCCCGCCCGAGCTGTCGAACGGCGATTTGCGTACCAGGCGGTGCACGCCGGTTTCGGTGCGCAGCAGGCCATAGGCGTATTCGCCCTCGATATGGATGGTGGCGCTCTTGAGGCCAGCCACATCGCCCGGGGTTTCTTCCTCGACCGTGGCCTTGAAGCCCTTGCGCTCGGCGTACCGCAGGTACTGGCGCAGCAGCATGCTGGCCCAGTCGCAGGCTTCGGTGCCGCCAGCGCCGGCCTGGATGTCGATGAAGCAGTTCAGCGGGTCGGCCTCGTTGCGGAACATGCGGCGGAACTCCAGCTCCTCGACCAGCGGGCGCAGCTTTTCGGCCTCGGCTTCGATGGTCAGCAGGCCGGTTTCATCACCGTCTTCCTTGCTCATCTCGAACAGTTCGGCGTTGTCGGCCAGCTCATGGGTGAGCTTGTCGAGCGTGAGCACGACGGCATCGAGCGATTTCTTTTCCTTGCCCAGCTCCTGGGCCTTCTTCGGGTCGTTCCAGACCGAGGGGTCTTCCAGCGAGGCGTTTACCGTGCGCAGGCGTTCGAATTTGGCATCGAAGTCAAAGATACCTCCGTAGATCGGCCGCGCGGGCGGCCAGATCTTCAAGGGAGTTGCCAATCAGGTTGATGCGTTCTGCTTCCATGGTGTTGTCCTGGGTGTTCTGTAAATAACCCGTGATTTTCTCATGCGCAGGCCGCAGCCCTGTCGGGAGCGGAAACGCAGCACGCAAGCGGGCCGGAAATCATCAAAATTGATAGCTTTCAGCGCTTTGTGGGTAAGCGCTTCAGCCATTTTTTCTCAATCCAGGAAAGATGCGATCAAGGCGGCCACGGCCTGTGGCTGGTCGTGGTGCAGCATGTGCCCGGCGTCCGCTACCTGCGCGGTGCGGCAGTCAGGTACCGACTGGAGCCGCTCGTGGTACTGCTCCCGCGTGTAGCGGCCTTTCCACCACAGCCCCAGGCTGTCGTCGCTGGCCTCGATGGCCAGGGTGGGCGCGGTGATGGCGGCATAGTGGGCCAGCGCCTCTTCCAGGCGAAACAGCTGTGCGTTGGTGATCTTGTGCGCCGCATCGCCCAGGATGTGCCATTGCCCCTGGGCATCGGGCTGCGCCCAGTGCGGGGCCAGCCAGTCGGCCTTGTCTTGCGAGAGGCGGGGGTTGGTCTTCATCAGGCGCCGGGCCACGCCATCCACGCCGTCATAGGTCTTGAGTGCCATCTCGCCGCGTTGCAAGGCCTTGAGCTGGTCCATCCACTCGGCAGAGCGCGCCGGGGCCTTGGTGGGTTGGTTGTCGGGCATGCCAAAGCCTTCCAGGTTGACCAGGCGGCGAATGCGCCCGGGGCGCGCCCCGGCGTAGAGCATGGCCACGTTGCCGCCCATGCTGTGGCCCACCAGGTCCACGGGGGTATTGGGCGCGTAGTGGTCAAGCAAGTGGTCAAGGTCGGCCAGGTAGTCAGGAAAGAAATAATGGTCGGTGGGCACAGGCGGCGCCGTGCGGCCAAAGCCCCGCCAGTCGGGGGCGATGATGCGCCGTCCCTGCAGAAAGGCCGTGCCAAAGGCATCCACCACAAACTGGTACGAAGCGGCCACGTCCATCCAGCCATGCACCAGCACCAGGGGCGGCAGGCTGGAGGTTTCGGGCCCCCACAGGCGCACGTGGTAGTTGAGCTGGCGGATGGGCACGAATTCGCTGCGCGAGGTATGGATGGTCTGGTACATGGCTGTGATTATTGCCAAGCATTTGCTTTGTTGATGTCAATCCCGGGACAATCCTTGCGGCCCCGCGGGAGATAGTCCCTGCCCAGCGGCTGCAGCGCTGGCACCGTAAACTGGCGCGCTTGTCAACGGAGACCGCATGAAAACGATTCCACTGGGTCAAAGCGACCTGCTCGTCACCCCCATCTGCCTGGGCACCATGACCTTTGGCGAGCAGGTGGCGGAGCAGGACGCCCACCGCATTCTGGACCGCTCGCTCGAACGGGGCGTGAATTTCATCGACACCGCAGAGATGTACGCCGTGCCCGCCCGCGCCGAGACCTTTGGTGCCACCGAGGCCATCATCGGCAACTGGTTTGCCCGGAACCCCAGCGCACGTGGCAAGGTGGTGCTGGCGACCAAGGTGGCCGGCCCTTCGCGCGGCATGCCCTGGATTCGCGAAGGGCGGGGCATGACGGCGTCCGACATCGTGGCCTCGTGCGACGCCAGCCTGCGCCGTCTGCAGACCGATGTGATCGACCTCTACCAGATCCACTGGCCCGAGCGCCATGTGCCCGCGTTTGGCATGCGCTACTACGACCCGGCCAAGGAAACGTCGCAAACGCCGATCCACACGCAGCTCGAAGCATTGGCCGGGTTGGTCCGGGCGGGCAAGGTGCGCGCCATCGGCCTGTCCAACGAAACGCCCTACGGCGTGCATGAATTTGTGCGCCTGGCCGAACAGCATGGCCTGCCGCGCGTGGCCTCGGTGCAGAACCCCTATTGCCTGGTCAATCGCACGTGGGAGAACGCGCTGGATGAAACCTGCCACCGGCTCCAGGTGTCGTTGCTCGCCTATTCGCCGCTGGCCTTTGGCTTGCTGACCGGTAAGTTCGATCAGAGCGGCACGACCGGCCCCGATGCACCGCAGGGTGCGCGCATGGCCCGCTACGAGCAGGTGCGCAAGCAGCGCTGGGGCCGCCCCGAGGCGCTGGCGGCCGCACGCCGCTACAACCAGCTGGCCCGCGACCATGGTTTGAGCCCCACGCAGATGGCGCTGGCTTTTTGCTACACCAAGTGGCAGGTGGCCAGCACCATCATCGGCGTGACCTCGCTCGCGCAACTGGATGAAAATCTGGATGCCTGGGGAACGACTCTTTCGCCGGAGCTGCTGGCCGCCATCGACGCCATTCACTGGGAGCTGGGCGACCCGGCACTTTGATGGCATTTTGATGAAAATTGGCTTCCAGCGCTTACTGGTAAAGCGCTACCAGCTATTGTTTTTGAGTAAAAATGACCAAAAAAGACGGCAAAGCCGCGCATGTGAGCGAAACCCCCGCCACGCAAATGCTCAAGGCGCACAAGGTGGAGTTCACCGGCCACCCCTATGAGTATGTGGAGCACGGCGGCACCGCGCACAGCGCGGCCTGTCTGGGGCTGGAGGAACACCATGTCGTCAAGACCCTGGTGATGCAGGACCAGGATGCCCGCCCGCTGATCGTGCTGATGCATGGTGACTGCAAGGTTTCCACCAAAAACCTGGCGCGCCAGATTGGCGCCAAATCCATTGAACCCTGCACGCCCGAGGTGGCCCACCGCCACAGCGGCTACCTGGTGGGCGGCACCTCGCCGTTCGGCACGCGCCGGGCAATGCCTGTCTATATCGAGGAGAGCATCCTGCAGCTGCCACGCATTGCCATCAATGGGGGGCGCCGCGGCTATCTGGTGCAGCTCGATCCCCAGGTGTGCGTGCGCCTGTTGGCAGCCCGGCCGGTGCAGTGCGCGCTGGCGCAATAGGCTGGCAGAATGGGCGCCGCCCCGTGCCGTGTCGGCAGGGCCGTTTGCTGTGATCTGGAGAATTTTCGTGCCCGTTGTTTATTCTGTTTGTGCGGTGTTGGCGGCCTACCTGCTGGGCTCGTTGTCTTTTGCCGTCATCGTGACGCGCGTCATGGGCCTGAACGACCCGCGCACCTATGGCAGCAAGAACCCAGGTGCCACGAATGTGCTGCGCTCGGGCAGCAAGGCCGCCGCCGTGGTCACGTTGCTGCTCGATGCGGTCAAGGGTTGGCTGCCCGTGGTGCTGGTGCGCTGGTTTGGCGAGCCCTACGGCCTGGGTGAGGGCACCATGGCCATGGCCGGGCTGGCCGCGTTCCTCGGGCACCTGTGGCCGGTGTTTTTTCGCTTCGAGGGCGGCAAGGGCGTGGCCACGGCCCTGGGTGTGCTGGTCGGCATCAGCCCCTGGCTGGGTCTGTGCGCTGCGCTGACCTGGCTGGTGGTGGCGCTGGTGTCGCGGTATTCGTCGCTGGCCTCGCTGTCCTCGGCGCTGGTGGCGCCGCTGGTCTATGTGCTGGCGGGTGGCATGCTGTGGTCCACCGACCGGGCCACCGTGGTCGCCATCATGGCCATGTCCGCTCTGTTGGCCTGGCGGCACCAGGAAAACATCAGCCGTCTGGTGCAGGGCAAGGAGTCCCGCCTGGGCAAGAGCAAGGAAGCCGCCGCCGTGTCCGCGACGGGGAACCGAAAGCACCGCAAGCGCCATTGAACGGCGGGTCCCCGTGCCCGGCCTTCACTCGGGTGTCGTATTTGGCCTGCAAAGCAGTCCACAAGCCCGTTGAACTGGAGTAGATTGGAAACATCCAGAAAAGGGGTTGGCATACCTGTCGATTGCGCGGCGGCCTGCGTGCCGTCACCGGACTGATCGGCAAAAGAAGTCCGGCCAACTACAAAATGACCACGCCGACTGCGGTGGTGCTGACACCGCCCCCGCCGGTCATGCCCTCTGTTCCGCCAGGCCAACCCACCACCCCCTACGTACCGCCCACGCCTGCCAGGCCGGTGACGCCGGGCGTGCCCGTGACCCCGGGCACCCCACCACCGGTACCCGGGCGGCCTACCAAGCCTTGATGTGCCCGGCCGGCGAGGCCACGTCGGGCTTCAGAGCTGGTAGAAGGCCCGGATCAGTTCCCAGGCCTCCTGGGGGTCATCGGTGTAGTGGAAAAGGTCCAGGTTCTCGGCGGAAATGGTGCCTTCTTCGACCAGGAACTCAAGGTCGACGACCCGCTTCCAGAATTGCGTGCCGAACAGGATGATGGGCACCGGCTTGGTCTTGCCGGTCTGCACCAGGGTGAGCACTTCAAACAGCTCGTCCAGCGTGCCAAATCCGCCCGGAAAAGCCACCAGGGCTTTGGCGCGCATCATGAAATGCATTTTGCGCAGCGCGAAGTAGTGGAACTTGTAGCTCAGCGAGGGCGTGATGAAACGGTTGCCGCCCTGCTCGTGCGGCAGTGTGATGTTCAGGCCAATGTTGAGGGCACCTGCATCGTGTGCACCGCGATTGGCCGCTTCCATGATGCCGGGGCCGCCGCCGGTGCAGATGTAGATGCGGTTGGCCTGGGGCTGGCGGTTGCTGTGCTCGGCCACCAGGCGTGCGAACTGGCGGGCCTGGTCGTAGTAGCGGGCGTTGCGCACGGCGCGTTCTGCCTGGGCAATGAGATGGGTGTCGCCACGGGCCTGTGCATCGGCCAGTTGCTGCGCGGCTTCGTCGGGGGCGGCGAACCGGGCGCTGCCGTACACCACCACGGTGCTCTCGATGCCTTGCTGGGCCTGTCCCAGGTCGGGCTTGAGCATTTCGAGCTGGAATCGAATGCCCCGGGTCTCGCGCCGGAATAAAAATTCAGGGTCCGCAAAGGCCATGCGGTTGGAGTCGGCCAGCAGCGGGTTGCCGTTGTTGGCGTGCGAATGCAGTTCTTCCCAGGCATCGGCCAGGCGGCGTTCGTTCAGTTGTGTGTTGGCTTCCATGGGGGTCCAGAGGGGCGCAGCGATCGCCGCGCAGTTTCTTGAAACGGTTGCAGACTGGCTGTCAGTGTAGCGTTCTTTTTTTGGAAAGATTCAGCACGTTTCGCTTGCCTGCTCATGCTTCAGTGCTATTGTTTGCATAGTGTATTGGGGCTGGTGTGTTTGCTCATCCTTGGGTGTGGCGTGGATGGTGCTTGGCTGGAACAAGCGCGTGGGCCATACTTGTCCGTATCCCGATGCGGGAAGCCTGACCGCCGCCGCGGTCACATCGAGAAGTGATGGAGTGCCATGAATACCGCACCACAGCCAGACTGGAATCCCCGGGCCGAGGAGGTTGAGCAGGCCCCGATTGCCACCGGCGATCATTTGCGTGAACAGTGCCCCGTGGCCTACAGCGAGTTGTTGGGTTGGTCGCTGTTTCGCCACGAAGAGGTCACCCGTGTATTGCACGACCATGTGCGTTTCAGCAGCGTGGTGTCGCGCCATGTTGCCGTACCCAATGGCATGGACCCGCCCGAGCACACGGCGTACCGCAGCGCCATCGAGCCGTATTTTTCCGCCAGGCGGGTGGAGGCGTTCGAGCCGCTGTGCCAGTCCATTGCCTTGCAGTTGGTCCTGGACCTGGGACGCGCCGACACGGTGGAGCTGATGGCTGCCTGGGCGCTGCCGTTTGCCGTGCAGGTGCAGTGTGCCTTTCTGGGCTGGCCAGCGGCGCTGCACGCCCCGCTGGCGCAATGGACGCACCAGAACCACCAGGCGACGCTCGCGCAGGACCGCGGCGCGCTGACGGCGCTGGCGCTGCAGTTCGAAGCCATGGTGGCCGATGTCCTCCAGCAGCGGCGCGACAACGCTGTGCCGCCGGGGCACGACGTGACTGCGTCGCTCCTGCACGAAAGCGTACAGGGCCGTCCGCTCAGCGTGGCGGAAATCGCCAGCATCCTGCGCAACTGGACCGTCGGCGAGATTGGCACCATCGCTGCGGCGGTCGGCATTCTGGCGGGCTGGCTGGCAGAGCACCCCGATACCCAGGCGCTGCTGCGCTCCAATGTGTCGCTCCAGCCCGAGGCCATTGACGAAATCCTGCGGCTCCAGGGCCCGCTGGCCACCAATCGGCGCACCACGACCTGTCCGGTGGTGCTGGGTGGGCGGCGCATTGAAGAGGGCGAGCGGGTCACCGTGCACTGGGCTGTGGCCAACCGCGATGCCCGCGTGTTCGATGCGCCAGAGACCTTCCGCCTGGGCCGCAACCCGGCCGACAACCTGCTGTACGGTGCGGGCATTCATGTGTGCCCCGGTGCACCGCTGGCGCGCATGGAACTGCGTGTGGCGCTGCGGGCGCTGCTCGACGCCACGGAGAATTGGGCCTGTGTGTCAGACCAGCCCTTCACCGTGGCGCAGTACCCCGCCAGCGGCTATGCCGCAGTGCCGCTGCGCCTGCGCTGGGCGTAAGAATCACCCGCGGCCGGGCAATACCAGGGCGGCAGACTGCAGGCCCAGCACCGTCATCAGCAACGAACCACACAGGTGCAGCGCCACCGTGCCCAGGGCCAGCAGGTAGCGCTGCTGTTGCAGCATGGCCACCACTTCGGACGAGAAGCTGGAGAAGGTGGTGAGGGCACCCAGAAAACCGGTGATGAGGGCCAGCCGCCAGACCGGGTCAATGTGCGGCAGGGCCTGGAAAACACCGACGCACAGCCCGATCAGATAGCCGCCTGCCAGGTTGGCCACCAGCGTGCCCCAGGGCAGCAGGCCGCCCGGACTGAGCCACAGGCCCAGGCGCCAGCGGGCCAATGCGCCCAGGCTGGCACCAAGGCAAATGGACAAGACATTCAGCATGTCGCCATTGTCACCGCAAGCGCACCCGCGTCAGCCGGCCGACATCTGCTGCGGCAGCCAGGTGACGATGGCCGGGAAGACATAGATCAGGGCCACGGCTGCACACATCAGCAAAAACATGGGCAGGGTGACCCTGGAAATCCAGGTCAGCTGCCGTCCCGTCATGCCCTGCAGCACAAACAGGTTGAAGCCCACGGGCGGTGTGATCTGCGCCATCTCGACGACCAGCACCACGAAAATGCCAAACCAGATCGGGTCGATGCCGGCGGCCTGCACCGTGGGCATGAGCACGCCCATGGTCAGCACTACCATGGAGATGCCATCCAGGAAGGAGCCCAGCACGATGAAGAACAGGGCCAGTGCCAGGATGAGCTGCGCCTGGCTCAGGCCGAGCGAAGCAATCCATTCGGCCAGGTGGCGCGGCAGGGCGATGTAGCCCATCGACAGCGTCAGAAAGGCGGCACCCGACAGGATCAGCGCGATCATGCAGTACAGCCGTGTGGCGCCCATGAGGGCATCACGAAAGCTCGCCCAGTGCAGCGAACCCTGCAGTGCCGACAACACCAGTGCGCCCACCACGCCCACGGCGGCTGCTTCGGTGGCAGTGGCGATGCCGGTATAGATGGAGCCCAGCACTGCCGCGATCAGCAACACGACCGGGATCAGGGCGCGCGAGGCGGCCAGTTTTTGGCGCAGGGTGAGCCGCTCGGTGGCCTCTGGAATCGCACCGGGGTTGCGCAGCGCCCACAGCATGATGTAGCTCGAGAACAGCCCCGCCAGCAGCAGGCCGGGCAGCACCCCCGCCACAAAAAGCCGGGAGATGGAGACATCGGCCATCACGCCATAGACGATCATGATGATGGACGGCGGGATGAGCAGGCCCAGGGTGCTGGCCCCGGCCAGGGTGCCGATCACCATGTGCTCGGGGTAGCCGCGCCGGGTGAGTTCGGGCAGGGTCATTTTGCCGATGGTGGCGCAGGTGGCGGCGCTGGAACCGGACACCGCCGCGAAGATGGTGCAACCCACCACATTGGTGTGCAGCAGGCGCCCGGGCAGTCCTTGCACCCAGGGTGCCAGGCCCTTGAACATGTCTTGCGAGAGCCGGGTGCGGAACAGGATTTCGCCCATCCAGATGAACAGGGGCAGGGCGGTGAGCGTCCAGCTCGACGCCGACCCCCAGATGGTCACGGCCATGGCGTCGCCCGCCGGGCGGGACGAAAAGAGTTGCATGCCGATCCAGGCCACGCCCGAGAGCGTGAGCCCGATCCACACGCCGCTGCCCAGAATCAGGAACAGCGACAGGACCAGCAGGCCGGTGATGGCAAGGTCACTCATTGCGCAGGGCCTCTCCCGGGTTGGGCTGCGTGCGACGGCCCCGCAGTTCCAGCACCAGTTCATCGAGGAAGGCAATGGCCAGCACGGCCGTGCCCAGGGCCATGGCCAGCTGTGGAATCCACAGCGGCGTAGCGTCGCTGCCCGTGGAGATGTCGTGGAAAACATGCGACTGCCACGCCAGCCGCGCGCTGTAGAAGGCAAACAGCAGAGCCAGCAGCGAGGCTGCGGCCAGGGCCCACAGTTCCAGCGCCTTGCGCCCGCCGCCGCGCAGGGCGTTGAGCAGCAGCGTGACGCGGATATGCTCGCCCCGCTTGAGCGTGTGCGCCAGCGCCAGGAACCCGGCGCCCGCCATCAGGTAGCCGGCATAGGCGTCGGTGCCCGGCACGTGAAAGTGCAGTTGGCGGCTGACAATGGACAGCAGCACCATGCCCAGCAGGGCAACCATGAAAAGCGCCGCCAGGGCGGCGGCGCTGTCGTACAGGGCGTCAAGCAGGCGGCGCATGGGCAAGGCTGGCGCGCTTACTTGCGGTAGGCGTCCACCAGGGCCTTGCCTTCGGGACCGGCTTTTTCCAGCCATTCCTTGAGCATGGTGTCCCCCACCTTGGCCAGGTCGGCCTTGAGTTGCGGCGAGGGCGGCAGCACCTGCATGCCGTTGGCCTTGAGCTTGGCCAGCGTGTCGGCGTTCACCTTTTCGGCTGCGGCCCAGCCGCGCGCCTCGGCGTCCATGCCGGCCTTGAGCAATGCCTCTTGCGATCCCTTGTTCAGGCCATCGAACGCCTTGCGGTTGACGACCACGGCATTCTTGGGCAGCCAGGCCTGCAGGTCGTAGTAGTACTTGAGGTGCTCGTACAGCTTGCTGTCCACCCCGGTGGCGCCCGAGGTCATGGTCGATTCGACCACGCCAGTGGCCAGGGCCTGCGAGAACTCTGCCGCCTGCACGGTGACAGGCTGTGCGCCTACCAGTTCGGCAATGCGCGCCGTGGCCGGGCTGTAGGCGCGCCACTTGATGCCTTTGAGGTCGGCTGCCGACTCAATGGGCTTTTTGGTGTACAGGCCCTGCGGTGGCCATGGCACGGCGTACAGCAGCAGCATGCCTTGCTCGGCCAGTTTCTTCTCCAGCAGCGGCTTCTGGGCCTGGTAGAGTTTTTTCGACTCGGCAAAGCTGGTGGCCAGGAAGGGCAGGCCGTCGGTGCCAAACAAGGGCCATTCATTCTGGAAATTGGCCAGCAGGATTTCGCCCATCTGTGCCTGCCCGCCCTGTACGGCACGCTTGATCTCGGGCGCCTTGAACAGCGAGGCATTGGCGTGCAGCGTGATCTTGAACACGCCACCGGTGGTCTTGTCCATGTCAGCGACCAGCTGGGCCATGTTTTCCGAATGGAAATTGGTGGCGGGGTAGGCCGCAGCCAGGTCCCACTTGGTCTGCGCCAGGGCGGGGGCGGCAGACAGGCTACAGGCCAGGGCCAGGCCGAAAGCGGTGGCGGTGAAGTTTCTACGCTGCATGGAAGGGCTCCGCAAGGTGGTTGAACAGGGAGAAAGGTGCATTGGCACTGTAGCGGAAGGTGCGCGCACCCGCCTAGGTGTTTCTACTAAATGTCAACAAATTGTCGGCAAATTATTTTCTTGCTCCCTACAATCCAGGCAGCTTGCCGGCCTTTCCGGCAGGGCCCACACCGGAGCACTGTTCCATGAAGCCTGTCTCCAAAGCAAAGCCAGAGCATGCGCCCATCGTCTCGTCGGCGCATCTGGTGTCGGCGCACAGCGCCGAGATGAGCGAGTTCGAGTTTGGCCTGATCGTGGCGGGCAACGCGTTTCACCGCTGGGTGGTGCACTGCATGGCCGCCGCGGGCCTGAAGGAGCTGACGCCGCTCGATGTGCTGGTGCTGCACCACGTCACGCACCGCGCCCGCGACAAGCGCCTGGCCGACATCTGCTTCATCATGAATGTGGAAGACACCCACCTGGTGAATTACGCACTGAAGAAGCTGCAGGGCCTGGGCGTGGTGGCGTCGCAAAAGAATGGCAAGGAAGTGACCTACGCTGCCACCGAAGAAGGCCGGGCCCATGTGCAGCGCTACCGCGAAATCCGCGAGAGCTGTCTGATCGACGCCCTGAATGCCGACGACGCGCTCAACCGCGATATTGGTGAGCTGGCCCGCCTGCTGCGGGTGCTCTCGGGCATGTACGACCAGGCAGCGCGTGCGGCGGCATCGCTTTGATATTTGAAGTAAAAATGGCCTCTAACGCTTACTGGACAAGCGCTGGAAGCTATATTATAGATAGCATAAAATGACCATCCCACAGGCTTTGCAACCCACCCGCTGGCAGTTCTGGATCGACCGGGGCGGCACTTTTACCGACATTGTGGGGCGGCGCCCCGATGGACAGCTGGTCACGCACAAGCTGCTGTCCGACAACCCCGAGCAGTACCGCGATGCTGCTGTGGCGGGCATCCGCCACCTGCTGGGGCTGGCACCGGGCGCACCGGTCACGCCCGACCTGGTCGAGTGCGTGAAGATGGGCACCACCGTGGCCACCAATGCCCTGCTCGAACGCAAGGGCGAGCCCACGTTGCTGGTCACCACGCAGGGTTTTCGCGATGCGCTGCGCATCGCCTACCAGAACCGTCCGCGCATTTTTGACCGCCACATCGTGCTGCCCGAATTGCTGTACAGCCGCGTGATCGAGGCGCAGGAGCGCATCGGTGCGCATGGCGACGTGATCGAGCCGTTGGATGAAGAACACCTCAAGGAGCGTCTGTGGGCCGCGTTTGACGCGGGTTTGCGCAGTGTGGCCATTGTCTTCATGCACGGCTACCGCTACGTACAGCACGAGCAGGCGGCAGCCCGCCTGGCGCGCCAGGCGGGTTTCACGCAGATCAGTACCTCGCACCAGACCAGCCCGATGATGAAGTTCGTCGGCCGGGGCGACACCACCGTGGTCGATGCCTATCTCTCGCCCATCCTGCGGCGCTATGTGGAGCAGGTGGCGGGCGAGATGCCGGGCGTCAAACTGTTCTTCATGCAGTCCTCGGGCGGCTTGACAGACGCCCAGGTGTTCCAGGGCAAGGACGCCATCCTCTCCGGGCCGGCCGGTGGCATCGTGGGCATGGCGCGCACGGCCGAGCTCGCAGGCCATGGGCGCGTGATCGGTTTTGACATGGGTGGCACCAGCACCGACGTGAGCCACTACGCCGGCACGTTCGAGCGCGAGTTCGAGACCCAGGTGGCCGGCGTGCGCATGCGCGCGCCCATGATGAGCATCCACACGGTGGCGGCGGGCGGCGGTTCGCTGCTGGGTTTTGATGGGGCACGTTTTCGCGTGGGCCCCGAGAGCGCGGGCGCCAACCCCGGCCCCGCCAGCTACCGGCGCGGCGGTCCGTTGGCCGTGACCGATGCCAACGTGATGGTGGGCAAGATCCAGCCGGCGCATTTTCCGCGCGTGTTTGGTCATGCGGCCAACGAGCCGCTTGACGGCGATGTGGTCGCGCAGCAGTTCGGTGCCCTGGCACAGCAAACGGGCCGCAAGCCCGAGGACGTGGCCCACGGCTTCATCGAGATCGCCGTGCAGCAGATGGCCAACGCCATCAAGAAGATTTCGGTGGCGCGCGGCTACGACGTCACGCGCTACACGCTGCAGTGCTTTGGCGGTGCCGGTGGCCAGCATGCCTGCCTGGTGGCCGATGCGCTGGGGATGCAGCAGGTGCTGGTGCACCCGCTGGCGGGGGTGCTGTCAGCCTATGGCATGGGCCTGGCCGACCAGAACGTCATCCGTGAGCAGGCGGTGGAAAGCCCGCTCACCGAGGCAAACCTGCCCACGGTGCAGGCCGCGCTGGACCGCCTGGCTGCGGCCGCCCGCGCCGACCTGGCGCGCCAGCAGGCCAGCGGTGGCACCGTGACCGTGTTGCGCCGCGTGCATGTGCGCTACGAAGGCTCGGACGCCGCCCTGGTGGTCGCTTGCCCCGACGACCTGTGCACCTCGGCCGCTCAAGGCGTGGCGGACCTGGTGGCCGGGTTTGAGGCGGCCTACCGGCAGCGCTATGCCTTTTTGATGCAGGGCAAGGCCTTGGTGGTCGAAGCGGTATCGGTGGAGGCGGTGGTCGCAGGCGATGCCCCCAACGAGCCGCGCCATGCGCTGCACCCGGTGCGCGAGGTGCCGCGCCGAAGCAGCGTGCGCATGTACAGCGCGGGGCTCGACGGGCTGGCCGCCTGGCACGATGCCGCCCTGGTGGTGCGCGAAGACCTGCGTCCGGGCGATGTGCTGCCCGGCCCGGCCATCATTGCCGAAAAGAACGCCACCACGATCGTGGAGCCCGGCTGGGAGGCCCGGTTGACCGCACTCGACCACCTGCTGCTCGAACGCAGCGTGCCACGCCCGGTGCGCCATGCCGCAGGCACCTTGGTAGACCCGGTGCTGCTGGAGGTGTTCAACAACCTGTTCATGAACATTGCCGAGCAGATGGGTCTGCAACTGCAGAACACGGCCTATTCGGTCAACATCAAGGAGCGACTCGATTTTTCGTGCGCGCTGTTCGATGCAGAGGGTCATCTCATCGCCAACGCGCCACACATGCCGGTGCACCTGGGAAGCATGGGCGAGAGCATCAAGACCGTGATTCTCAGCAATGCGGGCCGCATGCAGCCCGGCGATGTGTACGTGCTGAACGACCCCTACCATGGCGGCACGCACCTGCCCGACATCACCGTCATCACGCCGGTGTATGTGGAAGGCACGGCACAACCCACTTTCTATGTGGGCAGCCGGGGGCACCACGCCGATGTGGGCGGCACCACGCCGGGGTCGATGCCGCCGTTCTCTACGCGCATCGAAGAAGAGGGGGTGCAGATCCACAACTTCAAGCTGGTCGATGCGGGGGTGCTGCGCGAGGCGGAAATGCTGGCGTTGCTGGGCTCGAGTGAATACCCCAGTCGCAACCCGCAGCAGAATCTGGCCGACCTGAAGGCCCAGATCGCCGCCAATGAAAAAGGCGTGCAGGAGCTGCGCCGCATGGTGCAGCAGTTTGGCCTGGAGGTGGTGCGTGCCTACATGGGCCATGTGCAGGACAACGCCGAAGAATCGGTGCGCCGCGCCATCACGCGCCTGGCAGCACGGCTGAAGGACGGGCGCTTCACGCTGCCGCTGGACAACGGCGCGCAGATCCAGGTGGCGGTGCACATCAACGCACAGCAGCGCAGCGCCGTGGTGGATTTCACGGGCACGTCACCCCAGCAGCAGAACAATTTCAACACACCCACGGCCGTGTGCATGGCCGCCGTGCTGTACGTGTTCCGCTGCCTGGTGGATGACGATATCCCGCTCAATGCCGGTTGCCTCAAGCCCATCGAGGTCATCATTCCGCCTGGCTCCATGCTCAACCCCAATCCACCGGCCTCGGTGGTGGCGGGCAATGTGGAAACCTCTACCTGCATTACCAATGCGCTGTTCGGTGCCCTGGGCGTGATGGCGGGCAGCCAGCCCACCATGAACAACTTCACCTTTGGCAACGCGCAGTACCAGTATTACGAAACCATCTCTGGCGGCAGTGGGGCCGGCGGGGAGTTTGATGACAGCGGGGCGCTGGTGGGCGGGTTCAACGGTACCAGCGTGGTGCAGACACACATGACCAATTCGCGCCTGACCGACCCTGAGGTGCTGGAGTTTCGCTTCCCGGTGCGGCTTGAGAGCTACGCCATCCGCCAGGGTTCGGGCGGTGCGGGGCGTTGGCAGGGGGGCAACGGCGGGGTGCGGCGTGTGCGTTTTCTGGAGCCGATGACGGCCAGCATTCTCTCGAATGGTCGTGTGCAGGGCGCTTTTGGTATGGCCGGTGGGCAGGCCGGGCTGCCGGGCCTGAACCGCGTGGTACGGGCCCAGGGCCGGGTGGAGAAGATCGACCATCTGGGCCAGGCCGATATGCAGCCGGGGGATGTTTTTGAAATCCACACGCCGGGGGGCGGTGGGTTTGGTGAGGCCTGATTTTTTAGGCGTGGCTATCAAGCCTTGTCCATTTCTGGGGTGATGGATTGGGGCCGCGTTGTTTGTTTTGAAGGCGGAGGCCGGGATGTGCCCCCGGCAGGGCACCTTCTTTTCTTGTCTCGCCAAGAAAAGAAGGCAAAAGAAGGCGACCCCGCTGCCTGCGACCCCGGCGCGCAGCGCCGGGGCAACCTGCGGTGCTTGGTGCTGGCGGGGTCTCGCTCGAACTCGCGCCTGCGGCGCTCAGACAATCGCGAGCCCTGATCCGCCATCCCCTGCGCTCCTCGGCGCAGCCAGAAGGGGGCTGAAGCCCGCACGGGCCATCGCTGCGCTCGGCCGCGTGTGGGGGGCCGAGTGCAGCGATGGCCCGAATCGTTCCCCCCCTTCCATCTGGCTGCGCCAAGGAGCACAGGGCGCGGGGTGGCGTGTGTGCCGCAGGACACACACGCTTCGTTGTCTAGCTCGCCGGGGTTGTCCGAGCGGAGCGCGTCAGCGCGCAGCGAGTTCCACGGCGCACTCCGTGACCGCGCACCGCAGGTTGCCCGAAGCGAAGCGCAGGGACGCAGGCTGTGGGGCGCCTTTCTTTTGGGTACTTTTCTTTGGCGAAGCAAAGAAAAGTACCTCGCCCGCCGGGGCGAGACCCGGCCTCCACCCTTGGCGCAAGCACCACATCCCGCACCCGCAGCAGTCCACCGCCTGCACTGTTCCGACGGCAGCTCAGGACGATGTATGTGCCAAGTGTCCGAGGGATGTAAAAAAACAAGCCAAATAGGCCTATAACGCTTACTGGACAAGCGCTAGAAGCTATATTTTCAGGAGTGATCTGCCGGAGTATCCACAGGTGTGGAAACCGTTTGGCTCACGCTGGCCGGTACGTTCTGGCCCGCGCGGCGGGCGCGGAACAGTGCGGCGCGCATCAGGAAGATATTGGTGACCGGTACCGTGATGGCCACGAACAGGGCGATCAGCAGCGGGTAGGCGGCAAAGCCGTGGCCCTGCAGCGAAAAGAACAGTATGGTGGCATGCATGATGCTCCAGCACCCCATGGTGGCGATCATGGAGGGGGCGTGCACCCGCTCGTAGTAGTCCTTCAGGCGCAACAGGCCCAGTGATCCGATCAGTGCAATGACCGCGCCCAGCAGGACCAGCACTGCAATGGTGATTTCTGCCCACAGGGCCAGGGGCTGCTCGGTCATTCGATCACCTCCCCGCGCAGCAAAAACTTGGCCATGGCCGTCGAGCCCACAAAGCCAAACAGCGCCACCAGCAGCGCCGCCTCGAAATAGTTGCTGCTGCCGTACTGAATGCCCAGCACCAGCATGAGCAGCATGCCGTTGAGGTACATGCAGTCCAGTGCCAGCACGCGGTCTTGCGCGGTGGGTCCCTTGAGCAGACGCACCAGTGTCAGCAGCATGGCCAGGGCCAGCAGGGCCAGGGCCAGGGGCAGAGCCCAGGCAAGGATGGGGTTCATTCAAAAATCTCCATCAGAGGCTGCTCGTAATGCTGCTTTACGTGGTCCACGATGCTTTGCGGGTCGTCCACCTCCAGCACATGCAGCAACAGAACCGATCGGTCCAGCGATAACTCAGCCCAGGAGGTGCCGGGCGTGATGCACACAATCATCGCCAGCACCGCCAGGGCATTGGGGTCGCGCACCTGCAGTGGTATGCGTACAAAGTCCGAGGGGTGGCGCCGCCGTGATGGAAACACCAGAATACGCGCGGCATCCAGGTTGGACACCACCGTATCCACCACCACCCGCAGCCCCAGGCGCAGCACTGCAGTGGGTTTGCGGATGCGTACGGGAAGCGGGCGCAGCCCACGGGTGAGCAGGGGCACGGCCAAGGCCAGCACTGTGGCCAGGATCAGGTGGCCTGCGCTGAGTGAGCGCGTCAGCAGCAGCCACAACAAGACATGTCAGATACCGCCGGATTGGAGGCATACTATCAAGGCATGACGGAAAAACTGAGCGCCGCCGATCCCAACTCCTTCCAACCCGCGCTTTCGCAACTGGACGCGCTCATCCAATCCATTCAAGTGA
>JAPKHH010000055.1:0-21628 GCA_026647025.1 Giesbergeria sp.
GTACACCGGCGCCCGCTGGATCACTGCAGACACCCCGGCCGAGCTGCGCGAATTCGAAAATGCCTACCCGCTGCGCATGGCGCACGACGCGGCCAACACCCTGGCCTACCTGTGCACCAGTCCCTACGACGTGCGGTTGGCGCAGGAGCGTTTTCCCAAGATCCACTTCCATCCGCTGCGCGAGCATGCGGGGCTGGCCCTGGGCAATGCCGGCTGACATGGCGCCGCTGACCGACTGGCCTGCAACGGCGTGCGCGGGCCTGGTCGGTCTGTTCACCGACATCGACGACACCCTCACCACCGACGGCGCCATCACGCCCGATGCGCTGGACGCCCTGGGGGCGCTGAAGGCGGCGGGCCTGCATGTCATTCCCATCACCGGGCGCCCGGTCGGCTGGAGTGCGCCCTTTGCCGCCACCTGGCCGGTCGATGCCATCGTGGCGGAAAACGGTGCCGTGGCCCTGCTGAATACGGCAGAAAATTTGGATCAAAATGGCCTGCAACGCTTATCTGTCAAGCGCGAGCAGCTATCAAAAATATATCAACAGGATGCCGCCACCCGCACCGACAACTTCCACGCTATGCAGCAGGTGCTGGCGCGCATCGAGGCCGAGGTGCCGGGCGCGCGCCGGGCTACTGATTCACCGGGGCGCGAAACCGACATCGCCATCGACCACAGCGAGTTCAGCCACCTGCCGCAAGAGGCCATCGACCATGCGGTGCGCATCATGCGTGCGGCGGGCATGACGGCCACGGTCAGCAGCATCCACATCAACGGCTGGTTCGGGGCGCACAACAAGTGGGAAGGTGCGCGCTGGATCGTGCAGCAACGCTTCGGGCGCGCGCTGGAGGATGAAATCGACCGCTGGGTCTACGTGGGCGACTCGACCAACGACCAGATCATGTTCCAGCACTTCACGCACAGCGTGGGTGTGGCCAACATCGCGCGCTTTGTGCCCCAGCTGGCCCACCTGCCGCGCTACGTGACGCCGAGCGAACGCGGCGCCGGATTTGCCGAACTGGCGCGCCACCTGCTGGCGACACGCGCGAGCTGAAACGAAAAAATTGCGCCGCTTCAACCCGGCGCAGGCGCCAGCACCACACGGTTGCGCCCCGCCTGTTTGCCCGCATACAGGGCCGTATCGGCACGGGCCATCAGCGCATCCAGGTCTTCACCCGGCTGCTGCTGGGCCACGCCCGCCGTGGCGGTGACGCGCACGTTGTGGGGGCCGATGTCCATGTCCAGGCCGCCCAGGGTGTGGAGAAAGCGCTCCATCACCGCACCCGCCTGCTGCGCAGAGGCACCCGGCAGCAGCACCGCGAACTCCTCGCCGCCCACCCGCGCCGCCATGTCCACACCGCGAAAACTGCCGATGCACAGTTGGCCGACACCGCGCAGCACGGCATCCCCACCGGCGTGACCGTAGCGGTCGTTCACCTGTTTGAAGTGGTCCAGGTCAAACATCACCAGCGACAGCGCTTCGCCCGTGCGCTGCGCACGCGCCGCCTCGATCGGGAAGCGCTCGGCCAGGGCACGCCGGTTGGGCAGGCCGGTCAGCAGGTCGGTGGCCGCCTGGCGCTCCAGCTCGACCTGCAGGGCCACGCGGCGCGCCACTTCGCCCTGCAGCTCTCGGTTGGCGTCCTGCAATTGCTGGCGCAGCCAGAACTCCTGCCGCTCGGTCTTTTGCTGGCGCAGCGCAGCCACATAGCCCATGACCGCAGGCATGGTGACCAACAACACGGTGGCCGCCTTGGTGGCTGCATCTGCCGGGCTGATCCACCAATAGCTCACGGTGCTCCCGACAGCCCCGAACACCGCCACAGGCACAGTCAGTTTCACCCGCGAAGGGATGAAAAGAAACATGGAAAGCTGCACCACCATGATCATGCCGGTATTGATCGCACGCATGTCCGGCCGCACGACATAGAACAGAAAAAAGAAGGGATAGGCCAGCAGGCCCAGCCACATCAGGCCGTGGCTGTGCAGCGCCAGTGCCGGTGCACGCTGCAGCGCGTGCATATATCCCAGCAGCAGCACGGCCATGGCTGCGCGGTAGCCCATCAGGACCCAGAAAGCCGGCACGGGTCCCATCGCCAGATAGTCGGGAACGGCAAACACCAGCAGCAGGGCCGCCCAGACCAGCAGGCTGACTTGCTGCTGGGGCACCACCTGCTGCAACGTGCTCTCGCGAAAGGACTGCTCCAGCGCAGCGTCAACAAATTCACCCTGCAACGGCCAAAGGCGGCCAGGCGGCGTGACGAGGGACGGACGCAGGGAGGGCATCGCGTTGGACATGGTGACTCCATCGTAGATGATCGCCGCGCCGCCTGCATCACGCCTTGTAGGTGGACAGCAGAATGCTGGTTTCGGTATTGGCGATACCCGGCGTGAGACGGATGCGGCCCAGGGCGCTGTCGAACGCCTCCAGACTCTCGGCGCGCACCTCGGCCACGATGTCCCAGCGGCCATTGGTGGTGTGCAGCGTGCCCACCATGGGCTCGCCGCGCAGCGCGCGGATCACTGCGGGCGCGGCATTGCCCTCCACGGCAATGCTCATCCAGGCGCGGATGCGGTGCGGCTCCGAGTCGGGCCGCAGGCGCACGGTGTAGCCCACGATGACCCCGCCCTCCTCCATCTTGCGCAGGCGGTTCTGCACCGTACCCCGCGAGACGCGCAGCTTGTGCGCCAGCGTGGCCACCGGCGTGCGGGCATCGGCACGCAAAATGCTGAGGATTTCGCGGTCGGTGTCGTCCAGTTTGGTCATGGTGTTGTCAATGGTTGGCAATATGCCAATTTTCGGTGCATTTCGAACAGTTTGGGGGCTATTTGTTGGCAGGCGCCTTGCGCAAAATTCGCTGCAACTGCTTTGAGAACACGCCCACCCCCATGCTCCCTGCTTCCCTCCAGGCCCCCACCGCCGTGGTGATGGTGCGCCCCCAGCGCTTCCATCCCAACCCCGAAACTGCCGCCGACAATGCCTTCCAGGCGCGCACCCGCCATCCACCGCCCGATGCAACGGCCCGCAGCGCCCACGCCGAGGTCAGCGCCGCCGCCGCCCGGCTGGAGGCCGCCGGGGTGCGCGTGCACCTGTTCGACGACGATGGCGCGCAGGACACGCCCGACAGCGTGTTCCCGAACAACTGGTTCTCCACCCACGCCGGGGGCCATGTGGCGCTCTACCCCATGTTTGCACCCAACCGCCGGCGCGAGCGGCGCAGCGACATCGTCGAGATGCTCAAGCGCGAGTACCGCGTGCAGGACGTCATCGACTACTCGGGCCTGGAGCACGACAACGTGTTTCTCGAAGGCACGGGTGCCATGGTGCTGGACCACATCGCCCGCATCGCCTACACGGCCCAGTCGAACCGCGCCGACCCGGTCGCGCTGGAACGCTTTTGCACGCATTTCAACTACGAACCCATGGCCTTCACCACCGCAGACGCGCATGGCCAGCCCTGCTACCACACCAACGTGATGCTTTGCGTGGGTACCGACTTTGCGCTCGGGGGCTTTGACCTGATTGCCGATCCACGGCGGCGCGAGGCCGTGCGTGCCCGCCTGCGCGAAAGCGGGCGCGTGCTCATCGAACTGGACGCCCGGCAGATGGGCGAATTTGTCGGCAACGCGCTGGAACTCACCGGCCGTGGCGGGCAGCGCCTGCTGGCCTTGTCCGAACGCGCTTGCGCCAGCCTGAGCACCGCACAGAAAGCCATCATCGAACGCAGCGCCACCCTGCTGCCGCTGCGCGTGCCCACCATTGAACTGGCGGGCGGCTCGGTGCGCTGCATGCTGGCGGGCATTCACCTGGCGCGGCGGCCTTCTGTGCCAGCGCAGGCCATGGCGGGGCGGGATCACGCACTGGAATAGGCGGTGTAGCGCTGCTTTGGGCTGCGTGGCTTGTCTTCAAAGGGAAAGGCTTGGATGTCCGCCCAGCCTCTACCCTCCCGTCGAGCACAGCAATTGCTATGAAATCAAGAGCTAACAGCGCTTACCCATAAACACCAAAGTTCAAAAATACTCAATATTTCAACCGCGCGTAATACGTCTTTTGCGCCGCCTCACGCGCCTGGCGCAGGGTGTGGATGCCCTGCTCCTTCAGCAGCGGGATGAGGCGCAACCAGATCTCGGCCGTCACCAGCGCATCGCCCAGCGCCGTGTGGCGACCCAGCACGGTCACATTGAACCGTTCGGCAATGGCCTCGAGGCGGTGCGAGTCCTGGTGCGGATGCACCACCGCCGACAGCAGCAGCGTATCGAGCACCGGCTGGTGAAAAGCGATGCCGGTGGCCTCTTCCTGCAACTGCAGGAAGCGCATGTCGAACGCCGCGTTGTGCGCCACCAGCACGGTGTCCTGCGCAAAGGCATGGAACACGGGCAGCACCTCGCCAATGCGCGGTTTGTCCACCACCATGTCCTCGGAGATACCGTGGATGGGAATGGACGCCGCAGGGATGGGGCGCCCCGGGTTCACCAGTTGCTCGAAGCATTCCTGCCGCAGCAGCTTGCCGTTGACGATGCGCGCCGCCCCGAGCTGGATGATGGCATCCCCCCCTGCGGGATTGAGGCCCGTGGTTTCCGTATCGAAAACGGTGTAGGTCAGCTCGGACAGAAGCCGGTCGTCCAGAGCGCTCCCCTCTTCGGACATCTGGAACAGGTCGAAGTCGTAGTACTCGGGTCGGCTGAAGTCGCTCTCGCCCAGCGCCGCATCCACCACGCCCTGCACGCTGGCCAGGGGCAGCATGAAACGGAAGAAGGCCTGGTGCCGGGCGCGCTCACGCTCGAACCACATCTCGCCGCCATGGCGCTCGATCACATCCCGCACGGTCAGCGGGCTGCGCTCACTGCCGAAGCGCATGGTGTCCATTTCCCAGCTCATCACGGTTTCATTGCTCATGGCCTGGCCGCTCCAGACCAGGTCCAGCTGGGCATGTGCTCCCACGGCGTGCAGGCGCAGCTGCAGGAAGCGCACCTCGAACTCATCCACCAGCCGATGGGCCAGGTAGGTCAGCGCCTGCAGCAGGGTGTAGCTGTCCACCTTGAGCCATACGCTGGTATCGACCGCATCCAGCGTCACGGGACAGGTGCAATGGGCTGCGATCTGGCGCTGGGCAGCGGTCGCCAGGTCAGCGCCCAGCATGTCCTCCATGGGCCAGCGGGTCTTGAGGCGCTGCGTGGCACGCTGTGCCAGATCGGTGATGCGCTGCCCCATGGCGCCCACCTCCTCGCGCACCACAGCCAGAAAGCGCTCACGCATGGCAGGTTCCAGATCGGAGTAGCCCAGCATGTCCACGGCCGCCTGGATGTTGGCCAGCGAAGCGCGGCTGCCTTCGGTGAGGCCGTGCAGGAGCTGGTCGCGTGCCGCCTCTTCCTCGACGCTGGCGGTCACGTTGTTGAGCAGCAGCACAAAACCGCTGACCACGGCCTGCGTGGCCTGGGCTGCCACGCCGTCATCCCCCACGGCACGCACGGGAGCCACCTGCACGCGCAGCAACTGCCCTCCCTGGGTGGTGGTGACGAATTGCGCCGACGGGCTGGCCACGCCCCGCACCAGGCTCTGGTGGATACGCTCGAGCGCATGGGCCAGCAGTTGCCGGTCAAACACGGCATAGATGGAGCGGCCAATACCGACCAGTTCGGCGCCATCGGCCAGTCCAGGCTCTGGCGAGAGGGCGCGGAACTGCTGGCGGGCGCGCTGGTTGTAGAGCAGGATGCGCCCGTCGCGGTTGCAGACCACCACGCTCTGGTTCAGCTCGGCCATCAGGGCGGCCAGACGGTCCTTCTCCTGCTGCACGCGCACACTGGCCTGCGCCACCTGTTCGGACATGTCGCCCCGCAGCTGGTCGCGCTGGGCTGCCAGCTCGTTCACCGCATTGGCCAGGGCCTGCATTTCGGCCGTGCCCCGGGGCTTGAGCTTCTGCGGCGTGGTGGCGGACAACACCACGCGGGTTTCTTCCAGCAGACGGTACGGCGCACCCACATAGCGGCGGTGCAAAACACGCAGAACGCCCGCCACCAGCACCAGACCGATCAGCCAGCCCACCGCCACCAGGGCCGTGCGCGAAGCCAGTACATCGCCCACGGCAGTGCGCTCGTCCTGCGTCAGCGTGGACCAGACAATCACGGACATCAGCACCAGCCACAAGGCCATGACCAGGCCCGAAGCGGCAATGGCCAGTACCAGCCGGGGATCGGTTTTCTTCATGTCGGCGTCTCCCCCAGCAGCTCCGCCACCTTCTGCACCAGTTCGCGGGTGGAGAAGGGCTTGGTCATGTAGGCATCGGCCCCCAGGGCCAGCCCCTTGGCCACGTCGGTTTCGCGCCCCTTGGCGGTCAGCATCAAAATTTTGGTCGCCTGCAGCGTCTCATCGGCCCGAACAGCCTGGCAGACCTCGAATCCCGTCTTGTGCGGCATCATCACATCGAGCAGCACCAGCGCGGGACGTTCGCGTGCAATGGCGTCCAGCGCTTCCTGGCCATCGCGCGCCACGACCACGGCGTAGCCCTCGCGCTGCAGCAGGTATTCCAGCGAGATCACGATGTTGGGCTCGTCGTCGGCAATCAGTATCTTGTGCGTCATGGGGTTGTGTCTCCGGAAGTGGGGGCATCAATGGGCAGCCAGAAGCAGAAGCACGCCCCCTGCTGGCCGGTGGGCTCCAGCCACAGGCGCCCGCCAAAATGTTCTGCGATGTGGCGGCTGATCGGCAGGCCCAGGCCCGTCCCATGCGCCACCTGTGCACCTCTGTCGGTCTGGTGAAAGCGGTCGAAAATCATGGTCTCATGGCCGGGCTCCACCCCGGGGCCATTGTCCTGCACGCACACCGTCATGCCCTCATCATCGTGCGTGAGCCGCACCTGGACCTGGCCTGCGGCGGACGGCACGAACTTGGCCGCGTTGGACAGCAGATTGAGCAATACCTGGAGAATGCGGTCGGGGTCGGCATGCAGCAGGGGGACCGCGTCCGGCAGCTGCACATGTACCTGGGCAGCGCGCTCGCGGAACACTTCGGCCGTGGTGGCCACAGCCCGCTCCACCAGCGAGCGCATGTCCACCGGCACCACATGCCATTCCGCATGCCCCGACTCGATCTTGGCCATGTCCAGCACCTGGTTGACCAGCCGGGTCAGACGCTCGGTCTCGGCCACGATGATGCCGATGAACTGCTGGCGCTGTGCGGCAGACATCTCGGCGTCGTCCTGCATGAGTTCGGCCAACGCACGAATGGAAGTCAACGGCGTGCGCAGTTCATGTGTGACAGACGACATGAAGTCGTCCTTGAGCCGGTCCAGGCTTTGCAACTGCTCGTTGGCGGCGCGCAGTTCGGCCGTGGCCTGCTCCAGCGAACGCGACTTGCCCTCCAGCGCGCGCGAGTAGGCGCGTATCTGGGACGCCTCGTCCAGAATGCGCAGCACGTCGTCGGGCGAGAGTGTCTCCTCCTCGGCCACCGAAGCCACCAGCGCACGGGCCGAAGCGCTGCCCACCGCGCCCGCCAATTGGGTCTCGACAAACTGCACCAGGCGGGCGTCGGGCCGCAGGGCCTGCACCTGGCGCACGCCGATGCGCTGCGCATAGCCGTCAAACAGCGCACGCGCCTTGGCGCCCCCCAGAAAACGCTCACACAGCCGCAGCAGATCCTGCGTATTGGCCCGCCCGCGCCAGAACACCGGGCTGGAGGCCGCCGTGCGCTGGAACACATCGACGAACAGCAGCGCCTGGCTGGCCTCGCGGCCCGAGGGCACGCGCCACAGCGAGACCCCCACATAGGCCACGGCATTGACCAGCATGCTCCAGAACAGCGAATGCGTGAGGCCATCAAACCCCTGCAAACCCAGCAGATGCTCAGGCCGCAGCCAGGTCAGCCCCCAGGGCCCTTGGGCGATGAAATCCGTCGCCAGCCAGCCCGACTTGGCAATCGACGGCAGCATGAGGGTGTAGGCCCACATCAAGAACCCCGCCAGCAAGCCCGCCAGCGCGCCCTGCCGGGTGCCACCCTTCCAGTACATGCCGCCCAGGACCACCGGCGCAAACTGCGCCACCGCTGCAAAACTGATGAGCCCGATACTCACCAGCGCATACGCCTCCCCCGCCAGGTGAAAGTACACGTAGCCCAGCACCAGCACTCCCAGAATGGCGGCGCGCCGGATGCCCAGCAGCACACGCGAGAGGTCTTGCCCTTCGCTGCTGCGCAGGTGGCGCCAGCGCAGCAGCAGGGGCAGCACCAGTTCGTTGCTGACCATGATGGACACCGCCACGGTCTCCACGATGACCATGCCCGTGGCCGCAGACAAGCCCCCTACAAAGGCAAACAGCGCCAGCGCGTTCTGCCCGGCGGCCAGGGGCAGCGACAGCACAAAATTTTCGGCATTGGCCTGGCCCGAACCAAAGTACAGCAGGCCGCCCAGTGCAATGGGCAGCACAAACAGGTTGATGAGCAACAGGTACAGGGGAAACACCCAGACGGCGCGGCGCAGGTGGGTCTCGCGCACGTTCTCCACCACCATGACCTGGAACTGGCGGGGCAGAAACACCACCGAAAACATGGACAGCACGGTCAGCCCGAACCACTGCGCCCAGGCAAACTGCCCTCCCTGCTCCAGGCGCAGCAGTTGCCGCAGCTCCGGCACGGCTTGCGCGCGGGCAAACAGGTCACCCAGACCATCGAACAGGCTGTAGACCACAAAGAAGCCAACCGACAGGAATGCCACCAGCTTGACCACCGATTCGAAGGCGATGGCCGCCACCATGCCCTCGTGCCGCTCCGTGGTGTCCAGATGCCGTGCACCGAACACCATGGCAAAACCAGCCAGCACCAGCGCCACATAGAAGGCGCTGTCCCGGCTCCAGTGCAAGGGCAATGCGGCGGCGGCCCCCTCGGTGGCCGTCAGCAGGCTGTACCCGGCCGAGACCGCCTTGAGCTGCAGGGCGATGTAGGGCACGATGCCCACGACCGCGATCAGGGTCACCAGGCCTGCCAGCAGCGGGCTTTTGCCGTAGCGGCTGGCAATGAAATCGGCAATCGACGTGATGCGGTAGGTCTTGGCAATCCGGATCATCTTGCGCAGCACGATCCAGCCCAGCACCATGACCAGCGTGGGGCCCAGGTAGATGGGCAAAAACCAGACACCGCCCGAGGCCGCCCGCCCCACACTGCCAAAGTAGGTCCAGGCCGTGCAGTACACCGCCAGCGAAAGCGCATAGACCCAGGGGTTGGCAATGACGGAGCGGCCTTGCTGCGCACGGCGGTCGGCCCAGTACGCCACGGCAAACAGCAGCAGCAGGTAGGCAAAGGACGCCGCAATGACCAGAAAAGGCGACAGCATGGCTAGGGTCTGGAGGAAGGGCCGCCCTGGTCCTCGGGCGGCGGCGCAAGGACTGCGCGCTCATCCGGGCGCTCATCGAAGCGGTCCTGCGGACGCTCCATCAGCCAGGCCAGCGCCGCGATGATGCCGCCCCAGAGCCACAACAAGGCCAGCGGGAACAGCGGAATTCCCCACAGCACCACATCGTGGTCCCACAGGCCCAGCAACGGGAAATTGAACAGCAACCAGCCGACGGCAAACAGGGCCACCAGGCGTTGGGAGCCGAGTCCTTTGAGCACGATGGTCTCCTGGCAAGAAGGTCTAAGCGCCTCCCTGCTGCCATTGTGCGCCCCGCACTTACCAAGGTCTTACGTGCAGGGCCGCAGGTCGGGATTCAGCCTTTGGACTGCGCCTTGGCCTTGCCCTTGGCGAAGGTGTTGTGCGCCTGGCGCGACAGGGCGAAATCGAGGAAAAATTTGCACCAGATGGTGCTGCCGGCCATGGCCGTCCAGGTGTTGTAGTCGAACAGGCCCAGCGCAACGGTCACGATCACGACTGCCGCGACGGCGCCCGCCACGAGATTGATCGCCACGGCATAGGGTGCGTATTTTTCGGGGTTGGGGGGGGATTCACCACGCTTGAGCGCCACCTCGGAAAAATCCCGCCGCACCACGATGCGCCAGGCCCGGCGAAACCAGAAAAACGCCATGGGAAACAGCGCCAGATACAGAATCCACGTCAAGGCGACGCTGACATCAAAAACCATGCAGGGCTCCCAGATCCGGTGGCCCGCCAGCATGCTGGCGTCCCCGGAAGATTCAGTCAAAAAGGCCCTGCCAGCACAGCCGACAGGGCCCCTATTGTGACTGCCGCTGCGCGGGCGCGGCGGCAGTCGGTTCTACACCGTGGCCGAAGCCTTAGTGCGCGCCATCGACCAGCTTGGAGCCGCGCGGGATACGCACGGCTTCCACCATGGCCTGGATGTGCGCTGGTGGAGGTGCCGTCACCTTGTCCACCAGGAAAGCCACCGCAAAGTTCACCAACGCACCGACGGCACCGATGGCTTCCGGCGTGATGCCGAAGAAGCTGTTCGCGCCGCCGATCAGGCCCAGGTACTCTGTGCCCTTGATGAAGAACAGGCCCTTGTGTGCGAACACATAGAACAGGGTGAAGAACAGGCCTGCCAGCATGCCGGCCATGGCGCCTTCCTTGTTCATCTTCTTGCTGAAAATACCCATCATGATGGCGGGGAACAGCGAGCTGGCGGCAATACCGAAGGCCAGGGCCACGGTACCGGCCGCAAAGCCCGGCGGGTTCAGACCCAGGTAGCCTGCCACCACGATGGCCACAGCCATGGACATCTTGCCCGCCAGCAGCTCGTTCTTCTCGCTGATGTTGGGGTTGAACACGCCCTTGACCAGGTCATGCGACACGGCCGAGGAGATGGCCATCAGCAAACCGGCAGCCGTCGACAAGGCAGCAGCCAGACCACCCGCAGCCACCAGCGCGATCACCCAGTTGGGCAGCAGCGCGATTTCCGGGTTGGCCAGCACGATGATGTCGGCGTTGACGTCCAGCTCGTTGCCCTTCCAGCCTGCAGCAGCGGCCTTTTCGGTCACGGCAGCATTCTTGGTCTTGTCGTTGTAGTACTGGATGCGGCCGTCACCGTTCTTGTCGGTGAACTTCAGCAGGCCGGTCTTTTCCCAGCGCTTCATCCAGTCGGGACGCTCTTCGTACTTGATGCTGGCGTCCGCGCCAAACGGATCGGCATTCTGCATCACCACGCCGGGCGTGATCGTGCGAATCAGGTTGGTCTTGGCCATGGCCGCCACGGCAGGCGCCGTGGTGTACAGGATGGCGATGAAGATCAGGGCCCAGCCAGCCGAGCTGCGTGCGTCCTTCACCGAAGGCACGGTAAAGAATCGCATGATGACGTGCGGCAGACCGGCGGTACCGATCATCAGCGACATGGTGTACATGAACATGTTCAGCGAACTACCCGGCAGTTGCGTGGTGTACTTGCCGAAGCCCAGATCGGTGACGACCTTGTCGAGCGTAGCCAGCAGCGACACATCGTGGCCCACCAAATTGGAGCCCAGGCCCAGCTGGGGGATCGGGTTGCCGGTGAGCTGCAGCGAGATGAACACGGCAGGCACGGTATAGGCCAGGATCAGCACGATGTACTGCGCCACCTGGGTGTAGGTGATGCCCTTCATGCCGCCGAACACGGCGTAGGCGAACACGATGGCCATGCCGACGTAGATGCCGGTGTCGCTGGAGACGCCCAGGAAGCGCGAGAACGCCACGCCCACACCAGTCATCTGACCGATGATGTAGGTGAGCGACGCCACCAGCAGGCAGACCACAGCCACAGTGCTGGCGCTCTTGGAGTAGAAGCGATCACCAATGAATTGCGGCACCGTGAACTTGCCGAACTTGCGCAGGTAGGGCGCGAGCAGCATGGCCAGCAGCACGTAGCCGCCGGTCCAGCCCATCAGGAACAGGCCGCCGCCGTAACCCATGTTGGAGATCAGGCCCGCCATGGAGATGAACGACGCGGCACTCATCCAGTCGGCGGCCGTGGCCATGCCGTTGGTGATGGGGTGCACGCTGCCGCCGGCCGCGTAGAACTCGCTGGTCGATCCGGCACGGGCCCAGATCGCAATGCCGATGTAGAGCGCAAAGCTCGCACCGACGAACAGGTAAATAGTTGTTTGCAGATCCATGATTCAGTCCTCAGTCTTCGTGTACGTCGAACTGGCGGTCAATGTCACCCATCTTCTTGGCGTAATAAAAAATCAGCGCAATGAAGATGTAGATAGAGCCCTGTTGTGCAAACCAGAACCCAAGCGGATAGCCGCCCAGCTTGATGTTGTTGAGCAGATCGACGAACAGAATCCCCGCGCCAAACGACACTACAAACCAGATGATGAGAATCTTGGTCAGCAGGCCGAGCGTGGCTTTCCAGTAGGCGTGACTGCTTTTGTCTTCCTTCATGAAATCCCCTCTTGTGTGAGAACAGAACCACAGCGCAAAAAGCACTGCCCCTGCGCATTCCGCAGGCAGTGCCATCGGATTGCGTAAGCGACTGTGTTCACGCTTCCTTACAGCGAACTGATGAAATTCCCCAAACCATCGAATGAGCAGGGCACTCAAGGGAAAACACCGATTCGGGCTGTGGTGACTGTTACGACAACCCTCGGTGAAATCCCTAATGGCGCAAGCCCACGATGCCGAAACACTATGTGACATCTTGGTTTGCCTCATGATTGAAAGCGTCTGCGATTCCCCATGCCCGATCTACCTACCTCCCTGCTCTCCCGCATTTACGCCAAGACAGCCCAGGGCCAACAAGAGATCCAGTCCCGTGCGCTGGGTCTGACGCCTCTGGCGAGGCGCGTGCTGGTGCTGGTGGACGGGCATCGCAGCGGCAAGGATCTGGCGGCCTTTGTGCCCGGCAACGACATCGAGGTGCACCTCACCGAACTGCTGACACGCGAATGCATTGCCGCTGTCGCAACTGCGGCAGCAGCACCCGCACCCGCGCCCGCCGCAGCGGCGGCCAGCCACCCGCATGACCCGTTCGAAGACGATCTCGTCCGCCTGCCCGCCGCAGACACCCGCGACGCCAAGGAGCTGGAGATGGCGCGCAACTTCATGACCAACACGGTCAACAACATCTTCGGGCACCACAACCGCATCTCGCTGCTGGAATCCATCCACGCCTGCCAGAGCAGCGAGGCCCTGCGCAAGGTGTATCCCGCCTGGGCACACGCCCTGGAGACCAACAGCACCGGCAAGAAACGCCTGCCCGAGTTGCGCGACAAGCTGTTCGCGGTGCTGTAGGCAGGTGCCTGGGCCCGCAGGCGGGCCCTCCGGTGAGAATGCACTTCTCACCTTGCACGATCTGCCCCCATGCGCCCCATTCCCGCGTCGTATCTTCCGCAACCGATTGACCCCGCCGCATTGCCAGGGTGGTTGGGTTGGTCGCTGCCGTTCTTCAGCGAACCGGTGCTGCAGAACCCGCATATCGACCTGACCTTGCAGCTCGATGTCAGCGACGCCTTTGCCCAATACCAGGGACGATCACAGGAAGGAGAACAGGCGACTTTTTTTGCCTTTCTGGTCTGGCACCTGGCGCAGACCTTGGCGCAACACCCCTCGTTCAACCTGCGCCACGTGCAGGGTGGCTGGTATGTGGTGCGCAATCCGCCGATTTTTATCCCCGTGGCCGTCGGCGGCGACATGCGGTTTCGAGACCTGGTTCTGGAAAATGTCTACCAACAGGATTGGCCCACCTTCCTGAAAAATTACCAACACCTGCTTGCCCAGGCGCGCTCGCCCGAAGGCTTGCCGCCCTGCACCAGTGAGACCTATGGCCTCGCGCATTTCATGGGCAACTTGCCCCATCTGCGGTTTTCCGGCCTGACGCTGCACTGGAGGGCGGACCAGTCGCTGGGGCAGAGCAGTTTCTATTTTGGCCAGCGTTACGCCGAAGGTGGGCGCACGCTGATTCCGCTGGCAGTGCGGATGCACCACAGCTGCACCGATCCCTTGGTCCTCAACGGGCTGATCGCCGACTTCCAGCGGCGCTTTGCACCACAGGCGGACTGAAAACCTCCCGCTTTCCGGCGGGCGAAAAGTTTCAATAAAAAGCCTTCTAGCGCTTACTGGTAAAGCGCAAGCAGCTATTGTTTTTGAAGCACCCACGGCGCATCACTCCGCCAAAAAGCTGCCGCTGCTCGGCCGTCCCAAAAGGCGCGCTGGAGCCGCCCGCTCAGCGCGCCAGCACCGGCGCCAGCGCCACGCCGGTATGCGTGCCCCGCTGCACCACGCCCTCCGGCGTATCAGCGGCCACGATGCGCCCTCCTTCTCGCCCACCTTCGGGGCCCAGGTCGATGACCCAGTCGGCCTCGGCGATGACGTCGAGATCGTGCTCGATCACCACCACGCTGTGCCCGCCATCGACCAGCCGGTGCAGCACGCGGATCAGCTTGTCCACATCGGCCATGTGCAGGCCCACGGTGGGCTCATCGAGCACATAGAAGGTGTGCGGCGCCTTCTGGCCACGCCGCCCCACTTCGTCGCGCACCTTGGTGAGTTCGGTCACCAGCTTGATGCGCTGCGCCTCGCCGCCGCTCAGTGTGGGGCTGGGCTGGCCCAGCGTGAGGTAGCCCAGGCCCACGTCCTTGAGCAGTTGCAGCGGGTGGGCAATGGCGGGCATGCTGGCAAAAAATGCCACCGCCTCGTCCACCTCCATCTGCAGCACGTCGCCAATGCTCTTGCCGCGCCAGGTCACAGCCAGCGTCTCGGGGTTGAAGCGCGCGCCATGGCAGGCTTCGCAGGGCACTTTCACGTCGGGCAGAAAGCTCATGGCAATGGTGCGGATGCCCTGGCCCTCGCAGGTGGCGCAGCGGCCCGCGCCGGTGTTGAAGGAGAAGCGCCCTGCGGCATAGCCGCGCGCCTTGGCCTCCAGGGTTTCGGCGAACAGCTTGCGCACCGTGTCCCAGAAACCAATGTAGGTGGCGGGGCAGCTGCGCGGCGTTTTGCCAATCGGCGTCTGGTCCACTTCGAGCACGCGGTCGATGGTTTCGAAGCCCTGCAAACCGGTACAGCCCACCAGCGGCGGCGCCTTCCCGGCATCCATGGCATCGCGCCCGGCCTTGGTACTGCGCTGCTGCACCCAGGCCTGCACGTTGGCCAGCAGCACGTCGCGCGCCAGCGTGGATTTGCCCGAGCCGCTCACGCCCGTCACCGCCACCAGGCGCTGCAGCGGCACGCGGGCGGTGACGTTCTGCAGGTTGTGCAACTGTGCGCCCAGCACGGTGAGCCACGGCTGCGCCATGGCTTCACTCCCTTTCTCCTCGCGGGAGAGGGTGGGTGAGAGGGGGAGATCAAGCGCTGCGTCTCCTGCGTGCACCCCCTCTCCCCCGGCCCCTCTCCCGCGAGGGGAGAGGGGTGGTGAAACCGCGCGGCGCAATTGCAGCGGATGGCGCATGGCGTGCAGCAGGTAGCGGCCCGTTTGCGAATGCTCGGCAGCGGTCACGTCCTGCACCGTGCCATGCGCTACCAGCGTACCGCCGCGCTTTCCGGCACCGGGGCCGATGTCGATCACATGGTCGGCCGCGCGGATGGTGTCTTCGTCGTGCTCCACCACCACCAGGGTGTTGCCCTTGCTGCTGAGCTGGTGCAGGGCGCGCAGCAAGATCTGGTTGTCGCGCGCATGCAGACCAATCGTGGGCTCGTCGAGCACGTAGCACACGCCCTGCAGGTTGCTGCCCAGCTGCGCGGCCAGGCGGATGCGCTGGGCCTCGCCACCGCTGAGCGTGGGCGCGCCCCGGTCGAGGGTGAGGTAGCCCAGACCCACTTCTTCCAGAAATGCGAGGCGGCCCTTGATCTCGGGGATCAGATCGCGTGCGATCTCTGCCTCGCGCCAGCTCAGCGCCAGTTGCTGCACCCAGGCGCGGATGTCGCTGACCGACAGGCGCGCAATATCCGTGATGGCCCAGCCCGGGTGGCCCGTGGCCGCATCGGCGCCAAAACGCACGGCGCGTGCCGTGGCATTGAGGCGCGTGCCTTCGCAGGTGGGGCAGGCGGCATCCTGCACGTCGTCCACCTCGGGCTCGGCAAAAGTTTGCTCACGGCCTTTCTGGTCGTCGGCCAGCACCGAATCATCGAACACCTTGCGCTGCTCCTTGGTCAGCTTGACGCCCGTGCCCACGCAGTCGGGGCACCAGCCGTGCTTGCTGTTGTAGGAGAACAGGCGCGGGTCCAGCTCGGCATAACTGGTACTGCACACCGGGCAGGCGCGTTTGGCCGAGAACGTCTGCACACGCCCGATGCCTGCCGTGGAGGCACCCGCCGCCATGGCTTCGCGCAGGCCGTCCAGGTGCGAGAGCACCTGCACCACGCCCTTGCCGTGCGTGAGCGCCTGCGCCAGCGCCGTGCGCAGCAGCGGCTCGTTGGCGGGCGAGACGTCCAGGCTCATCACGGGCAGCTCGATGGAGTGCTCCTTGAAACGGTCCAGGCGCGGGAAGCCGCTGGTGGGCAGAAACTCGCCGTCCACACGCAGGTGGGTATGGCCGCGCGGGCGCGCCCAGTCGGCCAGCTCGGTGTAGACGCCCTTGCGCGCCACCACCAGGGGCGCCAGCAGGCCGATGTGCTGTCCCCGGAAGTTTTTCAGCAACTGCGCGGCAATGCCGTCGGGCGTTTGCGGTTGCACCGCCGCACCATCGCGCGTGCAGTGCTGCACCCCCAGCTTGACGTAGAGCAGCCGCAGGTAGTGCCAGACCTCGGTGGTGGTGCCCACGGTGCTCTTGCGCCCGCCCCGGCTCAGGCGCTGCTCGATGGCCACCGTGGGCGGAATGCCGTACACCGCATCCACCTCGGGCCGCCCGGCCGGTTGCACGATGGAGCGCGCATAGGCATTGAGGGATTCGAGGTAGCGGCGCTGGCCTTCGTTGAACAGGATGTCGAACGCCAGCGTGGACTTGCCCGAACCGCTGACGCCGGTGATGACATTGAACTGGCCGCGCGGGATCTCCACGCTCAAGGAGCGCAGGTTGTGCTCGCGGGCGTTGATGATTTCTATGCTGTTTTTGGCCTTTTGCGCTTTACCATCAAGCGCCTTTAGCTCTTTATTCGATAGCAACAATGCGTTCTCGCGCACGGCATGGCGCCCTGCCCCGGTGGCGCCAATGGCATCGGCATAGTCGCGCAGGGCGGCGCCCGTGTGCGAGTGGGGGTGCTCGCGCACTTCGGCGGGCGCCCCCTCGGCCACCACACAGCCCCCGGCCTCGCCGCCCTCGGGGCCGAGGTCGATCAGCCAGTCGCTGGCACCAATCACGTCCAGGTTGTGCTCAATGACGATGAGTGAATGCCCGGCGTCCAGCAGCCGCCCAAAGGCGCGCATCAGCTTGGCGATGTCGTCAAAGTGCAGCCCCGTGGTGGGCTCGTCGAACAGAAACAGCGTGCCCTTGCGCGCCAGCGTCTGGCGCGACCTGGACTGCGAGCGCGCCGCCTCGGCCAGAAAACCGGCCAGCTTGAGGCGCTGGGCCTCGCCACCCGACAAGGTGGGCACGGGCTGGCCGAGCTTGACGTATTCCAGCCCCACATCCACGATGGGCTGCAGCGCGCGCAGCACATCGCGGTCGCCTGCAAACAGCGCCACGGCCTCGCTCACGGTCAGGTCCAGCACATCGGCCACATTCAGGCGGCGCGCGTCGCGCTCGATGGTGATTTCAAGAATCTCGGGGCGGTAGCGCTTGCCGTCGCAATCCGGGCAGCGCAGGTAGACATCGCTGAGGAACTGCATCTCCACATGCTCGAAGCCCGATCCCCCGCAGGTGGGGCAGCGCCCGTCGCCATTGTTGAAGCTGAACTTGGTCTGGGTGTAGCCGCGCTGGCGGGCCAGCGGCGCCAAGGCGAACAGTTCCCGCACGGCATCCCACGCACCCACGTAGCTGACGGGGTTGGAGCGCGCCGTCTTGCCAATGGGCGACTGGTCGACAAACACCACATCGCTCAGGTGGTCGGCGCCCAGCAGCCGGTCGTGTACGCCCGGGGTGTCGGTGGCCTTGCCAAAGTGGCGCATGAGCGCCGGGGCCAGCACGTCCTGGACCAGGCTGGACTTGCCCGAGCCGCTGACACCCGTCACGGTGACCAGGCGCTGCAGCGGGAATTCGACCGACACGTTCTGCAGGTTGTGCTCGCGCGCGCCTTCGAGGATGAGGCGCGGCGTGGCATCCGTCACCCGGCGCGCAAAGGGCTGGCCGACGTGTTTGCGCCCGCCCAGGTACTGGCCGGTCAGCGTATCGGCGCTGCGCAGCGCGTCGGGCGTGCCATCGAACACGATATGCCCGCCGCGCTCGCCGGGGCCGGGGCCAAAGTCGAGCACGCGGTCGGCCGCCAGCATGACGGCCGGGTCGTGCTCCACCACCACCAGGGTGTTGCCCGCATCGCGCAGGCGCAGCATGGCCTGGGTGATGCGGTGCATGTCGCGCGGGTGCAGGCCGATGCTGGGCTCGTCCAGCACAAACAAGGTGTTGACCAGCGAAGTTCCCAGCGCCGTGGTGAGGTTGATACGCTGCACCTCGCCCCCCGAAAGCGTGCGGCTTTGCCGGTCCAGCGTGAGGTAGCCGATGCCCACATCGCTGAGGTATTTCAGGCGCGTGCCGATCTCCTCGTGCAGGAGCTTGAGTGCCTGGACTTCTCCCGTGGCGGCGGTGCTTTCTCTATAAAAATGGCCTTTAACGCCCGTAGATAGAGCGCTATCAGCTATTGTTTCAGGAGTATCCAACACACCCGCACCCGCGGCCATGCGCTCAAAAAACTGGCGCAGGCGGTCGATGGGCAGCAACATCAGGTCGTGCAGGCACAGGCCGGGCAGCTGCTCGAGCTGCGCGCGCGTCCACTGCACGCCCTGGGGCATGAAACGCTTCGCGGGGTCCAGCACGGCGTCGGCGTTCTCTTTGCTGCCGATGCGCCAGAGCAGGCTCTCGGTCTTGAGGCGCGCCCCCGCACACACCGGGCACGGCGTGTAGCTGCGGTACTTGGACAGCAGCACGCGGATGTGCATCTTGTAGGCCTTGGTCTCCAGGTATTCGAAGAAGCGCCGGATGCCGTACCACTGCTGGTTCCACTTGCCGTTCCAGTGGGGCGAGCCCTCGATCACCCAGTGCTTTTGCTCGGGGGTCAGCCGGTGCCACGAGGTATCGCGCGGGATGCCGGCGGTTTCGGCATGGCGCATCAGGTCATCCTGGCACTCTTTCCAGGCGGGCGTCTGGATGGCCTTGATGGCGCCCGAGCGCAGCGTCTTCTTCTCGTCGGGGATCACCAGGCCGTAGTCCACCCCGATCACGCGGCCAAAACCCCGGCAGGTGTCGCAGGCGCCCGCGGCAGAATTGAACGAGAACATGGAAGGCAGCGGCTCGCTGTAGCGCAGATCGCTGTCGGGGCAGTGCAGGCCGGTGGAAAATTTCCACACCTCGGGGGCCTCTTCATCCCTGAGCCGGTACACGTTCATGCGCCCACTGCCGCGCTTGAGGGCCACTTCAATCGCCTCGATGGCGCGCGCCCTCTCCACCGTGCCGATACGGAATCGGTCCGCCACGACGTCGAGGATCTTGACGGCCCCCACGCTCCCCGAGGGGGCGCTCGCTTGCTTGGGGCGGCCCGGCGCCGCGCTCGTCACGCCCTCGACGTCACGCTCTGCCTGGATCTTGGTAAAGCCACTGGCCAGCAGCCACTGCGCCAGTTGTTCCGCGCTGGTGTGCGCGGGCAACTCGACCGGAAAAGTCACCACCAGGCGCGGATCGTCTGCCAGGGCGCGCTGCTGGATTTCAGCGTAAATGCTCTCGGGCGAGTCGTGCCGCACAGGCTGGGCGGTCTGGCGGTCAAACAGCTGGGCGGCCCGCGCAAACAGCAGCTTGAGGTGGTCGTTCAGCTCCGTCATCGTGCCCACGGTCGAGCGCGAACTGCGCACCGGGTTGGTCTGGTCGATGGCGATGGCCGGAGGCACGCCCTCCACCTTGTCCACGGCGGGCTTGTCCATGCGGTCGAGAAACTGCCGCGCATAGGCACTGAAGGTTTCCACATAGCGGCGCTGGCCCTCGGCGTACAGGGTGTCGAACACCAGGCTGGACTTGCCCGAGCCGCTGGGGCCGGTGACCACCGTGAGTTCACCGGTACGGATGTCCAGGTCCAGGTTCTTGAGGTTGTGCTGTCGCGCGCCGCGGATGCGGATCTGTCCCTGGGTCATGGAGCGGTCTTTCGGGGGTGAGGCCAAACATTCTAGGAGCCTGTCGGACTTGGAGCGTCGAAAGCGAGAATTGGCCCCAGCGAGGACAGTTTTTGCCGGATTTGCAGCCCCATAGCCCGGCTATGGGGCAAAAAGACGGTCAAAAATGGACCGCTGCGGCCGATTTGCAGCCGACGATTTCCAAGTGCGCCAGGCTCCCAGGGAGCAAGCCACAGGCCTGCTGCAATGTATGGATTACCCCGGAAAATGCGCCAGCTCGCGCCACAACGAACACTGGCCACAACACGCCCATTAAAGCCACGGTTTAGACTCGCGCCTTTCGTTCACGCAAGTACCTCTCCATGAAAAAATGGTCAATACTGTGGGCAAGCGCTGCCCTGGCGCTGGGTCTGTGCACCGCAAGCCATGCCCAGATCCTGATCGGGCAGACCGCCGGTTTTACCGGGCAGGTCGCCGCCGGTGTCAAGGAAATTACTGACGGCGCCCAGCTGTACATCCAGGCCGTCAATGCCAAGGGCGGCGTGAACGGACAAAAACTGGAACTCATTTCCCTGGACGACAAGTTCGACCCCAAGCTGGCCGCTGAAAACGCCCGCAAGCTGATCGAAGAAAACAATGTGTCGGCCATGTTCCTGACCCGGGGCACTCCCCACACCCAGGCCATGATTCCCCTGCTGGAAAAATACGGTGTGGTGCTGGTGGCACCCTCGACGGGCGCCATGGTGCTGCACGAGCCGGTGTCCAAATACATCTTCAACGTGCGCGCCACCTACCAGCGCGAGGCCGAAAAGGCCATGACCCATCTGGCCTCGATGGGCATCACGCGGATTGCCCTGGTGTACTCGGACGACAGCTTTGGCGCCGACGGCGTGGCCGGGGCCCAGAAGGGTCTGGAAGCCAGCAAGCTGAAACCCGCCGTACTCGAAAAATTCAACCGCGCCAAGCCCGACTTTGCCCCCATCGTGGCCAAGATGGTCGCGGCGGACGCCCAGGCCGTGCTCCTGGTCGCCTCGGGTGCTGCTGTGGTGGAAGCGGGCGCTGCCCTGCGTGCAGCAGGTTCTTCCGCACAGATCGTGACCCTGTCGAACAATGCCTCGGGCGGCTTCATCAAGAGCCTGGGCGAACATGCACGCGGCGTGGTCGTGACACAGGTCTTCCCCAACGAACGCGCCATCGCCTATGGCATGGTGAAGGAGGCGCAGGAACTCGCCAAGGCCAAGGGCCAGACCGAGATCAGCCCCGCCATGCTCGAAGGCTTTGCCGCCGCCAAGGTGTTGGTCGAAGGCCTGCGCCGCGCCGGCCCCAAGCCCAGCCGCGACAAGATCCATGCCGCGCTGGAAGGCCTGAAGAAGTTTGACCTGGGCGGCCTCGAAGTGTCCTACGGCCCGGACGACCACACCGGACTGGACTTTGCAGACCTGTCCATCATCGGCATCAGCGGCAAGTTCCGCCGCTGATTCCTTTCGTCGGCAGGGTGGATGCGCGTTTCCGTCCTACCCTTTCGCGAACGGCACGGGGCGCCTAAACTGGACCGGGTCTGCACCATGAAAGAGAGGCACCGCATGAAAGCCC
>JAPKHH010000056.1:0-21112 GCA_026647025.1 Giesbergeria sp.
CGCTGCGCCTGGGCCAGGGTGGCCGCGGCCTCCTCCCCCTCCTGAACGACGAGCACCGTCAGGGGCAGTTGCCATTTGCCGGCCAGATACGCGGCTACGAACAGCGCCTCATCTGCCTTGGCCGTGCCATGGTAGGCCAGTCTTCGGCAATCCAGGCGTCGATGGTGGCGTTGTCAAAAAAAACCGAATTCATAAGGCTCCCAAACGGCGTAACAAGACAAAAGCCAGCAGCGCAATGCCCGCCAGCCACAGTGACAGTGTGTTGGCGCAGGTCAGGTTTCCGTCCAGCACATGGTTGTAGATGGCCAGCGACAGCGTTTCGGTGCGCCCGCCGATGTTGCCGCCCAGCATCAGCGACAACCCCACCTCACCCAGGCCGCGCCCGCCGGCCAAAATCAATCCGGCGGCGACACCACGCCGCGCCAGCGGCAAATCCACGCGCCAGAACACCGACCACGGCCGGTGCCCCAGCGTGGCCGCGGCCTCGCGCAGGCGCGGCGACACGCCGGCAAAGGCCGACTGCGCAGGCTTGACCATCAACGGCAGCCCGGCAATGAAGGCCGCGATGACCAGCCCGGTCTGCGTGAACACAATGTCGGGGCGCAGCATGTCGGGCAGCCACTGCGCCAGCCAGCCCTGGCGACCGAGCAACAGCAGCAGCCCATAGCCCAGCACGATCGGCGGAAACACCAGTGGCAGCGTCACCAGAGCGTCGAGCACGCCGCGCCCGGCAAATTTGCGCCGTGCCAGCAGCCATGCCAGCCCGCCCCCGATCAGCAGTTGCAAGACCATGCTCCAGCCCACCACGCTGAACGTCAGCGGCAGGGGCGTGCTGGGGCAGCCGCTCACCACGCGACCCCTGCCTCTGCGCTCCGGCTGTGCACTTACAGGCCGTGGCGCTGCAGCACGCTGCGCGCAGCGGGCGTGGCCAGGTAGTCGATAAAGGCACGCGCTGCGGCACTGTCGCCGCGCTCCTTGAGCACGCCCACACTCAGCTCAATCGGGTCGTAGCAACTGGCCGGGGCCTCCAGCTGCGCGCCCACGCGATCACCCAGCGCCAAGGCTTCTGTCAGGTTGATAAAGCCGGCATCAACTTCGCCCGTGGCCACGTAGGTGCTCACCTGCGGCACCGTGGCCACCTCCAGCAGCTTGTCGGCCAGCGGCTGCGCCAACCCCAGGCGCTGCAGACAAGTGGTGGCTGCCTTGCCGTACACCGCCTTGCTGCGGTCGGGCAACGCAATGCGTTTAAAGCGCGGCTCCTGCAGCTCTTGCAGCGAGGCAATGCCCTGGCCCTTGGCGACCACCAGCACCAGCTTGCCCTGGCCCAGAGGTACGAATCGCTCGGACAACTGCATGGGTTCGAGAAACACCCGGTCGCCTACCAGGAAGGCGATGTCAGGGTTTTGCTGCGCCTGCGTCTCGACCTGCTTCATGTTGCCAAAGCTTGCCTCGGCGCGGATGCCGCTGGTTTTGCTGAAGGTCTCCAGCAGCTCCAGCACCGGCTTGCGGTAGCCCGCGCCTGCGGCCAGCAGCAGGGTGTCGGCGGCCACAGCCCCGGCACTGAAAACCAGGGCCAGAACGGCCAGACCTACTCGTTGGTTGATACGCATCACTTCACCTTTCAAAAACACATTGATTCATTCACTGGCGCAGCGCGCTGGGCCTGCACCATGCGGTGTGGTGGGCATACGGCACAGCGTCACGCGCTCGACCGAACGACCAAAGAAGTGGTAGCCCGAGCCGCCCTCGGCCAGCACATCCAGCAAGGCATCGGTCTGGGTGACGCGCGTGCCGCCCAGCACCGTGACGCCCCGGCGCGCAAACGGGCCGGGCATCAGCGTGGCGGTCGGGCCGACGACGGCGGCCTGCACACCGGGGCGCAGCCAGTCCAGCAGGCCGTCCAGCGTGCCGTTCACCAGCGTGGTGCCGGTGGTGATGAAAACATTCGCCTGGGCCAGCGCGCGCGGCGCCTGATCGGCCGAGACGTGGAACAGCAGCTCTTCGGCCTTGAGTGTGGACATGTCCAGCTCCAGCACCCGAAACGGCTGCGCGCGCCGGCGCAACTCGCGCAGGTACGGCGGAAAGGCCCCCACCAGCACCACCTGGTGCTGCGGCGCAATGTCCAGGGCGTCAAAGGCATCGCCACTGCGCACCTCCCAGCCAGCGGGTGGGCCGCTGTGCTGCCAGACGGTCTCTGCCAGCGCGTTGAGCGTGGCAATGGCCAGGGCGCGGCGCAAGTCTTGCGGGCGGTACAGGTCGTCCAGCATCTGCGCGGCATGTCGCCCGACCAGCTTGCCCGGCGAAGGCATGGCCAAGGCCGAGCTGGGGCAGCACACCGCCTGCGGAATGCCCTTGACGGGCGTGGCACACAAACCGCCCACACCGTTGGACAGCTTCACGCCCGTGAAAAACACGCCCACCACCACCCGCTCAATGCGCAGGCTGCGCACAGCGTCGTCGCCCAGGGCATCGAGCACTTCCAGATGAACTTCGGCCAGCAGCTTGGCCCCCAGGGGCGACATGCTGCGGTCGGGGTCTTGGTCCGGGGGGCGCGCAGCAGCATGGCTGCGGCTGCGTGCACGGACGGGTGCAGCGGGCGTAACAGGCATAGCGGGCGGGGTCAATTCCGGCATGGTGTTTTCTCCCAGGAAAGCAAGGCCCAGCGCATGGGTTCTCCCTGGCGCTCTTGCGGCGTGGCGTGGTGGTACCAAGCGCGGAGACGCTCCGTCTCCTCGGCACTCAGTCCCCCGGCAGACCAGGCCACGCGGCGTGCAAAGTCGTCAAAGTCCACCGCATCAGCCAAGCGGTTTTCATGCGCGATGTAGTCCAAGCGCGGGTGGATGCCCATCCGGTGTAACAGATTGATCAGGTAGATGTAGTCGGGCACCGAAGGCACGCTGCGGCCGATGACGGCCTGGAGGGCCGGGTCGGTGAAATGGCCACCGACCAGGTGTGTGAGGTAGACGCGCAGCTTTGCCTTGGCGTGCAACTGCTCCAATGCGGTGGCGATGTCTTCGACCGTGGTGGAGCGCGAGGCCACCACAATGTCGCACTCGGGCACGTCGCTCCAGTCGTCTTCCCAGGCGCAGTGCAGGGTTTCGACGTTGGCAAGCTGCATCTCCGCCGCCTTGGCGCGCATGGCGGCGAGCATGGCGCTGCTGTAGTCCAGGCCAACCACGCGTTGCAGCCGGTTGGCCACGGCTAGACCGATGGTGCCGGGGCCGCAGCCCACGTCCAGCAGCGAGGCAGCGCCGTGCAGATCCATGCGCGCCACAAATTCCTCGGCATAGCGGCTGTTCAGGGCCTTGCTGGCCATGCCGGCGGCGCGGCTGTCCCATGCGCTGGCGGTTTTGCGGGTGCGGGCCGTGGTGGCCAGGTGGTCGCGGTAGAGGCGGCCAAAGTCGATGGCTTCGATGGTCATACAGGGCTCATAAGGATGGTGATGGTGGGGAGGTGTTCAGGCTGGCGACCAAGCTCGCGGCCACAGCGCGTTCGCTCACGCCATACAAAGCCGCCAGGCGCTCTGGGGTGGCTGTGCTTGTCGGTGCGCCGATGGCCACCAGCCGCCCGCCTCCAAGCAGGGCAATACGATCGCCAATGCGCAGCGCGTGCTCGGGCTGGTGTGTTGAAAGAAGTACGGCCATGCCTTGCTGGCGCAGCTGGGCGATGTGTTCGAGCACGCGGATCTGGTTGCCAAAGTCGAGGCTGGCGGTGGGTTCGTCCATCACCAGCAGCACGGGCTCTTGCGCCAGCGCGCGGGCAATCAGCACCAGTTGGCGCTCGCCGCCGCTGATGGCGGTGTAGATGCGCTGGCGCAGGTGGGCAATGCCGAGGGTGTGCAGGCAATGCAGGGCATGCTCACGGTCCTGCTGCGCGGGCGCTGCAAAACGGCCAATGCGGGCGGCGCGGCCCATCAGCACCACGTCTTCGACCGTGTACGGAAAGATGCCGGCGTGCGCCTGCGGCACATAGCCCACATGGCGCGCAAAGGCACTGCGGGGCCACTCGGCCACGGGCTCGCCCAACACACGCACCTCCCCCGCCAGCGGCGCCAGCAGGCCCAGCAGGGTGCGGAACAAGGTGGTCTTGCCGCTGCCGTTGGGCCCCAACAAACACAGCACCTCCCCAGGGACCATGGCAAAGCTCAGGTCGGTGCCCACGCGGCGCTGGCCGTGGCCGATGGCCAATGCGCAGGCTTCCAGCACGGGCAACGTGGCGGGATTGGCTTTCGGCACTGCGCTCATTCGCCCCGCCCCGGCCGCGCCAGCAAGAACAAAAAGAACGGTGCGCCCACCAGCGCCGTGAGGATGCCCAGCGGCAGCTCGATGCTGGCAGCGGTGCGTGCCAGTGTGTCGGTGGCTACCAAGAAACCGCCGCCCAGCAAGAGTGATGCGGGCAGCAGACGCGCAAAGTTGGGCCCCACCAACAGCCGCGCCACATGGGGAACCACCAGGCCAATCCAGCCGATGATGCCGGTCAGCGACACCGCCGCCGCCGTGCTCAAAGTGGCAGCCGCCACCAGCAGCAGGCGCAGGCGCACGACGGAGATGCCCAGCGCCTGCGCTTCTTCGTCGGCTAGGCTCAGCAGGTTCATGCGCCAGCGCAAGAGCGCCATGGGTACCAGGCCCACCAGCATGACCGGCGCCGTCACCGCGAGGTCGGCCGTGGTCACGGCGTTCAGGCCACCCAGCAGCCAAAAGGTGATGGAAGGCAGTTGCGTGGTCGGGTCGGCCAATATCTTGATGAGCGAAATGCCCGCGCCCAGCAGTGCGCCCACCGCAATGCCCGCGAGCACCAGCACCAGCACCGGGTCGTGCCGCCGCACCAGCCCCGCCACGCCCACCACCGTGCCCACAGCCAGAAGCCCACCGATAAAAGCCAGCGCCTGCACCACCGCCAGCGGCAGGCCCAGGTAGATGCCCAGCACCGCGCCCAACCCGGCACCGGCCGACACGCCCAGGATGTCGGGCGAGACCAGCGGGTTGCGAAACATGCCCTGGTAGGCCGCACCCGCTGCCGCCAGCCCCGCGCCCACCAGCAACCCGGCCGCAACGCGCGGCAGGCGGATATTCCAGACCACGGTTTCCTGGGCGGGCGACAGGCCCGATTCCGTCCCCGTGATACGCGCCAGCACGGCGCGCAACAGGTCGGCCGGGGCCATGGGGAACTTGCCGAGCGCAAACGCGGCGACCACCACGGCCGCCAGCAGCACGCCCGCCACGGCCCAGGGCAGCCAGATGGCCGGGGCGGGCGGGCAGAGTGCGGCGCTCGCCTGCTGGGCTTCTTTCACGCAGGCAGTCATGGGTTTAAAACTACCAAATTGATAGCTGATAGCGCTTGATACATCAGCGCTAGAGGCCAATTTCTTATCAATTTCACGCCGTACCTTCCAGCAAGGCCACCACCGCTTTCGGCGACAGATCTGCGCCGTAGAACAGGCGGTAAAAGCGCTGCACAGCCACGGGCAAAGGTGCGAGCGCACGCACCGCCGGGTGTGTGGGGTGCAGCAGTTGCACCAGCCAGTGCACTCCGATGAGCCGGTTCACGCCGGGCGGACCATCGAGCCAGCCAAACGGCAGGCTGGGCGCGCAGTGCACGCGGCGCTTGCGCACGGCAGTGAGCGATTGCCACAGCGGGTCGGTCAAGGCACGGCACGCAAAGGCAGGGTCTTGGGTGACGATGACCTCCGGGTCCCAGCCCAGGATCTGCTCCAGCGATACACGGGTGAGCGAGCCCTTGCCGACGGCAGCGGCCACGTTGCGGCCTGCGGCAAAGTCCAGCAGCTCCAGGTTGATGGAGCCTTCCAGCCCGGTCTCCAGCCCATCGGCGCTGCGGCCAAAGTACACACGCGGGCGCTCAGCCAGCGGCACACTGGCGCGGACCTGGGCGGCCAGCGCCAGCGTGGCGTCGGCATAGGCGGCCAGACGCTCGCCGCGTTCGGGCACGCCCAGCAGCTGACCCACTTCTCGTAGCTGCGCTGGGTGGACGGCCAGACGGCCGTGAACCAGCACACAGGGCAGGCCGGTCTGCTCGGTCACGCGCTGCGCGGCCGAGATGTAGGTGGCGTCGGCCGTGCCCGAATCGAGGATCACATCGGGCTGCAACTGCAACAAGGTTTCCAGCGATACGGTACTGCCACGCCCTGCCAGGCGCCCCACAAACGGCAGATCGCGCAGCGGCGCACCGAGCAGACCGCGGGCGGCATCGCTCAACTGCAGCGGCCAGCCCACCAGTTTTTCAGGGGCCAGCGCAGCCAGCAGCACGCCCGCAGGGGCGCCTGCCGCAAACACCCGGCGCACGCGCTCGGGCGGTGGCAGTTTTCCAAAGCTCGCTGCGATGGTGTTGCCCGCCGGGCCTGCCCAGGCGGGCACACCCCACCAGGCAGTGGCAAGCCAAGGCAGGCCCGATTGCAAAAGGAGGCGTCGCTTCATCGTTCCTCCCACTCCATCGCCGTTTGGCTCTTTTGCATGTCGATGGCCAGGGAAAACCAACTTTGCAGCGAAGAAACGCGGGGCGGCAACTCTTCGCCCAACCCGCCGGTGAAGCGGCGCCAGGCGGACAAATGTTTCTCACTTACCACGGTCATCAGGGGGCGCTCGTCCGCCATCAGCGCCAGCAGCTCGGCGGCAAAACCACCGCCCGCCGCCTCCAGCGCGCCAAAACGGTTGGCCACGGTCAGATCAACCCGATCGCGCAGCGCCTGGCGCAGCGCACCGCTGGCTTGCGCCACACCGGCAGGGTCGATGCAGCACGATTGCGACTGCGCGCCCAGGTCTTGCGAGATGGAAAACTCCTCCCCGGTGCGCAGGTCCTGCAACAGCATCCATTTGCCGCCCCCGGGGCGCACCCGGTTGGCCTGCACCACCCCGCCCACGCACCAGCCCTGGGCCTGGAGGCTGCGGCAGAAGTCGGCGAGCAAGCTATCAACACCGCCAAGATGGTCGGGGTGCACGATGGCGGCCAGGGGCGAAGGCTGGATGATGCGCATGGCTTGGGTCCTACATACATTTTCAAAAGCGGTAGCTGCCACGAACAAACCAGGTGCGCCCGGGCAGCGGGAAGCCATCCGACAGCTCATACCACTTGTCGCCGAGGTTGCTCACCCCAAAGTCCAGTGCCATGTCTTTGCGCGGCTTCCAGGTGGCCTTCACACCCACAATCCCAAAGCCAGCCAGGTCGCGGTAGATGGTTTTGCCCGACCCCGCAAAAGCGACCTTGCGGCCCTGCTCGGTCTCCAGTGTGGTGCGCAGCTCCCAGGCATCGCTGGGCGCCCAGGTGAGTGCCGTGTACAGGCGGTGGCGCGGTGTGTCGGTGAGCTGCACGCTGGCGTCGCTGAGGTTGCGGCGGGCCAGGTAGGTGTAGGCGCCCGTCAAAGTCCATTGGCTGGCCAACGCCTGGTCGAGCGAGAGTTCCAGCCCCGCATGGCGTGCCCGGCCCACGTTCTGCGATTGCGCACAGGTATTGCTGCCCGCGCCACAGGTGCCCACCGGCGCCGCCACATAGACGTTTTGCATCAGGTCGGTGATGCGGCTGTAGAACACCGCCGCCTGGCCCTTGCCACCGGTCCAGGGCGATCCTTTGATGCCCAGCTCCAGGTGGTTGGCCACCTCGGGTTTGAGGTCGGGGTTGGGCAGGGCCGAGCCCATGCGGGCGGAATAGCGGTCTTTAATGGTGGGAAAGCGCGTTTTGTGCGAGGCAATGGCATAGGCCTCGCTGCCGTGGTCATCGAGCAAGCGGGTCAACTCGACCAGGCCGTTCGAGGCGCTGGTTGAGCCGGTGGGCCAGTCATACACCTCTTTGGCATCGCGCTTGTCGTGCGACAGGCCCACGCGCAGGCGCCAGTCTTTGGCCAGGGCAATGCTGTCCTCTACCGCCAGCGACGTGGTGGTGTCGCGGTAGTTCTTGGTGGGCGACGAAGGGTTGGAGTCGTTGTGCTTGTCCTCCTTGAGGTGCACGGCCAGGCGCAACTCGTGGTTGGCGAGCGCGTAGTTGGCCAGCTCCAGCGATGCACCGGTGGAGCTGTCGTTGTACACGCTGGGGAAGCTGGTGTTGTTCAGCTGCGTGGTGTAGCTGGCGTTGCTGAAAGCAAGAATGCTGTTCTTGTAGGTGTCATGGAACACCCGGACCTTGAGCACATTGTTCTGGCCGATGCGGGTGCTGCTGATGAAGTACACGCTGTCCTTGTCCCAGAAGGGCCACTGCCAGTAGCGGATGCCGCTGGTGGACTGGCCGGTGTACACCGGGTTGCCTTTTTCGCCGTCCTGGCGCACGTAGCCCAGCGCATATTCGTCGGTCGCATTGGGCGTGAGGCCCACTTTGAACGACAGGCGCTGGTCGGTGCGGTAGGCGTTTTCGCGCTGGCTGCCGGTATCGGTGGGCTTGGCCTTGTAGTCCTTGAAACCCTTGGGCAGCGGAAAGCCGTCGGCATCCAGGTACGACAGGCCCAGCTGCGCGTACCAAGCACCCTGCTGGGTGCCGAGGTTGACCGCACCCATTTTTTCGGAACCCGAGCCCACGCCCAGCCGCACATCGCCTTCAAAAACGCGCACGGGCTTGCGCGTGACGAGGTTGATCGCGCCGCCCAGCGTGTTGGGGCCATAAAGCAGCGATGCACCACTGGTGGCCACACGGATCTCGGCCAGATCAAACGTGGTGAACCGCCCAAAGTCCACATAGCCGTCGTAAGGCACATACAGCGGCACGCCATCGACAAACATCGGCACCTGGCGCGAATCAAAACCGCGCAGGTACACCGTGTCCTCGTTGCGGCTGTTGCGCGAGAGGCTGGCACCCGGCAAGGCCACCACGGCGGAGCCTACGGTGTCGGCGTTGCGTTTCTGGATGGCATCCTTGCCCAGCACCTGCTCGGCGCCCTGCTCTGCGCCTTGCGTCGCGCCCGTAACCACCACCGTGCCCAGCTGAAAGCTGCCGTCTTGCGCGGCGACAGGTGCAGCCGCAAAAGCCGCCAGCAACAAAGCCGTTAGCAACCGCAGCCGGGGAGGGGTGTGTGCCCAGGTTGTTGTGGTTGCGGCTTTCTTCCCACCAAAGGGGTGGCAATACCTATCGCGCTTCGTGTTTTCCATGGGTGTTTCCATTTCGTTATGTATTTTTTTATACAACGGTAGTTAAAAAATTTTTACGCTGCGGATGTCGCCTGCATGCACTCTTGCGATTCGATTTCCCCATTGCGCATGTGCAGCACCTGCCCACCAAACACCTCTACGTCCTGCGGGTCGTGGGTGATGAGCACCATGGGCACCTGCAGGCGGCGCTGCAGGGCGTCGAGTTCGGCGCGCAGGGTAATGCGCAGGACCGGATCGAGTGCGGCAAAGGGCTCGTCGAGCAGCAGCGCACGCGGCTGCGCCACCAGCGCGCGGGCCAGGGCCGTGCGCTGGCGCTGGCCGCCCGAGAGTTCGTGCGGCGCCTGGTGCGCCACCTCGCCCAGGTGAAAAGCATCGACCCAGTAGTCCACCGCTGCGCTGTCATGGTCCTGGCGCGGATTGCGCCAGCCGCGCGCCAGGCCAAAGGCAATGTTCTGGCGCACGCTCAGGTGCGGAAACAGCGCGTAGTCCTGGAACAGATAGGCCACGTTGCGCGCCTGCGGTGCCAGGTGGGTACGGGTGCGTGCGTCAAACAAGGTCTGGCCATCAAGCCGCACATGGCCGCTGTCGGGCCGCACCAGCCCGGCAATGGCCTTGAGCAGCAGGCTTTTGCCCGCCCCCGACGGCCCCACCACCACCACGCGCTGGCCTTGCGCACTGAAGCGCGCATTCAACTGGAACACACGCTGGCCCGAGCGCAGGGTTTTGCGGATGTCAATGTCGAGCTGCATGGCTTTGCCTCAGGAGCGGTGCGCAATGCGCCCCGGAGCCAGGCGCCCGGCGCCCAGCAGCACGACGATGCACACCAGCGACGTAATCAGCACCAGCGTATTGGCCACGGCGTCTTGCCCGGCCTGCACGGCCTCGTACACGGCGATCGACAGGGTTTGCGTTTTGCCCGGAATGCTGCCCGCCACCATCAGCGTGGCACCAAACTCGCCCAGTGCACGCGCAAAACCCAGCAAGACACCCGCCAGAATGCCGCGCCAGGCCAGGGGCAGCGTAATGCGCAGAAAGATGCCGATTTCTGAAACACCCAGCACGCGCCCGGCCTCTTCCATCTGGCCGTCAATGGCCTCGAACGCCGCACGCGCCGGTTTGAACACCAGCGGAAACGCCACCACCGTGGCCGCAATCACCGCGCCCTGCAAAGAAAAAATCAGGTTGATGCCCCAGGTGTCCTGCAGCCATTGGCCCAGCCAGCCCTTGCGCCCCAGCAGCACCAACAGGTAGTAGCCCAGCACCGTGGGCGGCATCACCATCGGCAGGGTCAGCACGGTATCGAGCAGGTCGCGCCCCACAAAGCGCTTGCGCGCCAGCAGGTAGCCCACGCCAATGCCCAGCACCAGGTTGAGCAGCGTGGCCCAGAGCGCCACTTGCAGCGACAGGCTGAGGGCTGACCAGGCGACGTCCATGGTTCAAATCAAAGAAGTGAGAAGGCCAACAACCCACTTCAGGGCTTGGCAAAGCCGTACTTGCCCAAAATGGCTTGGGCCGCTGGCGTGGCCAGGTAGTTGATGAACGCAGTGGCATCCGCCGCGTTGCGGCTGGCCGCCGTCTTGGCGATGGGGTAGAGGATGGCGGTTGCCAGCGGCACCTCAAAGGCCACCTTGACCTTGTCCTTCATGATGGCGGCGTCCGTCGCGTAGACAAACCCGGCATCCACCTCGCCGCGCGCCACGTAGTCGAGCGACTGGCGCACGTTGAGCGTGCCCACGGCCTTGGCCTGCAGGGCGGGCCACAGCTTGGCCGCCTCCAGCGCGGTTTGCGCGTAGCGGCCCACCGGCACGCTGGCCGGGTTGGCGATGGCCACGCGGGCAAAGCCGCTCTGGGCCAGGTCGGTCAGCTGGGCGGGCACGGTCTTGGCGTCCATCGGCACGATGAGCACCAGCCGGTTGCGCACAAAATCCTTGCGGTCTGCAGCGTGCACCAAACCCTCTTTTTGCGCCTTGTCCATGGTCTCCTGGTCGGCCGAGGCAAACACATCCACCGGCGCGCCTTTGGCCATCTGCTGTAGCAAGGCGCCCGATGCGCCAAAGTTCAGCAACACCTTGGTGCCGGGGTGCTGCGCCTCGTAGCTCTGCGCAATGTCCTTGAAAGCATTGGTCAGGCTGGCCGCCGCCGATACCACCAAGTCTCCCGCCATCACGGTACCGGCACAACCAGCCAAAAGACAGACAGCAAGGCTGCGTTGGAGAAAAGAGAGGCGCATGGGACGGTGCTCCGCAGTGTTAGAAACAGGCGAAGTATACGCTTGGTTATAACGAAAATAATGGCAGCGAGACTCGTCTTTGATGCACCGCAATATCCCCCCTTCGATCCCGGGTCATCAGCCGCAGCGCAGGGCAAACATATGGGTCAAATAAGCCTCTAACGCTTACTGGACAAGCGATAGCAGCTATCAATTTGGAATTTTCAGCACAAAACCGACCGCACAAGCAGCAGGCGCGGCAACGCGCAACCGGTTCGGTCACACCATGAATGCGCGAATGGAACCGCAGACCGAAAGCAGTCGCGGCGCATCCATTCGGCCGATGATGTTGCGGGTGACAGACCCGATCACCTGCTGCGCACCCATCAGGCCCACATTGGCGGACTGCTCAATCAGGAAGCCCGCCTTGGCCTTCTTCAGCGGGGCGAGAAAGTAGCCGTCGAACCCGCTCTTCATCAACTCGATCACCACATCCGCCAACGCGCCCCGGTGGGCAGTGGCATCGGGTGCGCCTTCGATCAACGCCAGCACCGCCAGCGTCTTTTTGCGCAGATCCGCAGAATGGTAGAAGCGCAGAAACGGCTGGGCGAGTTTGACGGGCGCGGCACGGCGCTGCGCTGGCGGGCGGGCACTTTTTACCGCACCAACGGCCTTGGGCTTTGCGGGCTTTGCCGCAGGCTCAGGGGTTTTCTTCGTCGGCATGCGGCGCTCAGCCTTTCTTGCCGCCCATCACCAGCAAGAGCCCACCCACCACAATGGCCCCGATGCCAGCCCACAGGGGAATGTTGACCGTCTCCTTCTCCTTCGCGGAAATTTCGAGCGTGCCAATTTTGACCACCGTGGTGTCTTTGGTGTAGCTAAAGCCCCCGTAGACAAGCCCGAGGATACCGGCCACGATCAGCGCGAGCGCTACGATTTTGATTGAGTTCATGGTGTCTGACTCCTGCGTTCAGCATCAATACCCTGGCGTCGAGGACGCAAAAGCTGGTGCCATTGCACCCATTGAAGCACGAACGATGCGGATCGAGACGGGAACAGGCAAGACCTGCTTGAAGCGCTTTTCTGGGATCGATGCGGTAGCCTGGGGAGCGCCGCTGCGGGCGGGATGGCCGTGGCAGGGTATACGGGCAAAAATAGGGGTTAAATCGGTCTGTAGCGCTTGGAATAGGGGTTAAATCGGTCTGTAGCGCTTGGACTTGAATTCGCCCTTTACCCAAAAGCGCCAAAAGCTATTTATTTAATAGCATTTTCAGCCAAGATGCTTGGCCCACCGGCGAAGCCGCAGCGCAAGGCGCGTGCGCTCATCGTCCGCAAGAGGCATACACGGCACAAGGTCCAGCACCTGCCGCAACTGGACGTGCCCGTACTTCAGCAAGGCACAGCAGAACAACTGGTCCTTGCTGCGGGCAGCAACCGCCTTGGACATGAAAAGATCTGCCACATCCAGACACCAGCCAATCCGGTTATCCGTGTTTCCGTTCTGCACCTTGTGCAACCGGCCTTCCCAACCTTCTGGCAACACAGCGGTTTCAGGGCCGACACCCTGGGCATAAAAGCCGTAGTTCAGGTGGAACGCAGAACCCTCCCCAATGCTTCCATCAATCTGGTCCGCCAGGTCCGGCGCGTACCGTGGATAGATGTCTGCTTCGGCGGACATCTTGAACTCAGGCTCCGGGTAGGGAATCGGCCCAAGGATCGACTGGCTCCCGACGATGACAAACTCATACTGGTTGGTGATGGCGCCACTGGCCCGGATGAGGTGCTCCAGTTCATCCCGGTTCATGGTGCGGTCTCCTTGCCCAGCACAACCCCTTTCTTGAGGCTGCCGACCTCACCAAGAATGCGCACACGCACGTCGGGCGGCAACAGCGGCGTCAGCGGTGACGCCTGGCGCAACTCCTGCGCATGCCGCGTTCGGCCCAACACCTTGCTCCACTTGCCTTCCTCCAGAATCGTCTGCCACTCCAGCCACAAGCTGGCAGAGCGCTGGTTGCCAGCGGCCAGCCAGGCCTGGAGGGCGCCCTGCGCCTGCGCGAGCAGTGCAGGGTCGGCGCGCACGCGCCTGACCGCTTCCTCGTGCAGCACAAGGCTCTGCAAATCCTGGGCCTGGTGGCGGGCGTTGTCGGTGGACACCAGCACTTGCACTTGCGGCGCACTACGGCGCGACCGCGCCGCCGCAGAATCAGCCGGCGTGGGGTGCATCACATCACCTGCCAGCAGCGCCAAATCACCGCCGATACCCAACACCGCCATCACGCGCAAGTAGGTGCCGATGGAAGGCGCGGGGTCGCCCGCCTCCACTGCGGCCAGCGTCGTGCGCGAAATGCCCACGCGGCGGGCCATCTCCACCGTACCCAGTCGCTGCGCCTTGCGCAGGCGGCGCAGCCTGTCACCCAGCTGCAGGAGCAGTTGGCGTTGCAGAACGGCAGAGGTATCCGGGGAATTCATGTGTTCATCATAATAGACAATATTTTATTGAAATGTCTAATTTTTTGAACAAATGGCAGAGTGAAGCCTATGACCCAGTCCACGATTCACTATGGCAAGTGCGCGCTTTGCCGCAACGATGCAGAGCTCCAAGAGTCGCACGCCATTCCTGATGCAATCTTCCGACGTCTTTTCAGCAAGGGATGCACAAATGTACCCCTCTAGAATGGTCGAAAACTCAGGGGGAGACTATGCTTCAGAACCGGGTGAACCCATGGGGTGCGCTATGTGCAGTATCTGACCGTGGGCAACTGATGGGCAACCGGGGCATCCTGCACAACGAGCACAACAACATCGTTCGAGCCTGGAAGCACAAGGCTTGGGTGACTTGTCTGCTGCAGTTCAAAGATATTCAGCGCCCCAAGCCATTCTCACAGGGCAACTATTCCGAACTCTTTTTTCTGGATGAGGTGACAGCCTTTGCTGCTGGTCACCGCCCATGCAATTTCTGTCAACGCGCCCGAACCCAGGAGTTCAAAGAGGCTTGGGTGCGGGCGAATATCCCGGCAGCTGAACAACAGGTAGTGACCATGCCGGATGTCGATAAGGTCTTGCATGCAGAAAGAGCCATTCGAGGCGGGTGCAAGAAAACCTATCCCTGTCGCTTGTCCGAACTCCCGCGAGGTGCGATGTTCGACCTTGGTGGTGTTGCTTATGCTGTTGGCCTTGATGGCGTCCACCATTGGTCGTTTGCAGGCTATGGCCCTGCTGTAGCTATGGATAGCAATGCCACGGTCGAGGTACTGACACCCGCCTCGGTTGTGCGTACTTTCTCTGCCGGGTTTGTGCCCAAGGCACATGAGTCTTTGAAATTGAGTTGATTTTGATATCAAGCCAACTTGACCTTCAGACTTTTCGTACCTTCACGAACCCCTTTTCTTGCAACGCCCTGAGGCTGCGCTCACCCCCTTCGAACAGGTACGCCCAATTGCCCCACCCGATCGAATAAACCGGTCAAAGCACCCATCGGTCACATACACCACCCTACCCCTGGCACCCCCACAACCCATCCGCCCGCACCCGCCACAGCACCGGCCCGATGAACACGCACAGCAGTCCAAACGCTGCCACCCAGCACAGCCCCGCCAGGCCGAGCAGGCCTGACGCCACATCCGGCACAAAGGCCGCCCCGGCGCGCAACACCGCCCCGGCAATGATGAGCACCGCCCCCTGCGCCACCCAGGGCCGTTCGTCCGACGGGTGGCCGCAGTGCGCGCGCCCGGCGATGCAGATGACAGCGTAGATGGCCAGACCCATGGCGCCCACAGTGAGCAGGTGGCGCCCCGCCGTCACGCCTGGGCCACCGGCCAGCAGGGCCCAGCCCATGAGCCCGTAGCCCAGCGCCATGCACAGGTACACGGTGTAGAGCATGAGCGGCCAGCGCCGCAGCAGCGGGCGGCCCACGTGCCAGTCGCCCAGCAGGTTGAACAGGGCGGCGGCGCTGGCGCAGGCCAGCCAGCCAGCGGTAGCACCACCGGGCTGTACAAACTCGGCCAGGGTGAACAGCGCAATGCACAGTACGGCCAGGTTGCGCCGGGGTGGGCGGGCCAGATAAGGCTCGGCGCCGGTGCCCGCCTGGTCGATGGCGCGGTTGACGATGCGCATGGAGATGCGGCTCATGGCGATGACGATGAGCACCATCAGCAGGCCCAAAAAGGCGTGCAGCCAGCGCATGGGGTACTGGCCGCGCAGCGCATCAAGGTAAAAACCCGCCACCAGCAACGCCATGCCTGCCAGCGCCCAGCCAAAGGCGTGGTGGCGCTGGCCTGCGGGCGTGCGCAAGGCAGGCCACAGCAGTGCGACAAGGGTGCCCAGCAAGGCAAGCTGCGCCGCACCCGCCACGGCCAGTGCGGGCCAACCGGCCACGCCTGAGAGCCAAAAGCCCGCACGCCCCAGCAGCCACAGCAGCACCAGTTGGCGCGCCGTGCGCGGGCTGGCACTGGCGGTGGCCGTGAACTCGGGCACCGCAGTCAGCACGAAGCCCGCCACCGCCGCCAGGCCAAAACCCAGCAGCAGCTCGTGCGCGTGCCACACCAGCGCACCGCCCGCCACGGGCGGGGGCGGCAGGCCCAGCGCCAGCACGGCGCTCCACAGCGCGATGAGCAGCACGGCCGAGCCCATGGTGAGCAGGAAGAAGGGGCGCATGGCGCACATCCACACCGGGTGCTGGGGCGACAGCAGGCCGGGCGGGGTCATCACGGGGGCGGTCATCCGCATCGCATCCTCCGCGCGGTGGGGGTGGCGTCGCCTTGCTGCGGCAGCGGCTGCAGGGGCAGCACGCGCGCCTCGGGGGGCGGCAGGGTGTCGGCAAATTCACCGGCGCCGCAGGCGCCCTCTTCCACCAGTGCATCGAGCCCAAAGGCCGCGCGCACGGCGGGCACGCGCAGCAGCTCGGCGGTGTCGTGGTAGACCATGGCGTCGGTGCGCGCCAGCGCCGGGGCGGGGGGCGTGTGCCGGTGCACGATGCGGCCGGGGCCAGCGGCCATGACCAATACCGTGTCGGCCAGGCGCACGGCCTCCATGAGGTCGTGCGTGATCATCAGCACGGCCGTGCCCTTCTCGCGCTGGTGGCGCAGCAGCAGGCGGTGCAGCTGCGCCTTGAGGCCGATGTCGAGCGCGGCGAAGGGCTCGTCCATCAGCAGCACATCGGGTTGCAGCACTAGGGCGCGCGCCAGCGCGGCGCGGCTTTGCATGCCGCCCGACAACTGGTGCGGGTAGGCGGCCAGGGCTTCAAAGTCCAGCCCCAGCACGGCGCCCATGGCGTGGGCGCGCTCCCGCGCGGCGGCACGCGCCATGCCCTGCGCGCGCAGGCCCAGGGCAATGTTGTCGGCGGTGGTCTGCCAGGGCAGCAGGCGCGGCTGCTGGAACATCAGCGCGGGGTTGGCAAAGGCGTTGTCCAGCCTGCCCTCCTGCAGATCGAGCAGGCCCGCGCACAGGTGCAGCAGCGTGGTCTTGCCGCAGCCCGAGGGGCCCACCAGCGCCAGCACGCGGCCGGGCGAAAGCGCCAGGCCCACGCCGCCCAGCACCTCGGTCAGCGCGTAGCTGTGGCGCACATCGTTCAAAAAAAGGCTCATCGCGGTGCCTCCCGCCAGCGCTCTACTTCGCGCTTGAGCGGTTCCAAAAATCCATACTCCACCACCAGCAGGCAACCCACCACGGCGCAGATCCAGCCCAGGGTGGTGGCAGTATCCAGTTGCGAGCGGCTGGCCGCCAGCGCGGCGCCCACGCCGTCGGTGCTGGCGAGCAGCTCGGCCATCACGGTCACTTTCCAGGCGCTGCCCAGCGCTGTCACCCAGGCCGGAAACAGGTACGACAGCACATGCGGGCCATACACCTCGCGCAGCGCCATCCAGCGCGGCAGGCGGTAGGCGCGCGCCATGTCGCGCAGCTGCAAATCGAGCGTGCGCGTGCCTTGCAGCGCGCTGGCAAACACCACCGGAAAGCAGGCAATGAACACGGTGAACACGGGCGTGCCGTCGCTCATGCCAAACCACAACATGGCCAGCACCAGCCAGGCAATCGGCGGTGTGCCCAGCAGCACGGTCACCAAGGGGCGCGCAAGGACCGATGCCGTGACCGACAGGCCTGCGGCCAGCCCCAGCAGGCTGCCCACCGCAACGGCCAGTGCCAGCCCCATGAGTGCACGCCGCGCCGTGGCGGCCAGCGCAGGCCAGGCGCTGCCCTGCTCTACCAGGCCCCACAGCGCGGCAAAGGCGCCCAGCGGGTCGGGCAGGATGAGCGGGTCGTAAAAGGCGGCCACCGCCTCCCAGGCGGCCAGCAGCAAAAACAGGCTGGCGCAGGCGCCCCAGCCGCTCCACAGGTAGCCGGGCAACCCCCGCAGCACGCGCGCCAGAAGCCGCAGCATTACTGCGCAGCCTCCGCCTGCGTGCCGGAAGCGGTCTGATCTACACCAGCTTCAGGCACATAGACCATGGAGCCATCTTTGAGGCGATAGGCCACGCCCGCCTTGTTGCCCTGGCCTTCGCCAATCTCGCCGCTGGCCTTGTAGCGCTCGATCTTCTGGCCGTCCTTGATCACGACTTCCATGTTGGGCTTGCCAGGGTTTTTGATGACGGTGACCGACTCTGTGCTGAACGGGTTCACCGGGTTGTTGGCCACCGCCAGCAGCAGCGCAGCGATGATGACCAGGAACACGTCGATCAGGTTCACCACCGACTGGATGGGGTCGTCGGCCTCCATGTCGTCCATCAAACGCAGCTTCATGCGGGCACCTCACTCACCAGGTGGCCCAGCATGTCTTGTGCGGGCGACTCCAGCGGGGCCACGCCTTGCTCGATGGCGGCCAGGTCGGTGGCGTACCAGCGCTTGCGCACGTTGACCACGCTGTAGCTGATGGCGGCGGCCAGCAGCGCCAAAATCACGGCGGAGAACGCCACCATCAGGCTGCGCGACACATCGGCCAGGTTGCCATCAGCCAGTGCCATCAGCGCTGGGCCCATGGGGATCATGGTGGCCACCAGGCCCAGCATGGGCGCCACGCGGGTGGCGATGCGGGCAAATTCGAGCCGCTCTGCTGCCAGCACTTCCAGGTCGAGCACGGTGATGGCGGGGTTGGCGCGGCGTGCGGCCAGCATTTCAAAACCTGCGGCTTTGCCGCTGCGGCGCTGCCAGGCCTGCCAGGCAAAGGCGCCTGCCGCGTAGAAGGCATGCACGAACAGCGCGGCAATGGCCAGCAGCACGGGGAACAGGAAGAACTGGCTGACGCCATACATCATCGATTCAATGGGATTGCTCATTGGAAAACTCCAGAAAGTGAAGGGATTCGGTGGGGGCGCACCACGCTGCTGCGGCGCGCCTGCCGCATGGCACCGGCGCCGGTGATGCCCGCCAACATCAGCGCCAGCAGCGCAGCCTGCGTGGGGCCCACGCTGACCGGCTGGGCTTGCGGCACGGGCGCCATCAAGAGGCCGCTGACCACCGGGGGCTCTGCCGCGGGGGGCTCGGCGGATTGCGGCGGTGTGGTGGGTTGCGGTGGCTCGGCGGAGGGTGGCAGCGGCGCTGGCGCAGCGGCTTGGGCGGCGGCAGTCTGCGTCAACGGGGCATCGAGGCCGAACCCCGGTGCGGCGGGCGCCGCCGGGTTGTGGGCCGCAGGCGCTTTGCCTACATACGCTTGAAAGCGTGCGTTATCGGTGCGCACATCAAAGCGCTCCGCCAGGTCGCGCCAGCGCGCTTTCAGCTCGGCCACGGTTTTCGGGTCGGCCTTCCAGTAGCCCTGGCGGGCGGCTTCTAGCATGCGCTCCATGGTCTGCGCCAGCGCATGCGGGTTGTGCGCCTCGAACCAGCGTTTGAGGCCCAGCTGGTGCTTGTCGCGCACGTACACGTCGGCCATCTCTTGCCACTGGTCGTCGCGCACGATCTCGCGCGCCACCGCTGTCCAGCCCCAGAAGTTGTTGGTGGCGTCCAGCACCTGCAGCGTGCCGGCGTAGCCCTCGGCCATCAGGCCTTTGATGTAGCCGGGGTGGAACTGGCGCGTGGCCAGCTCCTTGGCCAGGAACTGCGCCGCGCCTTCGACCTTGCCACTTCCTGCCCCGCGCAGGTTGCTGATGTAGAGCTGCGGCGCCTTGCCGTCCAGGTGCCGCACGGCCAGCGCAATGCCGCCCAGGTACTGGAACGGGTCGTCGGTGGTCAACATGCCGTAGAGGTTGGAGCTGCGCGAGAGCACCGCGCCCTCGGTGCCGCGCAGGTGCTCGGCATACAGGTTGAGTGCCTTGTCGCCGTTGCCGTCTGTACCGCTTTTTCCCTCCTGCGCCGCCCCCGGCAGGCTGCCCCAGGTGGATTCGTCCGGCCCATAGGCGTACTGCATGCGCGAGAGGTACAGCTGCGCGAGCTTGCGGTCGCCCTCTTTCTTGCCCTGCCAGCTGTCGGTGACCAGCGTGGCGTTGTCCAGGCCCGTGCCGTAGTTGCCCGATTCGGACGAGAAGATGCGCGTTTGCGCCGCCGCCAGCGCGGCCTGGTCTCCCATGCCCTGGGCGCGAAGCTTGGCGGCCATGCTGCGCGTGTGCGCCGCCACGGGGTTGGCCTCTTCGCCCGGCCCCTCGGCCTGCGCAGCCAGTTGCACGGCGCGCGCCAGTTGCTTCATGGCGTTGGGGAAATGGTCGCGGTACAGGCCGGTGGCCGACAGCACCACGTCCACCCGCTCGCGCCCCAGCGCTGCGCGGGGCACCAGCTTCACGCCCGTCACGCGCCCGCCGTCGTCCCACACCGGCTCCACGCCCAGCAGCCACAGCGCCTGTGCTTCGAGCAAACCCTGGTGGCGCATGGTCTCCACCGACCACAGCGACACGGCCAGCTTGGTGGGCGCCTTGCCTGTCAGGCGCTGGTGCTCGGCAATGAGCTGCTCGGCAGCGTCCTTGCCGGCCGCCCAGGCCTGGGGCGTGGGCACGCGCGAGGGGTCAAAACCATACAGGTTGCGGCCCGTGGGGTAGGCGTCGGGGTTCTTGATGGGGTCGCCGCCATACGACGTGGGCAGGTGGCGCCCGGCCAGCACCTGCAGCAAGGCGGGCAGCTCCTGGTCGGCGCCAATGTGGGCGTAGGCGGTGCGGGCCTTGGCGATGGCGGTTTGCAACGCCGCTGGCAGGGCCTCAAGGCTCTGGCCCTCGATCACATGGCGCTGCAGCAACTGGTAGGGCGCCGTCTGCGCCAGGCGGCTGTAGTCGCCAATCAGCGCCTCGTCCACATCGGCAGCCGGTGTGCCCGCCTGCAAAGCGGCGGCCTCCCAGAACGGGCGCCCCAGCATCAGCAGCACGGTGGCCAGGCGGTGCTGCTCCTCGGGCGCACGGCCCAGGGTGTGCAGGCCCAGCGGTTGGGCGGTTTCGGCCAGTTCGTGCAGGTGGTTGTGCAGCAGGTCCACAAAGGCCGGGAATTCGCTGCGCGCGCGCGCGGGCGTCCAGCCCATGTCGCGGTCGATGTGCTCTTTCTGCACGGCGGCCAGCAGGTCGGCCTTGATTTTTTCCTTGACCACACCGTCGTCCTGCGCCAGCCAGGCGTGCAGCAGGTCGTGCATGTGGGTCAGCGCCTGGTGCAGGCCTGCCGGTTTGAACGGCGGCGTCTGGTGGCTGACGATGACCGCACGGCCCCGGCGCTTGGCCTGCTGGGCCTCGCCGATGTTGTCGGCAATGTACGGGTAGGCCACCGGCACGTTGCCCACGGCCAGCATGCCGGGGTCGAACACCGACAGGCCGCGCTCCTTGCCGGGCAGCCATTCCTGGCTGCCGTGGGTGCCAAAGTGCACCAGCGCGTCGCTTTTGTGCTGCTCGCGCGCCCACAGGTAGGCGGCCAGGTAGTAGTGCGA
>JAPKHH010000057.1:0-21070 GCA_026647025.1 Giesbergeria sp.
CATCTATCTGCGCGAGGGCTGCTACAACTGCCACTCGCAGATGATCCGCCCCTTCCGCGCCGAGACGCTGCGTTATGGCCACTACTCCACCGCAGGTGAGTTCGTGTACGACCATCCATTCCAGTGGGGCAGCAAGCGCACCGGCCCCGACCTGCACCGTGTGGGCGGAAAGTACAGTGATGAATGGCATCGCATCCACCTGAACAACCCCCGCGACGTGGTGCCTGAGTCGAACATGCCGGCCTATTCCTGGCTGGAGAAGAGCACCCTGGATCCATCGGATGTCACTCCGCGCATGAAGGCGTTGCGCATGGTGGGTGTGCCGTACACCGATGCACAGATCGCTGCAGCACCGGACGAGATCAAGGGCAAGACGGAGATGGATGCTCTGGTGGCTTACCTGCAAGGCATGGGCCGCGCGCTCAAATAGGAGTGGGTCATGGACATCACCACGTTGCGCATCGTATTTACGTTGCTGTCGTTTGCCTGCTTTATTGGGATTGGCGTCTGGGCGTACTCGCGCAGCAATCAGGCCCGGTTTGACGAAGCAGCACGGCTTCCTTTTGAACAAGATTGATTTCCACCAGAACGAGAACACACCATGAGTGACTTCACCAGTAATTTCTGGTCGGTTTATGTGGCCGGGCTGACCCTGATCGGCATCATTGCCTGCATGCTGCTGCTGTGGATTACGGCGCGCAAGAAGATCGTATCGAGCAGCGACAACACCACGGGCCACGTCTGGGACGAAGACCTGACCGAGATGAACAACCCCATGCCCCGTTGGTGGATGTGGATGTTTGTGCTCACCACCGTGTTTGCGTTGGGCTACCTGATCCTGTATCCGGGCCTGGGCAGCTTTGCCGGCAAGCTGGGCTGGACTCAGTTGGGCGAATACCAGCAGGAAATGGACAAGGGGCGCGCGGAGATCGAGCCCCTGTACGCCCGCTTTGCTTCCATGAAGCCCGAGGAGGTGGCTGGCGATGCCCAGGCCATGGCGATCGGCGAGCGTCTGTTCATGAACAATTGCGCCCAGTGCCATGGCTCTGATGCCCGGGGCGGCAAGAGCTTTCCCAACCTCACCGATGGGGACTGGCTGCACGGCGGCACACCCGAGAAGATCAGCGAGACCCTGCACCAGGGACGGGTTGGCAATATGCCCCCCATGGCCGAGGCCGTGGGCAATGCAGACGACGTGCGCAACCTGTCGCACTATGTGCTGAGTCTGTCGGGCAGCCCGCACGACTCGCTGCGCGCTTCCCTGGGCAAGCCCAAGTTTGCTGCCTGCGCGGCCTGCCACGGCATGGATGGCAAGGGCAACCAGGCCCTGGGAGCCCCTAACCTGACGGATGATATCTGGCTGCATGGTTGGGGCGAAGAAGCGATCACGGCGATGATCAACAAGGGTAAGGTCAACGAAATGCCCGCCCAGGCAGGCAAGCTGACCGATGCACAGCTGGGCGTGCTGACCGCTTATGTCTGGGGCCTTTCCCACAACAAGACGGACAAGGCGGTCCGCTGAGGCGTGATGCCTGTTCCCTGCCGTAGCGCCCCTGGGGCGCTACGGTATGGTGGATGTGCCCGCTGCCCCGTTCTGAGATAACTGCACCATGAATACACCCAGCGGAAAACCCCGCAAGGTCATCCCCATCGCCACTGAAGGTGAGAGTGGTAGCCTGTACGAAGCGCAGAAAAAAATCTATCCACGCTCGATCAGTGGATTTTTTGCCCGGTGGCGCTGGGCCATGGTGGTTTTGACGCAGCTGGTGTTTTATGGACTGCCCTGGCTTGAATGGGGGCAGCGCCAGATGGTGCTGTTCGACCTGGGGGCCCGGCGCTTTTACATTTTCGGGTTGGTGCTGTACCCGCAGGACTTCATCTACCTGACGGGGTTGCTGATCATCTCGGCGCTGTCGCTGTTTCTCTTCACGGCGGTTGCCGGGCGCCTGTGGTGTGGATTTGCCTGCCCGCAAACGGTCTACACAGAAATTTTCATGTGGATCGAACACAAGATCGAAGGAGACCGCAGTGCGCGCCTGCGTCTCGACGGAGGTGCCTGGACCTTCGAGAAAATCTGGAAAAAATCACTGAAACAATTTACCTGGGTGGTGGTGTCGGTTTGGACGGGCTTCACCTTCGTAGGATATTTTGTGCCCATCCGTGAGCTGGGTGCAGAACTACTTGCTATGCAGGGCGGCTGGCAAATTTTCTGGGTCCTCTTCTACGGTTTTGCCACCTACGGCAATGCAGGATTTCTGCGCGAGCAGGTCTGCAAATACATGTGCCCCTATGCGCGCTTTCAGAGCGCCATGTTCGACCCCGACACCCTCATCGTGACCTACGATGTTGCCCGTGGTGAGCCCCGGGGGCCCCGCATCAAAACCGTGGATCACAAGGCAAAGGGTCTGGGAGACTGCATTGACTGCACGCTGTGCGTGCAGGTGTGTCCGACGGGCATTGATATCCGTGACGGCTTGCAGTACGAGTGCATTGGCTGCGGCCTGTGCGTCGATGCCTGCAACACCGTCATGGACAAGATGCATTACCCACGTGGGCTCATTCGTTTTTCCACACAAAACGGCGTTGCCAAGGGATGGGGCAAAGCAGAGATACTGCGCAGGGTGCTGCGTCCACGGGTGTTGATCTACAGCGGCATACTGGTTGCATTGTGTGTGGGAATGTTGGCAAGCCTGGTGGTGCGTACGCCCTTGAAAGTCGACGTCGTGCGTGACCGCGCATCCCTGTCGCGCATCGTCGCAGGCGGCAAGCTGGAAAACATCTACCGTTTGCAGATCATGAATGCCACCGAAAAGCCGCAGCACTACCGTATCAGTGCGCAAGGGTTGACGGGACTGGAAGTGGCATCAGAACCCGAATTCGAAATCGACGCTGCGCAGTCGCGCTGGGTCGTGGTACGACTGCAGATCCCGTACGGATCGGCGGCGTCGGGTTCACACACCGTGCATTTCAGCATTGCTGCGGTTGATTCCGGTGAGCGGGTTGAAGAGAAAGCGGTTTTCCTGGTTCCGCGCTGATGACCGCAGATATGCGTCTTTTGTGTTCCCTTGTTTGAAAGCACCCCTATGGCGTTGAACCCTGACCGCAAATCCGATCCACGGCCCTGGTGGAAGTTCGGCTACATGTGGATGGTCGTTGGTGGGCCTGCCGTGGTGGTGGTGGCCGGCTTTACCACACTCTGGTTGGCCATACGGACGCCCGATCCCGTCGTGACGGAGGACTATTACCAGCGTGGAATCAATATCAACAAAACGCTGGAGTCCCCCGAAAACAGCCTGGTGCCCGCCATGAAGGGGCGTAACCATGCGGTGACGCCGCAAGACAACCAGCCCCGTTGATGGTGCTTCGCATCAAAACACTGCCCCCTGACCTGACGAGGAGACTTGCACGATGTGGATCCAACGATTGATGTGGATTGCCTGGCCCGCCTTTTTGATGGCGGGGGTGCTGGAAATGCTGGTGTTTGCGTTCGTCGATCCGCAAGATCTCCATTGGGCTGGTCATTCCCTGTCGTTGTCGCGCGAGGGTGTTTATACCGCTGCATTCTTTGTGTTTTGGATCGTCACCATGGCGTCGAGTGCACTGACCACCTTGTTGGCGATGTCACCGTTCGAAGTAAACCGTTGCCCTGTCCCGGTGGATCAGCGTCCGGCGGACTGTCACAAGTCCACTCCTTGTCCTTGACTGGTATGCCTGCAGGGCAAAATTCTGTCGTTCAGGTGTGATGGCAGTTCGCTGCGCAGTGAGCGCGCCCTATTTCCGGTGAAATTTTTCATGATGAACGCTCTATGACTTCTCCTGTTCCTTTCAGCACCTGCGATCTGTGTGATGTTCATAAAGGCGATGACAGCGGCGCCTTCCGCGTCTTGCCGCCCGTTTTCCTCAGCTTTGGCGGTTTGTCCGTGTTTGCCGGGTTGGTGACGACGGTCAAGTGCTTTGAAGACAATTCGCTGGTCAAGGCCGCCCTCGACACGCCCGGCAATGGCCGTGTTCTGGTGGTCGATGGAGGGGGGTCGTTGCGGCGCGCTCTTGTTGGAGGAAACTTGGCTGCTGCCGCTGTGCGCAACGGATGGGCGGGTATCGTGGTGGACGGATGTGTGCGCGATGCGGCGGAACTCCAGGCGGCATCGGTGGGTGTGCGTGCGTTAGGGCTGATGCCCCTTCCGACGGACAAACGCAACGAAGGTCAGCGCGATGTCACGGTGCGCATTCAGGGGGTGGTGGTGCGCCCTGGTGACTGGTTGTATGCCGATGCTGATGGTATGGTGATCAGCGCTACCGCGTTGCTCTGAGGGAGGTTGGGGGCGCCGGGAGCGCCTCTACACTGGTCCGTCACGCGACAGCATCCGCAGGCAGGCGCTGCAGCATGGCCAGGCTGCTGGCCACGGTGGCGCGCAGTTCACGGCGATCGCAGATCATGTCCACCGCCCCTTTTTGCATCAGGAACTCGGCGCGCTGGAAGCCTTCTGGCAGCGTCACCCGTACGGTGGATTCGATCACGCGTGGACCAGCAAAGCCGATCAGCGCCTTGGGTTCGGCAATCACGATGTCGCCTACAAAGGCGAAGCCTGCGCTGACACCGCCCATGGTCGGGTCGGTCAGTACGCTGATGTAGGGCAGGCCCTTCTTGGCCAGGCGGGTCAGTGCCGCATTGGTCTTGGCCATCTGCATGAGTGACAGCAGGCCTTCCTGCATGCGCGCACCACCGGTAGCGGTAAAGCAGATGAAAGGCACTTTCTGCTCAATGGCGGTTTCCACCCCGCGTACAAAGCGCTCGCCCACCACGGAGCCCATGGAGCCGCCCATGAAGTCGAACTCGAAGCAGGCGGCAACCACGTTGATACTTTTGACGGTGCCACCCATGACGATGAGTGCATCGGTCTCACCGGTGTTTTCCAGGGCTTCCTTCAAGCGTTCGGGATACTTGCGGCTGTCCTTGAACTTGAGTGCATCGACCGGAATGACTTCCTGCCCGATCTCGTAACGACCCTCGGGGTCCAGGAAGGCGTCAAGCCGTGGGCGTGCACCAATGCGATGGTGGTGGCTGCATTGCGGGCAGACGCACAGGTTCTGCTCCAGGTCGGCCTTGTAGAGCACCGTTTCGCAACTGGGGCATTTGACCCACAGTCCTTCGGGCATCTGGCGACGTACCGTGGGATCGGTCTGCTGGATTTTGGAAGGCAGAAGTTTTTCAAGCCAGGACATGCGTATTCCTCTGTATGAATGGGCCGAGCTGAACTCGGCCTTTGAAACTGGCACACCCCATGCCAGAGACGCTGTGGAACTGGCTTTGCCAGGCCACCGGCGTCGTCCCCTTCCCGCAAGCGAAGCGCGGCGAGAGAAGGGGGAAGCGGCAAGGCCGCTCAGGGGGATGCCTTCATATTATGCGTCGAGCGCCTTGCGAATACCGCGCAGGAAATCCATGGCCACGGGTACAACCCGTTCATGGGGCTGGTCATCGAGCAATTGGATGATGCGGCTGCCAATGACCACCGCATCGGCGACCCTGCCGATGGTCTGGGCCGTGGCCGCATCGCGAATCCCAAAACCCACGCCCACGGGAATGCGCACATGCTCGCGTATGCGGGGCAACATGGCTTCGACGGCCGCAGTGTCGAGTGCGCCCGAGCCTGTCACACCCTTGAGAGAGACGTAGTACACATAGCCGCTGGCCACGCGGGCCACTTCCTGCATGCGCTCGGTGGTCGAGGTGGGGGCCAGCAGGAAGATCAGGTCCATGCCGTGTGACTGCAGCTTGGCAGCGAATGCGGCACATTCCTCGGGGGGGTAGTCCACGATGAGCAGGCCGTCCACCCCTGCCTCGGCGGCATCGCGCACAAAGGCGTCCTGGCCGTGGATCTGGTCGTAGCGTTCCACCGGGTTGGCGTAACCCATCAGTACGACCGGGGTCGTCTTGTTGCGATTGCGGAACTCCCGCACATGCCCCAGAACCTGGCGCAGGCCCGTGCCCAGGGCCAAAGCCTTTTCGCCAGCCTTCTGGATGATGGGGCCGTCCGCCATGGGGTCCGAGAAGGGAACCCCCAGCTCGATAATGTCGGCCCCCGCCTCCACCATGCCGTGCATCAGCACGGGTGTGATGTCGGCAAACGGAAAGCCTGCCGTCACGTAGGGAATCAAGGCCTTGCGGCCTTTGGCCTGGAGTTGTGCGAAGGTGCTCGCGATGCGGTTCATGGTTTGTCTCCGCCTTTGACTTTGTGGCCACGCATCGAGGGGCGGTCGTAGAAATCCTCGCCCGAGAGGTCGGCCACGGTGCCGATGTCCTTGTCGCCCCGGCCCGAGAGGTTGACCAGAATGGACTGGTCGGGTCGCATCTCCTTGGACAGCTTCATGGCATAGGCAAAAGCGTGGCTCGATTCGAGCGCGGGGATGATGCCCTCGGTGCGGCACAGATAGTGGAAGGCATCGAGTGCCTCTTTGTCGGTGATGCCCACGTACTGCGCGCGTTTGATTTCCTGCAACCAGGCATGTTCGGGGCCCACGCCGGGATAGTCCAACCCGGCGCTGATGCTGTGCGTCTCGGTAATCTGGCCATTTTCGTCCTGCAGGATGAAGGTGCGGTTGCCATGCAGCACGCCGCTGGAGCCGCGTTGCAGGCTGGCCGAGTGCTTTCCGCTGTTCAGGCCTTCACCAGCGGCCTCGACGCCGATCAGGCGCGTCTTCTCGAACGGAATGTAGGGGTAGAAGATGCCCATGGCATTGCTGCCGCCGCCCACGCAGGCGACCACGACGTCGGGCTGCTCTGCTGCAATTTTCTGCTCGGCCAGCATGGGGGGCATCTGTGTGAGGCACTCGGTGCCGATCACGCTCTGGAAGTCGCGCACCATCATCGGGTAGGGGTGGGGCCCCGCCACGGTGCCGATGATGTAGAAGGTGTCGTCCACGTTGGCCACCCAGTCGCGCATGGCCTCGTTGAGCGCATCCTTGAGCGTCTTGCTGCCCGATTCGACCGGCACCACGGTGGCGCCCAGCAGCTTCATGCGGAAGACGTTGGGGCTCTGGCGCTTGACGTCTTCCGAGCCCATGTAGACCACGCATTCGAGCCCGTAGCGCGCGCAGATGGTGGCGGTGGCCACGCCGTGCTGGCCCGCGCCGGTTTCGGCAATGATGCGCTTCTTGCCCATGCGGCGCGCCAGCATGGCCTGACCGATGACGTTGTTGATCTTGTGCGCGCCGGTGTGGTTGAGGTCTTCGCGCTTGAGGTAGATCTGCGCGCCGCCCATCTCGCGGCTGGTGCGCGCAGCGTGGTACACGGGCGAGGGGCGACCGACGAAGTGCGCCAGCTCATAGTTGAATTCGGCAATGAACTCCGGATCGTTTTGGTAGCGGGCATAGGCATCGCGCAGTTCTCGCAGCGCAAAGGTCAGTGTTTCGCTGGCGAAACTGCCGCCATAGGGGCCGAAATGGCCCGAGGGATCAGGTTGGTCGTACTGGTACATGGAAATTCTTTGCAAATTGCTCGTCGGCTGCGCGCACGGCGGCCACGAAGCGCTGGATCTTGCCGGCGTCCTTGATGCCTCTGACGGGTTTGCCGTCAGGGCCCTCAAGCTCCACGCCGGAGCTGACATCAACCGCCAGCGAGAAGCCTCGCGGGCGTACCTGCAAAATGCCATCGGTCACGTTTGCAGGCGTGAGTCCACCACTTAAAACGAGGTGAGAGGCTACGCTTGGAGGAAGAAGTGACCAATGGAATGCCTTGCCGCCACCGCCATAGCCTTCGACATGGGCGTCGAGCAGAATGGCCTGGGCGCGGGAGTGAATATGGGCATATTCTACGAGGTCGAAGTCCAGCCCGTTCTCCCCGAGGGGGATGCGTGCCGCTCGCAGGTAAGGGCGGGCACCCTGGCCGCTGGCTGCCCAGCAGTCCTCCGCAGACTCATCACCATGAAATTGCAATATTGAGCCCGTCACCATTGCGCTTGCAGCTATCACGTTAGTAGCATTCTCATTGACGAACAGCAGCACGGGCGTGACGAAGGGAGGCAGGCGTGACGCCAGTTGCGCCGCGCGCTCTGGCGTCACGGCGCGTGGACTGGGGGCGTACAGCACGAATCCCACGGCATCGACCCCGGCGGCCACGGCGGCATCCACATCCTGCTCGCGTGTCAGGCCGCACACCTTGATGCGGGTGCGGTGCGGCAGAGAGGGTGGGAATGGGATGGTGGACTGCGGGGAGTTCATGGGAGGGCATCATACGCAGCCGTACGGCTGGGCAGGCCCCAGGATGCGTCGTAGACCGGTCCCAGAAAGTACAGCCCATCGGGCGAGAACGTCGGGGCGGCTGCCTTGCGTGAACGTGCTGCCAGTACCTGCCCGACCCATTCCGGGGGCTGCGCTCCTTGCCCCACGGCAACCAGGCATCCCATGATGTTGCGAATCATGTGGTGCAGAAATGCATTGCCCTCGAATTCAAACCGCCAGTAGCAGGGGCTCCAGTCTTCTCCTGGCTCCGGGTGGGCGGGGCCCGTGCGGGTAATGTTGATGCGCTGCAGCGTTTTGATGGGTGACAGCGCTTGGCAGGCCGAGGCACGGAACGAGGTGAAGTCGTGCTCACCCAGCAGATACGCTGCCGCGGCACGCATGGCATCGCCGTCGAGCGGGCGGAACACCCAGCCCACGCGCCCGGTCTCTACGCTGGGGCGTACCGGCGACTGCAGCAGCACATAGGCATAGCGCCGCGCTGTGGCACTGGCGCGCGCATGAAAGGTGTCAGGCACGGACCGTGCCCATTGCACTGCGATATCGGAGGGCAGAAAGGCGTTGGTTCCACGCACCCAGGATGCGGGGGTGCGATCCACCGGAGGATTGAAATGCACTACCTGCATAAGGCCGTGCACGCCCGCATCGGTGCGGCCTGCACACAGTGTGCTGACGGGCAAGGTGGCAAAACGGCCCAGGGCGGCTTCAAGCCGGTCCTGGACCGTGTTGCCTGACGACTGGCTTTGCCAGCCGCAATAGCCGTGGCCGTTGTAGCTGACGCCCAGCGCGATTCTCATGCGCAGGAGGCAGATCAGCTCAGTTCAGACAGCATCTTCTGCGCACGAGCCTTGAGGGCACCGGTCGATTCGGCAATGACTTCCTCGATCAATGTGCGGGCGCCATCGCTGTCGCCAATGGTGTTGAACTCCTGAGCCAGTGCCAGTTTGGTGGCCAGCGGGTCGTCCGGCAGGCTGGCGGCGGCGGTGGCTTCCTCATCGGGGACGGCCGATCCGGCGGGGGTTGGCGTATCCAGATCCAGCGAGATGCTGTCCAGGTCAAACTCCATCAACCCCGACTCGGATGGCGTATAGGCCGGTGCTGGTGTCTCCAGTGCATCGGGTTGTGTGTCCAGCGGTGGCAGGTCCATCGGCATATCCAACTGGGACGGTGGAGCCACCTCTGGTGCCGTGGCCGGTGCGGGTGCTGTGGGAGGCGCCCAGGCCGGTTGCGTGGAGAGCAGGCTGTCCATCGGATCAGGCTCGACAGGGGCGCCTTCGGCAGGAGCCGGGGCTGACTTGGCGCTGGCGGCTGCAGCGGCGAAGCTGCCTGCTGCGGCCGGTGCATCGCTCAAGGCATCGTCGGGCAGGTCGAGATCCAGGTCGAGGTCGAGGTCAAGATCCGGCGGCAGGATGCTGTCCGGAGCACTGAGCGAGACGGCCGGTGCGCCAGCGGGACGGCCTCCCGGCTGGTACAGGGAATTGTCGGGGTCGAGGTTGCGACCCAGTTCGGCAATGCGGTTCCAATCAGGGCCTTCGCCCTGGGTCAGGCTGTGGATTTCAGTGGCCACGGCTTCCAAGGCTTTGCGATCTTGGCGCTTGGCGTAAATTTCGCCCAACTTGGCGTGCACGGATACCCGTGCCGGGTTGTGGCGCACGGCTTCCTTGAGGATTTCTTCCGCCTGCAGGTCACGCCCATAGGCAAGGTAGACGTCGGCTTCTGCCACCGGATCGACATCGCCCCCGGCATCGAGCTGGCTGGGCGAGTAGGCCATCGAGGAGCCGCCGGTGGTGGAATCGCTTCCGGCCGTGTCCACGCGCTGGCCGCCGCTGGCGCCAAAGAACGAATCAGGCTGCAGACGGCTTTCCAGGAAGGAACTGTCCATGCCTGCGCCATTGCGGCGACGCTGCACTACGCGCCAGGCACCATAGCCCAGCAGCAGTGCCAGCAGACCACCGCCAGCGAGCGGAACCATCGGATCGTCCATCAGGCCGGAGAGGAAGCCGGGTTCTTCCGCGGGAGCCGGTTGTGGCATGGGGGCAGGAACTACTACCGGTTTGGCGGGTGCGGCCTCGCTGGCTGCTTCTGCGGCTTCGCTGGCCACGGATGCTGCGGGCTCAGCGGCGGCGGCTGGTGCGGCCTCCGACGCGGTGCCTTCGGGCATTGCGGCGTCGGCAGCAGATGCCGGTGTTTCAGGGCTCGCCACGCCAGGTACGGCAATGCCGGGCACCGCCGGTTCGCTGGCTGCGCTGGTCGCGGGACTGGCGGCACCTGGTGCGGCCGATGCCGCGCTGAGCTTACTCAGCTCGCTGATGTTCTTGGACAGCTCTTCTGCGCGGGCAGCGGCTTCGTTGGCCTGCTTGCGCTGGGCGAGCTGTTCTTCTGTGGATTTCTTGCCTTGGACGGCGCCTTTGGACAGCGTGAGCTTGTCGGGCGCTGTACTGCTGGCGCGCTGGTCGTCCACCTGGGTTTGCACCTTGCCGGTGGCGGCGCGACCGGAGGCTGCCACTTCGGCCGTGGGTGCCGAACCCGCCAGCTTGCGGCGGAACTCGTTGAAGTCGCGGCTTTGCGCCGCCAGAATCTTGCGTGCCTCGCCATTGGGTGTGGCGCTGGCTTCGGCAGAGCCGGGCAATTGAAGAACCGCCCCCGCCTTGAGACGATTGACGTTGCCTTGGATAAAGGCGTCGGGATTGGCGCGCAGTAGCGCCACCAGCATCTGGTCCAGCGACACATCGGCCGGGCGATGGGCGCTGGCAATGCGTCCTGCGGTGTCGCCCGGCTTCACGGTCACGTTCTCGGTGGGTGCCGCGGCAACCGGTGCAGGGCGGGTGATCGCAGGGGCAGGGGCAGGGGCGCGAGGCGCTGGTGCCGGGCGTGCCTGTTCGGGCGCGGGAATCTGGGCCTGTGCCGTGGGCGCTGCAGGAGCGCGGCGCAAAGCCGGTGGATCGAACAGCATGGTGTAGCTGCGCGTGATGCGACCGGTGCTCCAGTTGGCTTCGACCACCAGATCCACGAACGGATCGGTGATGGCCCGGTCGCTGGTGACGCGCAGCACGGCACGGCCATCCGCGCGGCGCTGGAACTGGATCTGCACCTTGGTGATGACAGACGAATACTCCATGCCCTGGGCACGGAAGACTTCGGGGCTGGCTGGGGTGACCCGCAGCGAGTCGGCTTCGGCCGGGGTCACTTGCGGAAGATTGATTTCTGCGCGCAACGGCTCACCCAAGGCCGATTGCACCGTGATGGGCCCCAGGGACAAGGCCAGCGCGTCGGGCGCGTGCAAGCCAACGGTGACCACGGCAGCGGCCGCCAGTGCGGAAAATTTCCAACGATGCATGGTTGCAATCAACTGTTTTGGTTTTGAGGCTCGGTGGAGCGGATTGCTGTTTTTCATGGTCGGATGCCCGCTGCGCTCCAGCGTTAAAGAATGTGTAAAAGCACCATAGCAGCAATGTTTTGCACTGACAAGCTAACGTAGTGGCGAAGCTCTGGCGCGGCCCCCGAACAGCCTTTTCGGGGGGGATGGGTGTTGCCCGGCGACAACGAGCGTAACAAGTTGTTTTTGCACGAATTTGCGGGCAGATCCCGGTGTCCCTGCGCTGGCGGAGCGCAGGGACAGGATGGGTCAGGCGTCCAGCAGGATGCGCAGCATGCGGCGCAGGGGTTCGGCAGCGCCCCACAGGAGTTGGTCGCCAATGGTGAAGGCACCGACGTATTCCGGTCCCATGGCCAGCTTGCGGATGCGGCCCACGGGGATCTGCATGGTGCCGGTGACGGCCACAGGCGTGAGGTCCTTGATGGTGGCTTCGCGGGTGTTGGGTACGACCTTCACCCATTCATTGTCCGCAGCGATCATGGCTTCGATGTCGGCCACGGGCACGTCCTTCTTCAGCTTGAAGGTCAGCGCCTGGCTGTGGCAGCGCATGGCGCCCACACGCACGCAAAAACCATCGACCGGAATCGCGGCAGAGTCGAAGCCCTCGCCCATGCCCAGGATCTTGTTCGTCTCGGCCATGCCCTTCCATTCTTCCTTGGACATGCCATTGCCCAGATCCTTGTCGATCCAGGGAATCAGGCTGCCGCCCAGGGGGACACCGAAGTTGGCGGTCTCGGCGCTCGTCAAGGCGCGCTGCTTGGCGATGACCTTGCGGTCGATCTCCAGGATGGCGCTCTTGGGATCATGGAGCAGGTCCGCAACTTCGGCATTCAGCGTGCCGTACTGCGTGAGCAACTCGCGCATGTGCTGCGCGCCGCCGCCCGAGGCCGCCTGGTAGGTCTGCGTGCTCATCCACTCGACCAGGCCCGCCTTGTACAGCGCGCCCACGCCCATCAGCATGCAGCTGACGGTGCAGTTGCCGCCGATCCAGTCCTTGCCACCATTCGCCAGTGCGTTCTGGATGACCGGCATGTTCACCGGGTCGAGCACGATGACGGCGTTCTTTTCCATGCGCAGCGACGATGCAGCGTCGATCCAGTGGCCGTTCCAGCCCGCGGCGCGCAGCTTGGGGTAGACCTCGTTGGTGTAGTCGCCGCCCTGGGCAGTGATAATGATCTCGCAGCGCTTGAGCGCGTCGATATTGAAGGCGTCCTGCAGCGTGGTTTCGTTCCTGGCCTGCGCCGGGGCCTTGCCACCGGCGTTGGAGGTCGAGAAGAACAAAGGCTCGATCAGGTCAAAGTCCTTCTCCTGCACCATGCGGTCCATCAGAACCGAGCCAACCATGCCGCGCCAGCCGACGAGTCCTACCAACTTGCTCATTTCAACGCCCCTATCAAGTTAAAAAACAGTGCAGACCAGACTGTTTTGCCCCGGCTCGTCTGGCCAGGGAGGGCGCACGACGAACCGGAGCTGGATCAGCCCTTAATGGTCGTGGTTTTGGTGGTGCTTGCGCGCGCAACCGCAGATACCAGGACGGCAGGGGCGGTGTTCAGGGTGAACGGGCGGGCGGTACACATAGCCCGTGATTGTAGTGCAAGCCGCACGGCAGGCGAAGGGGTTGACAACGAACGCATCGCCCGCCGAAAACGGCCACAGCCTGTCGATCAGACAGCCTGTGTGCCGCAGTCAGGAAAAGGAGGGGTATCAGCCCAGCGCCTGCACCACTGCATCGCCCATCTCCGCAGTCCCCACCTTGGTGGTGCCTGCGCTGTAGATGTCCGGCGTGCGCAGGCCCTGGGCCAGCACCTTTTGCACGGCGGCTTCAATGCGCTGCGCCGCGGCTTCCTGGTTCAGGCTGAAGCGCAGCATCATTGCGGCGCTCAGGATGGTGGCCAGCGGGTTGGCAATGCCTTTGCCAGCGATGTCGGGCGCGCTGCCGTGGCTGGGTTCGTACAGGCCCTGGCCCTTGGAGTTGAGGCTGGCGCTGGGCAGCATGCCGATCGACCCGGTGAGCATGGAGGCTTCGTCCGAGAGAATGTCGCCAAACATGTTGCCGGTGACGACGACGTCGAAGGCCTTGGGGGCCTTGACGAGTTGCATGGCAGCGTTGTCCACATACATGTGCTGCAGCTCCACGTCGGGGTATTGCTGGTGCACTTCGGTGACCACGTCCTTCCAGAACTGGAAGGTCTCCAGCACATTGGCCTTGTCGACGCTGGTGACCTTCTTGTTGCGTTTTTGTGCCGCCTGGAAAGCGACGTGGGCAATGCGCTCGATCTCGGGCTTGCTGTAGCGCATGGTGTCGAAGGCTTCTTCGGCGCCGGGAAAGTGGCCATCGGTGGCCACGCGGCGGCCGCGGGGCTGGCCGAAGTAGATGTCGCCGGTCAGCTCGCGGATGATGAGGATATCGAGGCCGGCGATCAGTTCGGGCTTGAGGCTGGACGCGCCCACGAGCTGCTCGTAGCAGATGGCCGGGCGGAAGTTGGCGAACAGGCCCAGGTGCTTGCGCAGGCCCAGGATGGCCTGCTCGGGGCGCAGGGGCCGGTCGAGCGTGTCGTACTTCCAGTCGCCCACGGCGCCAAACAGGATGGCATCGGCGTCCTTGGCGAGCTGGAGTGTGGACTCGGGCAGGGGGTGGCCGTGGGCATCAAAGGCGGCGCCGCCGACCAGGGCGGACTCCATCTCGAAGGGGAGGTCCAGGGCTTCGAGCACCTTGACGGCCTCGGCGACGATTTCGGTGCCAATGCCGTCACCGGGCAATACTGCGATTTTCATGAAATGCTTTTGTTTTGATAGCTGTCAGCGCTTACTGCATAAGCGCTAAAGGCTGATTTTGTATAAATTTTTACGAGACCATCGAATGCGCCAGCCAGGGCTTGGTGGCCAGGCGCTGGGCTTCGAACGCCTTGATCTTGTCGGACTGGCGCAGGGTGAGGCCGATGTCGTCAAAGCCGTTGAGCAAACAGTATTTGCGAAAGGCCTGCACGTCGAACGGGATCTCTTCGCCTTGCGGGCGAACAATCACTTGGCGTTCCAGATCGATGGTGAGCTGGTAGCCGGGGAAGGCCAGCACTTCGTCAAACAACTGGGCCACGGTGGCCTCGGGCAGCACGATGGGCAAGAGGCCGTTCTTGAAGCAGTTGTTGAAGAAGATGTCGGCAAAGCTGGGCGCGATCACGCAGCGAAAGCCGTACTGGTCGAGCGCCCAGGGGGCGTGTTCGCGGCTCGACCCGCAGCCAAAATTCTTGCGCGCCAGCAGGATGGAGGCGCCTGCATAGCGCGGCTGGTTCAGCACGAAGTCGGGGTTGGGGCGGCGAGTGGCGGGGTCCTGGCCGGGCTCGCCGTGGTCCAGGTAGCGCCATTCGTCGAACAGGTTCACGCCAAAGCCGGTCTTCTTGATCGACTTGAGAAACTGCTTGGGGATGATGGCGTCGGTATCGACGTTCTCGCGGTCCATGGGGGCCACAAGGCCCTTGAGGGTGGTGAATTTCTGCATGGCAGGGTTTACTTGTTGGCAGCGCGCTCGATGGCGCCACCGGCACGCTGTACGTCCTGGCCCACACCCTTGACGGTGTTGCAGCCGGCCAGCACGAAGGCCAGGGACAGGGCGATGAGGGTTGCGGTCTTTTTCATGACGAGGCTCCTTCAGTCAGGGTGGGGTTCAGGCGAATGGGCGAATATCGACAAAATGGCCGTGCACGGCGGCGGCGGCGGCCATGGCGGGGCTGACCAGGTGGGTGCGGCCCCCGGCGCCCTGGCGTCCTTCGAAGTTGCGGTTGCTGGTGGAGGCGCAGCGCTCACCGGGTTCCAGGCGGTCGGCGTTCATGGCCAGGCACATGCTGCAGCCGGGTTCGCGCCATTCAAAGCCTGCGGCGACAAAAATCTGGTCGAGCCCTTCGCGTTCGGCCTGCTCCTTGACCAGGCCCGAGCCGGGGACCACCATCGCCAGCTTGACGTTTCTGGCGACCTTGCGGCCCAGGTTCTTGACGACGGCAGCGGCTTCGCGCATGTCTTCGATGCGGCTGTTGGTGCACGAGCCGATGAACACCTTGTCAATGGTGATGTCGTTGATGGGCTTGCCCGGCTGCAGGCCCATGTAGGTGAGCGCCCGCTCCATCGCGCCGCGCTTGTTGGCGTCCTTTTCCTTGTCGGGGTCGGGCACGCGGGCATCAATGCCCAGCACCATTTCGGGCGAGGTGCCCCAGGTGACTTGCGGCACGATGGTGGCCGCGTCGAGTCGGACCACGGTGTCGAACTGCGCGTCGGCATCAGAGTGCAAGGTTTTCCAGTAGGCCACGGCCTGGTCCCACTCCACGCCCGTGGGCGAGAGGGGGCGGCCCCTGACATATTCAATCGTCTTGTCGTCCACCGCCACCAGGCCTGCGCGCGCGCCGCCTTCGATGGCCATGTTGCACACGGTCATGCGGCCTTCCATGCTCATGGCGCGGAAGACGGAGCCGGCAAACTCGATGGTGTAGCCCGTGCCGCCTGCCGTGCCGATCTTGCCGATGATGGCCAGCACCACGTCCTTGGGGGTCACGCCCTTGGCCAGCTGGCCGTCCACCTGCACCAGCATGTTCTTGGCCTTCTTGGCCAGCAGGGTCTGGGTGGCCATCACGTGCTCGACTTCGGAGGTGCCGATGCCGTGGGCCAGCGCGCCGAACGCGCCGTGTGTGCTGGTGTGGCTGTCGCCGCAGACCACGGTCATGCCGGGCAGGGTGGCGCCGTTTTCGGGGCCGATCACGTGCACGATGCCCTGGCGCTTGTGCATGAACGGGAAGAACGCGGCGGGCGAGATCTGCGCCATGTTGTCGTTCAGCGTGGTGATCTGTTCCTTGCTGATCGGGTCTGCGATGCCGTCGTAGCCCAGCTCCCAGCCGGTGGTGGGGGTGTTGTGGTCGGCGGTGGCCACGATGGAACTCATGCGCCACACCTTGCGACCGGCTTCGCGCAGGCCCTCAAAAGCCTGGGGACTGGTCACTTCGTGCACCAGGTGGCGGTCGATGTAGAGGATGGAGGTGCCGTCTTCCTCGGTGTGGACGACGTGCTCGTCCCAGATCTTGTCGTACAGGGTGCGTCCCATGGGTGCTCTTCTTTCAGGTGGGGAGATTGATTTTAGTGGTGCGCTGGCGGCGCAGGGGGGGCAAGGTGTTCGGCCAGCAGACGGGCGGTGACGGGCAGGGCATCGAAGTCGCGGGCCACCAGGCGCAGCTCGCGCTGGGCCCAGGCGTCCTGCAGCGGCACGGCCTGCAGGCGGCCCACGCCGTGCATCAGCGCAAAGGCGCGGTCGGGCAGCAGGCCCACGCCCAGGCCGTTGTCGATCATGCGGCACATGGCATCCAGGCCCGTGACCTGGATGCGCTGGCGCAGCGGCCGACCGGCTGTGGCAGCGGCCGCGCGCATGGACAGGCTGATGCTGCTGCCCGCGTGCAGGCCGATGATGTCCCAGTCCAGTACTTCTTCGAAATGAATCGCGTCTCGCGCTGACAGGGTGTGCCCTTGCGGGACGACGAGTACCAGCCTGTCGGTGCGGTAAGGGCGGCTTTGCAGGGCGCTGGCGCCGTGGCTGCCGGTGTTGCAGATGCCCAGATCGGTTGCGCCTTCCTGCACGGCGTGCAGCACCTCGGGGCTCAGGTGCTCCTGCAGGTCGATCTTGATCTGGCTGTGCATGCGCGCAAAGGTGCCCAGGTCCTCGGGCAGAAACTGGAAGATGGCCGAGATATTGGCGTGCACCCGCACATGGCCGCGCACCCCTTCGGCGTATTCGCTCAATTCACCCTGCATGCGCTCCAGGCCAAACAGCACGGTGCGGGCGTGGTGCAGCAGGCTCTCGCCGGCCGGGGTGAGTGTGACGCCCCGGCTGTGGCGGTAGAGCAGTGCAGTGTCCACGGCAGTCTCCAGGTCGGACAGGCGCTTGCTGATGGCCGAGGCCGCCAGAAATTCGCGCTCGGCCGCCCGGCCGATGCTGCCCAGCTCGCACACCGCCACAAACAATTGCAGCGATGTCAGGTCGATACGGCGCGCAAAACTGCGCTCGGAGCTTTTCATGGGGCGGTGGTGACTTCTCGGTTCGAGAGGATTTCGCTATTTTCCCCCATGTGTATGCGTTAAGTCATCGTCAAACGCGATGTCTATCATCGGGTTCAGCAAGGGTATGCTATTGGAAATATAGCTTATAGCGCTTGTTTTAAGGCTGTTTCAAATATTTTTATAGATGAAATGCCCTGTTGATAAGCGCTATTAGCTCATATTTATATAGCATCGATACCGGGTTGGCCTACACATCGAGCGTGCTGCCATGCTCGGGTACCGTGGCGTTCCAGCGCAGTTCGTGCGCAATGCGCTGGCGCAGGATGTCGGCGGCCTGCATTTCGCCATGCACCACAAAGACCTGTTCGGGGGTGTGGGCCATGCTGCGCATCCAGGCCAGGGTTTGTCCGGCGTCGGCATGGGCCGAGGCACTGGTCAGTTGCACCACCTCGGCGCGGACGTTGATCTCCTGGCCATGGATACGGATGGACTTTTCGCCCCCGGCGATGCGCGCCCCGCGGGTGCCGGGGGCCTGGTGGCCGGTGAGGACGACCATGTTGCGGTGGTTGCCCGCGTACAGCGCCAGGTGGTGCAGCACGCGCCCGCCCGTGGCCATGCCGCTGGCCGACAGAATCACCATGGACCCGTGGCGGCGCGCCAGTGCCTTGGATTCGTCGGTGGTCTGCACCATGGTGGCGCTGTGCGAGAGGGCGTGCACTTGGGCGTCAGTGAGGCGGTGTTCGTCTGGGTAGCGTTCGAACAGGCCGGTGGTGCTGACGGCCATGGGACTGTCCAGAAACACCGGCAACGATGCCGGAAGGTCGCCCTGCTTCTTGAGGCGGTCGATGGCATGCAGCACCGATTGCGCACGGCCCACGGCAAACACCGGTACCACGGCCACGCCGCCCCGTGCAGCCAGGCGCTGCAGGGCAGGGCGCAGTTCTTCCAGCATGTCCTCTTGCGGGTGCTGGCGGTCGCCGTAGGTGGACTCGACCAGCACGGTGTCGGCCGGGGGCGGGGCCTCGGGCGGGCTCATCATCAGGTCGTCGGGGCGCCCCAGATCCCCCGAGAACAGGATGCGCCGCCCGCCCACCTCCAGCAGCACACTGGCAGCGCCCAGGATGTGACCGGCATGGCTGTATGTGGCGTGCCAGCCCGCAATGGGCTCGAAACGCTTGTGAAAGGCGTGCGTGCGGAACTGCTTCATGCAGCGCAGGGCGTCCTGGCGCGTATACAGGGGCAGCGCCGGTGCGTGTCGCGAGAGCTGGTGGCGGTTGAGGTAGGCGGCGTCCTCTTCCTGCAGGTAGCCGCTGTCGGGCAGCAGGATGGCGCACAGGTCGCGTGTGCCCGGGGTGCAATGGATGGCCTTGGTGTAGCCGTCCTTGGCCAGCAGCGGCAGATAGCCGCTGTGGTCCAGGTGGGCGTGTGTCAGCACCACGGCATCGATCTGGTGCGGCGTGACGGGAAGCGGCTGCCAGTTGCGCAGGCGCAGCTGCTTGTAGCCCTGGAACAGCCCGCAGTCGAGCAGCAGGCAGTGCCCGTTGTGCCGCACAAGGTATTTGGAGCCGGTGACGGTGCCTGTGCCTCCGAGGAAGGTGATGCTGACAGTCATGGTGCTTGGAGTCCTCCTGCGGGCATGGTAACCCCGGGCGAGGCCCGTCCAGGCCTTGCTTCGGGCATGAAAAAACCGCCTGGGCGCAGTGGCCGGAGGCGGTTGGGGGGGCTGTGGCAGCGGTCAGCTGAAGAAGCTCTTGAGTTTGTCGGTCCAGCTCTCGCCGCTGGGCGAGTGGCGGCCGCCGCCTTTTTTCAGTGATTCTTCGAGTTCGCGCAGCAGCTTGCGTTGGTGCTCGGTGAGCTTGACCGGGGTTTCCACCGCGATATGGCAGTACAGATCGCCGGGGTAGCTGGCACGCACGCCTTTGATCCCCTTGCCGCGCAGGCGGAACTGCTTGCCGGCCTGGGTGCCTTCGGGAATGTCGATGGCCGCCTTGCCCGCCAGCGTAGGCACTTCGATTTCGCCGCCCAGGGCTGCGGTGATAAAGCTCACCGGTACCTGACAGTGCAGGTCGTCGCCGTCGCGTTCGAAGATGTCGTGCTTCTTCAGACGGATCTCGATGTACAGGTCACCCGGTGGGCCCCCGTTGGTGCCGGGCTCGCCGTTGCCGGTGCTGCGGATGCGCATGCCGTCGTCGATGCCTGCGGGAATCTTCACCTCCAGCGTCTTCTGCTTTTTCAGCTTGCCCTGGCCCTGGCAGGTGCTGCAGGGCTCGGGAATGATCTTGCCGGTGCCGCGGCAGTGCGGGCAGGTCTGCTGCACGCTGAAGAAGCCCTGGCGCATCTGCACGGTGCCTGCCCCTTGGCAGGTGCCACAGGTCTTGGCGCTGGTACCGGGTTTGGCACCGCTGCCGTGGCAGGTGTCGCAGGCGTCCCATGAGGGGATGCGGATCTGTGCATCCTTGCCGCGGGCCGCTTCCTCGAGCGTGATTTCCATGGCATAGCTCAGGTCGCTGCCACGGTAGACACGGCCGGCGCCGCGCCCACGGCCGCCGTTCTGGCCGAACATGTCGCCAAAAATGTCGCCAAAGGCTTCCGCAAAACCGCCAAAGCCTTCGGCACCCGGCCCGCCGGGGCCGCGCATGTTGGGATCCACCCCGGCATGGCCATACTGGTCGTAGGCGGCGCGCTTTTGCGCGTCCGACAGCATCTCGTAGGCTTCCTTGGCCTCTTTGAACTTGTCTTCCGCAGCCTTGCCTGCATCACCCTGGTTGCGGTCCGGGTGGTGCTTCATCGCCAGTTTGCGATAGGCTTTCTTGATCTCGTCCTCCGAGGCGTTCTTGGGAACGCCGAGGACTTCGTAATAGTCTCTTTTAGACATGGATAGATGTGCCCGGTTGGAACAGGAACGCCGCGCAGGCACCCGGGACAGGGGCCTGGCGCGGCGGCTTGGGTCAGCAACCGCTGCTTTTAGCCCTTCTTGACTTCCTTGACTTCGGCGTCCACCACGTTGTCGTCGTCGGCCGCCGGGCCCGACGAGGCGCTGGCACCGGGGCCTGCGTCGGTGGCGCCGGCGCCTGCCGCGGCCTGGGCGGCCTGCGCATCGGCGTACATCTTCTCGCCCAGCTTCTGGCTGGCCGTCATCAGGGCGGTGGTCTTCTCGTCGATCGCAGCCTTGTCTTCACCCTTGAGGGCTTCTTCCAGGGCCTTGACGGCGGCTTCGATGCCTTCCTTCTCTCCGGCGTCGAGCTTGTCGCCGTGCTCGGCCAGGCTCTTGGTCACGCTGTGCACGGCGGCTTCGCCCTGGTTGCGGGCCTGGACCAGTTCGAGTTTTTTCTTGTCGTCGGCCGCGTTCATCTCGGCGTCCTTCACCATCTGCTGGATCTCGGCTTCGGACAGGCCGGAGTTCGCCTTGATGGTGATCTTGTTTTCCTT
>JAPKHH010000058.1:0-30019 GCA_026647025.1 Giesbergeria sp.
GAACAGCGCCGCGCCCTGCAGGAGGCGCTGCGCATCCAGGCCAGCATCGACCCACTGACAGGGCTGAACAACCGGCGCGAGTACGAAAAGCTCTTTTCCCGCGAAATGGCGCGCGCCCGGCGCGAGGGGCGCGCCATGTCGCTGGTGATGCTGGATCTGGACCATTTCAAACACATCAACGACGACCACGGCCATGCCGCAGGCGACGAGGTGCTGCGCTGCGTGGCGCAACTGTGCCGCGAGAACTTCCGCGAGGTGGACATCGCCGGGCGCCTGGGGGGCGAGGAGTTTGTGGTGCTCATGCCCCACACGGCACTGCGCGAGGCGGGCGAGGTGGCGCGGCGCTTTCTGCAGGTGCTGTCGGACACCGAGATTGCTTTCGAAGGCCTGCGATTGCGCGTGCAGGCCACTGCCGGAGTGGCCGAGCTGCAAGCCCACGAGGATCATCTCGAAACCCTGCTGCAGCGCGCCGACCACGCCCTGTACGCGGGCAAGCAGACCGGGCGCAACCGCGTGATGCTGGCGCTGCCCGACGGGCAGGTGCAGCACTACCAGGGCGGCGCCATGGCGCCCACGGAGCCGGGTGTTTGAAGCCGTGTCAGCGCCCGGCCAGCAGCGCCCGCGCCAACTCGGCAAAGCCAGCGCCGCGTTCGGCCTGCGTCACATGGCGTGGCAGGTGGTGTAGTTGCGGCACAAAGCGCGCAATGTTGGCCACGCCCACGCTGAGTGGAAAACGCTCGAACATCACCTGGTCGTTGGTCGAGTCGCCCACATAGACCCAGCGGTCGATCTCGGTGTCCAGGTCGCGCCCCAGCCGCTCGCGCACGATCCAGCGCGCGCCTTCCAGCTTGTTGTGCGCGCCAAACCAACCGTTGATGTGGATGCTGCTGACCGTGGCGTTCATGCCCGCCGCGCGCATGGTGCGCACCACCTGGTCGATGGCGTCCTGGGGCAGGTGGGTGAATTCGCTGTGGTCGATGGCAATGTCGGTTTCGCGGCCCGCCGAATCGGTGGCCCGGCGTGCGCCGGGCACCTCGCGCTCGATCTGGGCCAGCACCTGCTGCATGCGCGCAAAGTGGTGCGCCCTGGTGGCGGCGTCCTGCTGGTATATTTTTGATAGCGCCCTGCGCCCTGAATACGGGCGCTGCGGGCTGATTGGGCCTGAATCTTCTTCAGCCACTGGCACCAGCGCCACGGCCCCGTTCTCGGCCACGATGGCGTCCAGCGGCCAGGTCTGCGCAAACGGCTCGCTCCAGCCCACCGGCCTGCCGGTGATGGCGATCACCCGCAGACCTGCGGCCTTCAGATCGGCCAGGGCCTGCAGGGCATCGGGGGTGATGGCGCCCTCGGTGGTGAGGGTGTCGTCGATGTCGGTGAGCACGCCCACCAGGCCTGGGGGCAGGCGCAGTGCGCTCAGCGGCAGCATGGGCACGTTTTTCGCCCCTCAGTGCGAGTTGCTCAGGCTCAGCCCGGCGTGCTCGCGCAGCGGGTGGAAGTGGATCTTGGGAAAGCGCTCCTGCGCCAGGCGCACGTCGTAGGGGCTGGTGCACAGGTAGGCCAGGGTGTTGGCCGCGTCGTGCGCCATGCGCAGCGGGTAGGCATTTTCGAATTCGCGCAGCTCGGCCGGGGTGTCTGCAGTGATCCAGCGGGCGCCGGTGTACTGGCAGCCTTCCAGGCGAATATCGGCGTCGTATTCGGCTTTCAGGCGGTGCTGCACCACCTCGAACTGCAATTGGCCCACGGCGCCCAGCAGCATGTTGCCGCCGGTGTCGGGCTTGAAGACCTGGATGGCGCCTTCTTCGCCGAGCTGGGCCAGGCCCTGTTGCAGCTGCTTGGTGCGCAAAGGGTTCTTGAGCACCACGGTCATGAACAGCTCGGGGGCAAAGAACGGCAGGCCGGTGAACTGCAGGTTGGCGCCATCGGTGATGGTGTCGCCCAGCTGCACGCCGCCGTGCGTGGTGAAGCCGATGATGTCGCCGGCGTAGGCTTCTTCGACCGCCTCGCGGCGCTGGCTCATGAAGGTGACCACGCTGGTGGGGCGCAATTCCTTGCCGGTGCGCTGCACCTTGAGCTTCATGCCAGGGGTGTATTTGCCCGAGGCCACGCGCACGAAGGCGATGCGGTCGCGGTGGTTGGCGTCCATGTTGGCTTGCACCTTGAACACCACGCCCGCAAAGCCCGGGTCCTCGGGCAGGATGGTCTTGACGACGGGCTGTTTGTTGACCTGCAGCGTGCTGATGCGCGGGCCCGGCGGGGGCGACATGTCGACCACGGCGTCGAGCACCTCCATCACACCGAAGTTGTTCACACCGGAGCCGAAGAACACGGGCGTGAGCTTGCCCGCCAGGAAGTCTTCATGGTTCCACGCGGACGAGGCGCCGACGGCCAGGTCCATGCTCTCGAGCGCATCGTCAAACGACTGGCCAAAGCGCTTGCGCAGCCGGTCGGCCTCGGCCAGCGGCACCACTTCAAAGTCTTTCGGGCCCCGGTCGCTGCCGGGGGTGAACACCGTCATGGTCTGCGTGCGCAGGTTGATGATGCCGCCAAAGCTCTTGCCCTGACCGACGGGCCAGGTGATGGGGCAGCAGGGCATGCCCAGCTCGCGCTCCACTTCGTCAAGGATGTCGAGTGGGTCGCGCACTTCGCGGTCCATCTTGTTGACGAAGGTGATGATGGGTGTGTCGCGCTGGCGGCAGACCTCGATCAGGCGGCGCGTCTGGGCTTCCACCCCGTTGGCGGCGTCGATCACCATCAGTGCCGAGTCGACGGCGGTGAGCACGCGGTAGGTGTCTTCCGAGAAGTCCTTGTGGCCAGGGGTGTCGAGCAGGTTGATGACATGCTCACGGTAGAGCATCTGCATCACGCTGGACGCCACCGAGATGCCGCGCTGCTTCTCGATCTCCATCCAGTCGCTGGTGGCGTGGCGGCTGGCTTTGCGGCCCTTGACGGCACCGGCGATCTGGATCGCGCCCGAGAACAGCAGGAGCTTTTCCGTCAGCGTGGTTTTACCCGCGTCGGGGTGGGAAATGATGGCAAAGGTACGGCGGCGCCGGGTTTCGAGGGCGTAGGACAAGGGGGTAATCCAGCAACAGGGGACAGCGTTGGCACGCCAGCGCCCAGGGTGGGCGGCCGGGCAGCGAAAGCAGGGATTTTACGGGCGGGGCCCGAAACCGGGACGGTGGCTGCGTTTGGGTGCCAAACATGTCACAGTGGCGGCCATGCATTCCGAATCCACTGCCCCTGCGGCACCCTCCTGGGTGCAGGCGGGTACCCCTGCCTACCGGCGCATCAGTCTGGCGCTTTTTCTGGCAGGTTTCGCCACTTTTTCGCTGCTGTACTGCGTGCAGCCGGTGCTGCCGGAACTGGCCGCACATTTCGGCCTGGGCGCGGCGGGTAGCTCGCTGGCCTTGTCGGTGACCACGGGTTGTCTGGCGGTGGCGATCTTTGTCGCGGGGGCGCTGTCCGAGGGGCGTGACCAGCGCCGCCTGATGTTCGTGTCGATGGCGCTGGCGGCACTGTGCAACGTGCTGGCCGCCGTGGCGCCCACCTGGGGGGGCTTGCTGGTGGCGCGGGCGTTCGAGGGGCTCTTGCTGGGCGGGGTGCCGGCCGTCGCCATGGCGTACCTGTCGAACCACATCCACCCGCGCGGGTTGGGGTTCTCCATGGGCCTGTATATCGGCGGCACGGCCTTTGGCGGGATGGCGGGGCGCATCGGCATGAGCGCGCTGGCGGACCACTTTGGCTGGCGCGTGGCCCTGGCCACCATGGGGGTGCTGGGGTTGGTGTCTGCCGTCGGCTTCGTCGGGCTGTTGCCGCGCACCGGCGGCTCGGACACACCGGCCGCTCGCAGCCGCACGCTGTCGTACCACCTGGATGCCTGGCGCACCCATCTGCAAACGCCGGGCCTGCCGCTGCTGTTTGCTTCGGGCTTTGCGTTGATGGGGGTGTTTGTCTCGCTGTTCAACTATGCGGGCTTCCGGTTGGCCCTGCCGCCCTATGGCCTGAGCCAGACACAGATCGGGCTGATCTTCAGCGTCTACCTGTTCGGCATGGTGGCCTCGCCCACGGCGGGCGCGCTGGCAGACCGGTTGGGCCGTGCGCCGGTGCTCGTCGGTGGCGTGGTGCTGATGTCGGCGGGCGTGTTGCTGACCCTGGTGGCGCCGCTGGCGGGGGTGATTGCGGGCATTGCGGTGCTGACCTTCGGGTTCTTTGTGGCGCACGCCGTGGCCAGCGGCTGGGTGGGGCGGCTGGCGCTGCAGTCCAGGGGGCATGCCTCGTCGCTGTACCTGCTGGCGTACTACCTGGGGTCGAGCCTGCTGGGGTCGGCCGGGGGCTGGTTCTGGGAGCATGGCCGCTGGCCTGCGCTGGTGGTGTTCTCGCTGGCGCTGCTGGCCGGGGCATTGTGGCTGGCACTGCGCCTGCGCGGCATGGCCGATGCTGCCAAGGGGTGAGGCAGCGCGCCGCCTGCGGTGCCGATATAATCGCCCCTTCCTCCGAGGAGCGTTGCAGCGGCCCCATTGTGTATGCGGGACGTGAGGCTCGGAGTCATCCCGCAACGACGCTCATCCACTTTCCGCGTGGTGAGCTTTTTCCTTTCCCCGGCGAGTGGTTTTTCAAACATGTTTTGGAGTACACCACCATGAATGCACGCGTCAACGCCCCCGATCTCAGCGATTGCGCCATCACCGACATCGGCCTGGCCGCCTGGGGCCGCAAGGAAATCCGCATCGCCGAAACCGAGATGCCCGGCCTGATGGCCATCCGCGAGGAATTCGCCGCCAGGCAGCCGCTCAAGGGCGCGCGCATTACCGGCAGCCTGCACATGACCATCCAGACCGCTGTGCTGATCGAGACGCTGCAGGCGCTCGGTGCCCAGGTGCGCTGGGCTTCGTGCAACATCTTTTCCACGCAGGACCATGCAGCCGCTGCCATTGCTGCGGGCGGCACGCCGGTGTTTGCCATCAAGGGCGAGTCGCTGGCGGACTACTGGGACTACACACACCGCATCTTTGACTTTGGCGCTGCAGGCACGCCCGGCGAAGGCCCGAACCTGATCCTGGACGACGGCGGCGACGCCACGCTGCTCATGCACCTGGGCAAGCGTGCTGAAAAGGACGCCTCCCTCATTGCCAACCCGACCAGCGAAGAAGAAACCTGCCTGTTTGCCGCCATCAAGGCCAAGCTCGCTGTGGACCCCACCTGGTACAGCCGCAAGAGTGCGGAGATCATCGGCGTCACCGAGGAAACCACCACCGGCGTGCACCGCCTCAAGGAGATGTCGGCCAAGGGCAGCCTGATGTTCCGTGCCATCAACGTGAACGATTCGGTCACCAAGAGCAAGTTCGACAACCTGTACGGCTGCCGCGAGTCGCTGGTGGACGGCATCAAGCGCGCCACCGACGTGATGATTGCGGGCAAGGTGGCCTGCGTGGCGGGCTACGGCGACGTGGGCAAGGGCAGCGCCCAGGCACTGCGCGCACTCTCGGCCCAGGTGTGGGTGACCGAGATCGACCCCATCAACGCCCTGCAGGCCGCGATGGAAGGCTACAAGGTGGTCACCATGGAATACGCGGCTGACAAGGCCGACATTTTTGTGACCACCACCGGCAACAAGGACGTGATCACGCATGACCACATGCTGGCCATGAAGGACCAGGCGATCGTCTGCAACATCGGCCACTTCGACAATGAAATCCAGGTGGCCACGCTGGAACAGTACGAATGGGAAGAGATCAAGCCCCAGGTCGATCATGTGATCTTCCCGGACGGCAAGCGCATCATCCTGCTGGCCAAGGGCCGTCTGGTGAACCTGGGTTGCGGCACGGGTCACCCGAGCTTCGTCATGTCGTCGAGTTTTGCCAACCAGACCATTGCCCAGATCGAGCTGTTCACGCACAGCGACTACTACGAGAACGGCAAGGTCTACGTGCTGCCCAAGCACCTGGACGAGAAGGTGGCACGCCTGCACCTGAAGAAGGTCGGCGCCATGCTGAGCGAGTTGTCCGACGAGCAGGCGGCCTACATCGGCGTGCCCAAGCAAGGCCCGTACAAGCCCGATACCTACCGGTATTGATTTGCTATTGATTTAATAGCTTCAACCGCTTTTCAGATAAGCGGTTGAGGCGTATTTTGCTTGAATATTTATGCGTGCCGATGTGTTTTTGGTAGAGAACGGCCTGGCCAGCACCCGCTCGCAGGCCCAGCGCCTGATTGCCAGCGGGGTGCAGTGGCGCCTGGGGGTGTCTGCGCCCTGGCATCGCGTGGCCAAGAACGGGGATGACATCCCCGCCGGGGCCGAAGCGCACCTGCTGGACGAGGCCGAGGCGCGTTTTGTCTCGCGCGGCGGACTCAAGCTCGAAGGTGCCTTGCGGCACACCGGTCTGCGGGTGCAGGGCATGCAATGCCTGGACGTGGGCCAGTCCACCGGGGGGTTTACGCACTGCCTGCTGGAACAGGGTGCGCGCCAGGTCGTGGGTGTGGATGTGGGCCAAGGCCAGTTGCATGCGCAGCTGCGCCAGGATGCCCGTGTGGTGTGCCTTGAGGGGTTGAATGCGCGCACGCTGACACCCTCGTCCCTGCAGGAGGCCTGGCAGGCCGCAGGGGTCGAGACGGCAGAGCCGCCGGCGCAGGACGACACGCCGCCTGAAAACCCCTACCGCTGGATGTCTGGGGACGGCGAGGTGTCCGATTACGACGACAGCGACGATGTGCGTGATGAGGAGGTCGAGGCCGAGCTTGCCCGCAACGCCGTCCCGCAGGCGGTAGCGGCGGCGGCAGGCGCACCCCGCCGCCAGGCTGCCCTGGCGAAACATCCCCTGGAGCCCGTGTTCGACCTGATCACAGGCGACCTGTCCTTCATCTCGCTCACGCTGGTGTTGCCTGCGCTGGTGCCGCTGCTGGCCCCGGGCGGCCAGTTGCTGATGCTGGTCAAGCCGCAGTTTGAACTGCAGCCGGGCCAGGTGGGCAAGGGCGGTGTCGTGCGGGATGCTGCACTGTACGCCGTGGTGGAGCAGCGCATCCGCGCATGCTGTGCCGACCTGGGCTTGGCGGTGCAGGACTGGTTTGACAGCCCGATCACCGGCGGTGACGGCAACCGTGAATTTTTTGTTTCTGCAAGGAGGGCCGCATGACCGCCGCCAACGCATCGACTGCCGGTTTGCCGGTGAGCCTGGAATTCTTCCCGCCCAAGACACCCGAGGGCGCCGAAAAGCTGCGCGCTGTGCGCCAGCAGCTCTATGCGCTGCGGCCCCAGTTCTGCTCGGTCACGTACGGTGCGGGGGGCTCCACCCAGCAAGGCACCTTTGACACCGTGCGTGCCATTTTGCAGGAGGGGGTGGATGCAGCGTCCCACTTCTCCTGCATCGGAGCCACGCGCGCCTCGGTGCGTGAGCAACTGGCAACGCTCAAAGCGATGGGCGTGCGGCGCCTGGTGGCGTTGCGGGGCGACTTGCCCAGTGGCTACGGCATGGGCGGCGAGTTCCATTACGCCAGCGACCTGGTCGCCTTCATTCGGGCCGAAACCGGGCGTGACTTTCACATCGAAGTGGCCGCCTACCCGGAAGTGCACCCGCAGGCCCGTTCACCCGAGGCCGACCTCAAGGCCTATGCCACCAAGGTGCAGGCGGGCGCTGACTCGGCCATCACGCAGTATTTCTACAGCAGCGATGCCTATGGGCGCTTCGTGGACGAGGCGCGGCGCCTGGGGGCCGATGTGCCCGTGGTGCCCGGCATCATGCCCATCACCAGCTCGACGCAGCTCCTGCGGTTTTCCGACGCCTGCGGCGCCGAGATTCCGCGCTGGGTGCGTCTGCGTTTGCAGGGCTTTGGCGACGATGTGGCCTCCATCCGTGCCTTCGGACTGGACGTGGTCACGGCTTTGTGCGAGCGCTTGCGTGCCGAAGGCGCACCCGCCTTGCACTTCTACACCATGAACCAGAGTGCCGCAACGCTGGAAATCGGCCGCCGGCTGGGCTTGCAGGCCCGCGAATGACGGTAACATTTCGTTTTTGATTTTTTGTGACGTACCGATGAAGCTCGTTCATGCCTTGTTGCTGATGGCTTGCGGTGGCCTGGCGGCGTCTGGCGCCAGCGCCCAGACGCGCTACCACTGCAGAGATTCCAACGGCAACTCCTTCGTGCTGTCCCGGCCATGCCCCGCCAACACCCGGACCACGGCGGCCGTTGCCGGGCCGGTGTCCTCGTCGTCCTATGGGCGCAGCTCGTCCACGCCGGTGCGGGTGCCTGCCGAGGAGCCGGAGCACTACCAGTACATGAGTGCACGCTGCCGTTCGCTCGACAGCGGGATCCGTTCTGCCTATTCGCGCGGCATCAAGCCCGACGTGGTGGAAGGCATGCGGCGTGAATACAAGCGCGACTGCCGGGAGCAGGAACAAGAGGCGTACTCGCAACTCTCGAGCGAACGGCGTGACCTGAAAAAGCAGCGCCGCGAGGAAGAAAAGTCAGCCCAGCTTGCCGAGCAGAGCCAGCGCGAGCAGGAGCAGCGTTTCCTGCAGCAGTGCGCAGAATCGCGCCGTATCATCGCGGCCAAGCGCGCCCGCACCGACCTCACCGAAGGCGAGCGCAATGAACTCAGCCGCTTTGAGGACGCCTTTCTCGCACGCTGCAAGCGCTGATCGACGGTGCCCTGCCGGTGGGGCAGATCAACTGCCCGATTCCAGGGTGTGGCTTGCGTTGCGGTCCTGGCCCAACCGCTCGACCATCTGCGGTAGCGCCTGCTGCAGTCCGGCTTTCAGGGTGTGGGGCGGGTTGATGAGAAACATGCCGCTCGCGGGCAGGCCCGGGCGCCGCGTCTCGCCCTGGGCACTTTCAGTGATCTTGCTGGATTTCACCGTCAGCGTGGCGTGCAGCCAGCCTTTGCCCGCTTTCTGGGCCATGGTCTTGAGCCGACGGGGCAGATCGTGGGCCTCGGGGCGCGGAATGATGGGGTACCAGACCGCGTAGGTGCCGGTGGCAAAGCGCTTGAGCCCGTCCTGCACCATGTCCAGCACTTTTGCGTAGTCGCTCTTGATTTCATAGCTGGGATCGCACAACAGCAAAGCGCGGCGGGCCGGTGGAGGCAAGAATTTCTTGACACCCTCAAAGCCATCCTCGTGCAGCACGGCCACCTGGCGACCGGCATTGAGCTGGGCCACGTTGCCCGCCAGTGCGCGCAGATCGGTGGGGTGCAGTTCAAACAGCTTGAGCTTGTCGTGTGCCCGCAGCAGGCGCTGGATGATGAAGGGGGAGCCCGGATAGACCCGGGTGCTGGCGCCCTGGTTGAAGGCGCGCACCATGTCCACATAAGCCTGCAGCAAAGGCGCCAGGCCTTCGTTGGGTGCACCGGGTGCCGTCAGGCGCAGGATGCCTTCGCCAGCCTCGCCGCTGGTGCGGGCGTAGTCGCCGTCCAGCCGGTACAGCCCGGCGCCGGCGTGCGTGTCCAGCACGGTCAGGGCGGCGTCCTTCTCGGTGAGGTATTGCAGGGCGGCAATCAGCACGGTGTGCTTGAGCACGTCGGCGTGGTTGCCTGCATGGAAGGCGTGGCGGTAACTGAACATGCCCCAATGGTAACCATGCCCGGGTGGTTTTCCTTTGCCCTGGGGCCGGGATGTCCCTGTGGGGGGTGGGTTCGGGCAGGGGCACAATCGGCACAATTTCGCAGGTATTGACGTTTTTTTGCCGCCAAGATGCGTTTTGTTGCCTCTGAAGGGTTTCCGTGGGGTGATGATTGCGCCTCCGACATCTCCCTGGGTGCCCTCTGCCTCTCGTACCTTCTGCCATGAATGACCGTTCCAGCTCTGCGCCTGCTCCAGGAGCGCTCCATGTCGATGCACTGCCCGTGGGCACGCGCCTGGGCGAGTTCGAGATCCTCGCGCTGCTGGGCGTGGGAGGGTTCGGCATGGTGTACCGGGCGTTCGATCATTCGTTGCACCGGGCCGTCGCCATCAAGGAATTCATGCCAGCGGCACTGGCCGCCCGCACGGACGATGGCTCCCTGCTCGCGCGCTCACCCGCGGACCAGGCCGCGTTCATGGCGGGCTTGAAGTCCTTTGTGGGCGAGGCGCGCCTGCTCGCGCAGTTCGATCATCCCTCGCTCGTCAAGGTGTTTCGCTTCTGGGAGGCCAACAACACCGCCTACATGGTCATGCCCTTGTACACCGGCATGACCTTCAAGCAGGCACGCGCGCAAATGCGCACCCCGCCGCCCGAGGCCTGGCTGCGCAAGATGCTGTGGTGCGTGCTGGGCGCGTTGCGGGTGCTGCACAGCGGGCAGACCCTGCACCGCGATGTATCGCCTGACAACCTTTTCCTGCAGGACATCGGGCCCCCTGTGCTGCTCGATCTGGGCGCGGCGCGCCATGCCATCAATGATCGCGACCACAAGCACACGGCGGTCCTGAAGGTGAACTACGCCCCCATCGAGCAGTACGCCGATGGCGATGCCGATCTGACCCAGGGCCCCTGGAGCGACCTTTATTCTCTGGCCGCGGTCGTGCATGGTTGCCTGTGCAACGATACGCCCTTGCCGTCCACCCTGCGCTCGATACGGGACCGGATGGTGCCGTTTGCGCGCGTGGCCAAGACGGTGCACCGCCAGTTCGGGCAAGCGTATTCGCCGGCTTTCGTGGCCGCCATCTCCCAGTCGCTGGCGCTCAATCCCCAGGATCGCCCGCAAAGCATTGACGCCTTCCTGCAGATCATGGAGATGACGACGCCGCCCGAGGGGGTCGATCATTTCGATTTCCGGGCCGACCTGGGTGACATCTGGGTTGAACCCACCGACCAGCCAGGCCCGGGACAGGTGGTGCCGACGGTGGACGTGACGTCGGAGATGAAGGAAAAGCTCCGGCAATCATCCTCTCCCCCTCCTGCGGCCCCTGCTGCCGTGGTGGTGGCTCCTCCGATGCCTGCCGACATCCCCAAGGTGCAGAGCCGGGAGCCGCAGTCCGTCGTATCCGATGCCGCAGATACCGTGTTCCTGGACGCGGGTGACACCGTAGTCCTGGAAGACGCTGCAGACAGCAGTTTTCTGGATCCTGCCCAGGCGGCGGGGCTGGAGAAGGTGCACGCCCGCAGCCCTTCGCAAAAGGCAGCGGTCCGCGCAGCGAAAGACACGGGCGGCGCCAAAAACAAAGGGAAAGCGAAAGCGCGCCCGCTGGGCGCGGCGTGGCTGGCCGTGGCAGTTGCCTTTGTGGTGGTGGCTGCCGTCGCCGCCTATGGCTGGAGCAGCCGGGCCCCGGCGCCCGTGGACACCATCATCACGGAGCTGAAGCCCCCAGTGCAGGCCTTGCAGGAAGTGGCGTCGCAGCCCATCGCCTTGGCGCCTGCCTCCGAGCCTGCGCCTGCCGCCAGTGAACCCGCATTGGTGGAGGCGCCTGCGCCCGCCTTCGTGCCATCGGAGGACCCGCGTGCCGTGTCCAAGGCGCCGACACGTTCGTCGCGAGTGAACAAGGTTGCCAAAGAGCCGCCTGCGCCGGTGCCCAGTCCGATGCCGGTGATCGAACCCGTGCCCCAACCGCCCCCGCCACCGCCGGTTCCCACGCCCGCCCCGCGCCCGCCCCCGCCGCTGTGTGAAAACACCAGTGTGCTGACGCGCAGCATGTGCCTGCGTGAAGAATGCCGCAAACCGGGCAATGCCGGGCGCGCAGCCTGTGTCGAGTTCCGCAAGGCCATGGAGCCGCTGGAACGCAGCAACTTCGCCAATTGAACGCCCGCCCTCGATGCGCCTGCGCCATATTGAAGTTTTCAATGCGGTGATGGTCACCGGCAGCGTCAGCGGCGCTGCGCGCTTGATCAACATCACCCAACCGGCGGTGAGCCGCACCCTCAAGCACGCTGAACTGCAACTGGGGTTTCCGCTTTTCGAGCGTACCGGGGGGCGGCTCGTGGCAACGGCCGAGGCGCGCAGCCTGTTCCCGCTGGTGGACAAGCTATTTTCTGATCTCGACGAAGTGCGGCGCCTGGCGCAGGGGCTGCGCAAGGCCGATGGTGCCAAGGACGTGCGGGTCCTGACGGTGTTGGCGCTGAGCTACGAGGTGTTTCCTGCGGCGGTCGAGCGATTTCGGGTGTTGCATCCTTCGGTGGTCATTCACCATGCGGCCCTGCACTCGCCCCAAATTGTGGATGCGCTGGTGTTGCAGGAGGCAGACGTCGGCTTTCTCTTCAGTGCACCGTCCCACCCTGCACTGCAGGAGGAGTGCCTGGCCAGCCAAGGACTGGTGTGCGTGGTGCCCAAAGGACTGCTGTCACCAGTGCAAAGCGCGGCAGGCGTGCTGAGTGTGCGCGATTTGGCAGGCTTGCCCCTCATTGGGCTGGATGCCCGCGATCCTGTGGGGCGCATGCTGGCCCATGCGTTCGCGGGCGCCGATCCCGCGCTGCATCCCGTCATGGTGGTGCAGACCTACCATGTGGCCCTTGCCTTGGCCCACCATGGGGTCGGGGTGGCGATTGTGGAAGCCTGTACCGCCCAGTCGGCCGATCACAACCGTGTGGAGATCCTGGCGTTTGAGCCCGCAGTGCACACTTTTGTGCACGCTCTGCGGCCTTCGGCGCGGCCGCATTCGCAGTTGGTTCGCGCCTTTACCGACTGCATGCGCCAGGCGCTGGCGCATATGCCTGGGGTTCGGGCCACTTCGGTGGGCGCGGCAACCAGCGGTCAGGCACGACCGGCCGCACGCAAGGGGGCAAGCAAAGCCTGAGCCGTACCAAAGGCGAGCGTAAAGCCCAATGCGCCGTGGCCTGTATTGAACAGCAGATTGGCGGGTGCGTTGGGCAGGGTACCGACAATAGGCAATCCGGTGGGGGTGGCTGGCCGCAATCCAGCCCACCGGTCTACAGCGATGTAGTCGCTGGCGCGTGGAAAGACGTCGCGTCCGGCGGCCAGCAGCGTGGCAATGCGGGCATCCTTGATGCTGGCATCGTTGCCCACCAGTTCGGCCATGCCCGCGATGCGCAAGCGATCGCCCAGACGGGCAAAAACGATCTTGCGTGCCGCGTCGGTCACGCTGACCTGCGGCGCCCAGGTGCGTTCCGTTGCTGCGCCTACCGTGACGCTGTAGCCCTTGAGCGGATAGACGGGCAGCCGGACTCCCAGGCCGCGGGCCAGGGGCACCGATCCCGTGGCCATTGCCAGCACGAAGGCATCGGCTTCGATGGCGCCAGCGGTACTTTGCGCGGCGCGCAGACGGGCGCCGTCGGTGACCAGGCCTGTGATTTCGGTGTCCAGAATGAACCGCACGCCCTGCGCACGCAGGGAGGCTTCCAGCCCTTCGCACACCTTGAAGCAATCGGCAGCGCATTCGCTGGGGGTGTGGATGGCCCCCGCAATGCGAGGTGCCTGGGCTTCGAGGGCCGGTTCGATGGCGAGGCATTGCGCTGCCGTCACGGCGTGCTGCACGCTGCCGAGTGCACGCTGCAGCAGCATTTGCCGCTGTGCACCGGCAAATGCGGCCGCATCGGCGTAGAGCACCAGTTTGCCTGTGGCGGAAAAGTCGCAGTCCAGGCCGGTCTGCGCCATCATGGCGTCGAACCCGGTGCGGCTGCGCGCCGCCAGTGCCAGCAAAGCCTCGGTTGTGCGGCGCGACACATCGTCGCGGCAGGCCGCCAGAAACTGCAGGCCCCAGGCCCATTGCGCCGGGTCCGCCTGGATGCGCAGCTTGAGCGGCGAATCGCTCGCCAGCAGCAGCTTGGGGAGCTGTCGCCAGATGGAAGCGTCGGCCAGCGGCTGCACATAGGAATAGCTCAGTTGTGCGCCATTGGCGCGGCTGGTGCCGGCGCCACTGGTGGCGCGGTCCACTACCGTGACGTCGTAGCCTTGCTGCACCAGTTCCCAGGCGCTTGCCAGGCCCACGATGCCTGCGCCCAGGACTGCAACAGAGCGGGGAGATGGTCCTTGAATCATGGGCCCATGCTAGGACGCGGGCGCCTGCGCGTCGAATGCCAATCGGTGCACGGGCCATGTCCGCAGCTTATGGGTGCCATGAGCTTTCGTTATGGAAAGGCTATCAATCGGCATACGTGCACGGTAGTCAACGCTCTAAACTTGCCCGCATGACTGAAATGTCCTTGCCTGCCGTTGCGACCCATGTTTTCCATCGCCATCTGCGCACGATGCCGCCGCGTGCGGTATCGGGTGAAGGGGTGTATCTGGTGGATGCACAAGGGCGGCGCTACCTGGATGCCTGTGGTGGTGCGGCAGTGTCCTGCCTGGGGCATGGCCATCCGGAAGTGCTGGCTGCCATGCACCGCCAGATTGACCAGCTGGCGTATGCACACACCAGCTTTTTCACAACCGAGGTGGCAGAGACATTGGCGGACCAACTGGTTCGCACTGCGCCGCCGGGCATGAGCCATGTGTATTTCGTCAGTGGTGGATCGGAGGCCATGGAGGCTGCGATGAAACTGGCCCGCCAGTATTTCGTCGAAACGGGCGAACCGGAACGCCGCCATTTCATTGCGCGCAAGCAAAGCTACCACGGCAATACGCTGGGCGTCCTGGCGGTGGGTGGCAATGCGTGGCGCAGGGCCCCGTTCGCCCCGCTGCTGGTCGAGGCGACCCATGTGTCGCCCTGCTATCCCTACCGGGAGCAGCGTGGCGATGAAACCCCGGAGCAGTACGGGCTGCGCCTGGCACAGGAGTTGGACGAAACCATTACACGTCTGGGGCCGAAGAGCGTCATTGCCTTCGTGGCAGAAACCGTGGGTGGTGCCACAGCGGGCGTGCTGGTGCCGGTGCCGGGGTATTTTCGGGCTGTGCGCGAGGTGTGTGACCGCCACGGGGTGTTGTTGATCCTCGACGAAGTCATGTGCGGCATGGGTCGCACCGGCAGCCTGCATGCCTGCACGGCGGAAGGCGTGGTGCCGGACATCCAGGCCATTGCCAAAGGCCTGGGCGGCGGCTACCAGCCGATTGGCGCCGTGCTGGCCCAGGGGCGCATTGTCGAGGCGATCGGCCAGGGCAGCGGATTTTTTCAGCATGGGCACACTTATCTGGGGCATCCGGTCGCCTGTGCTGCTGCGCTGGCAGTGCAAACCATCATCGAACGCGACCGCCTGGTTGAACGTGTGTTCAGCGCAGGGGCGCAATTCGGCGAGCATTTGCGTCGGGTGCTGGGTGCGCATCCGCATGTGGGAGACATTCGCGGACGCGGTTTCTTCTGGGGGGTGGAACTGGTGCGTGATCGGGAATCCAAGGCGCCGTTTGACCCCGCATTGAAGCTGCATGCCCAGGTGAAGAAGCAGGCAATGTCGCTTGGATTGATGGTTTACCCCATGGGCGGAACGGTCAATGGATGCGATGGTGACCACATCTTGCTGGCACCACCGTTCGTGGCAAGTGATGCAGAACTTGCACGTATCGTGGAGTTGCTGGCAGAAGCGATTGCAGCATCGATCCCCTGACTGCAACTCTTGAAACCGGTTTTTTGAAGGAGACGAAAAGATGAAGACGAAACTTTCCCTGAGCGTATTGGCTGCCTCCGTCGGGCTGGCTGCGTCAATGATGGCGCCCGCCGCAGTGGCGCAGCCCAAGTTCATGACCATTGGCACGGGTGGTGTCACAGGCGTGTACTACGCGGCCGGTGGCGCCATCTGCCGCCTGGTCAACAAGGAGCGTTCGCGCCACGGCATTCGCTGCTCGGTGGAATCGACGGGCGGTTCGGTGGTCAACATCAATACCATTCGCCAGGGTGAACTGGACTTCGGTGTGGCCCAGTCCGACTGGCAGTACCACGCCGTGAACGGCACCAAGGCGTTCGCCAAGGACGGAAAGTTCACGGACCTGCGTGCGGTTTTCTCTCTGCATCCCGAGCCCTTCACCGTGCTGAGCCGCAAAGAGGCCAACATCGCGAAGTTTGAGGATTTCAAGGGCAAGCGTTTCAATGTGGGCAACCCGGGGTCGGGCACGCGAGCCTCCATGGATGAATTGCTCGGTGCCATGGGCTGGACGCTGGCGGACTTTGGTCTGGCCTCGGAGCTCAAGGCCGATGAGCACGGCGCGGCCCTGTGCGACAACAAGATCGATGGCTTCTTCTATGGTGTGGGCCATCCCAGCGCCAACATCCAGGACCCGATCACCACCTGTGGTGCGCGCCTGGTTCCGCTGCAGGGGCCGGCCGTGGACAAGCTGGTCAAGGACAACAGCTTCTATGCCAAGGTGAACATTCCTGGCGGTCTGTATGCGGGCCACCCCAATCCGACGCCGACCTACGGTGTGCTGGCCTCGTTTGTGACCTCGGCCAAGGTGCCGGATGCCACGGTGTACGAACTGGTCAAGGCGGTGTTCGAGAATTTCGATGAATTCAAGAAGCTGCACCCCGCGTTTTCGCACCTTGATCCCAAGAACATGATCAAGGACGGCATGAGTGCGCCGCTCCATCCGGGCGCCGTGAAGTACTACAAGGAAAAGGGCTGGATGTAAGCCGCGGCCTGAGGGCACGTCGGTATCTGCCGCAAAAAAGCTCTGATTCTTCAGGGCTTTTTTGTTTCATCCATGGATTGCGAGGACACCCATGAACCCCGCCAACACAACCGCTGCTGCACCGGTCATCGACGTCCAGCAGCTTGTCGCCGACAACGATCTGGGCGGACGCTCGCCCGGACCCAAGGTCGGTCTCTTTCTGCTGGGCGTCGCGCTGGCCTGGTCGCTGTTCCAGCTCTGGATCGCGTCGCCGCTACCGTTCACTTTCGGTGTTCTGGTGTTCAACGACACCGAAAGCCGGGCCATTCACCTCGCTTTTGCGGTGTTTCTTGCGTATCTGTCGTACCCGGCATTCAAGCGATCACCGCGTGAGCGTGTGCCTATCACCGACTGGGTGCTGGCGCTGGCAGGGGCGTATTGCGCAGCCTACCTGTTTCTTTTCTATCGCGAAATTGCGTCGCGGCCTGGCAACCCCACCGACATGGACATCTACACGGCGGTGGTCGGTATGGTGCTTTTGCTTGAAGCGACGCGCCGCGTGCTGGGTTTACCCATGGTGATCGTGGCCCTGGTGTTCCTGGGCTATACCTTTGGCGGGCGCTACATGCCCGACATGATCGCCCATCGGGGGTTCTCGCTCAACCGCGCGATGAGCCACCAGTGGCTGACCACCGAAGGGGTGTTTGGCGTGGCGTTGGGGGTTTCCAGCGGGTTCATTTTTCTGTTCGTGCTGTTCGGTTCCCTGCTCGACAAGGCAGGTGCTGGCAACTACTTCATCAAGTCTGCCTTTGCCTTGCTGGGCCACATGCGCGGCGGCCCGGCCAAGGCCGCAGTACTGTCGTCGGCGGCGACCGGCATCATTTCCGGCTCGTCGATCGCCAACGTGGTCACCACGGGGACTTTCACCATTCCGCTGATGAAGCGTGTGGGCTACCGGCCTGACCAGGCGGGTGCCGTGGAAGTCTCCAGCTCTGTCAACGGCCAGCTCATGCCGCCCGTGATGGGGGCCGCAGCTTTCCTGATGGTGGAATACGTGGGCATTCCCTACATCGAAGTGATGAAGCACGCGTTCCTGCCTGCCATCATTTCCTACATTGCGCTGCTCTACATCGTGCACCTGGAGGCCCTCAAGGCCAACATGGTGGGCCTGCCACGGCGCGGTACGGCCTCGGGTGGCTCGCGCCTGCTCTCGCTGGGGCTCACGGTCTCGGGATTTTTTGTGTTGTGCGGGGCGGTGTACTGGGGCGTGGGCTGGGTCAAGGATGTCGCGGGAAGCGCCGCGATATGGATCATTGGTGTGGCGCTGCTCGCAGCCTACGTGGGCCTGCTGTGGTTTGGTTCGCGCCAGCCCGAACTGCCACTGGATGACCCCGATGCGCAGGTATTCGAACTGCCGGAAACCGGGCCCACCGTGAAATCGGGGCTGCACTACCTGCTGGCGGTGGTGGTGTTGATCTGGTGCCTCATGGTCGAGCAGATGTCGCCCGGCCTGTCCGCATTCTGGGCTACCTTGTTCATCATTTTTGTGATGCTGACACAAAAACCCATCCAGGCCCTGTTCCGGGGGGTGGATGGGCTGGGCGCTGCCGCCAGGTCGGGCGCCATGGACCTGATCGATGGCCTGGCCGCAGGCGCGCGCAACATGATCGGTATCGGTGTGGCGACAGCAGCGGCGGGCATCATCGTGGGGACAGTTTCTCTCACCGGCATCGGCCTGGTGATGACGGAAATCGTTGAGCTGCTTTCGGGTGGCAACCTCATGCTGATGCTGTTTCTGGTGGCCGTCATCAGCCTGATTCTGGGCATGGGCCTGCCCACCACGGCCAACTACATCGTGGTCTCCACGTTGATGGCACCGGTGGTGGTCGAACTGGGGGCGCAGAGTGGCCTCATCGTGCCGCTGATTGCGGTGCATTTGTTTGTGTTTTATTTCGGATTGATGGCGGATGTGACGCCGCCCGTCGGCCTGGCCTCTTTTGCGGCGGCAGCGATCGCCAGAACAGACCCTATCAAGACCGGTATCACCGCATTCCTCTACAGCATGCGCACGGCGATCTTGCCGTTCCTGTTCATCTTCAACACCCAGTTGCTGATGATTGGAATCACGGGGCCGTTTCACTTCGCCCTGACCGTGATCAGCGCGGTGGTGGCCATGCTGGTGTTTGCGGCTGCAACGCAGGGCTACTTCCTCGTGCGCAACCGTTGGTGGGAGACCGTGGCGCTGCTGCTCGTCACGTTCACCCTGTTTCGCCCAGGGTTCTGGTGGGACATGGTGTACCCCCCGTTCCAGGAGGTGCCCGCCGCGCAAATGGGCCCGCTGATCGAGGCGGCCCCGGCGGGCGCCAGCAAGCGGGTGTGGATAGCAGGCACCAACATTGACGGCAAGGACATCCGCAAGGGGGTGCTGCTGCCGCTTGGTGCGCCAGGGACGGTGCGCGATCGACTGGGTAACGCCGGAGTGAGCGTCATTTCCCAGGGCGACGCGCTGTTCATCACCAAGGTGAAATTTGGCAGCGTGAGCGAGAAGCTGGGTATCGAACAGGGTTACCGCATCGTGTCGGCCGAGGTGGCCGCCGATCGACCGGACAAGGAATGGATGTTCCTGCCGGCCCTGGCGCTGTTGCTGGCAGTCGTGCTGCTGCAGCGTCGGCGCGGCAGTGCCTCTGCGGCCAAAGCCATGGAGACCGCAGCGTGACGCGTCTGGCCCTCATTCATGCACTGGCGCATTCGGTCGATCCGATCAACGCGGCGCTGGTGCAAGCCTGGCCCGAAGCGTTGCGCATGAATCTGCTCGACGACAGTCTGTCCGCCGATCTGGCGCGCAGCGGGCGGGGTCTGGACGACGCCATGCATGCGCGTTTCACTGCGCTGGCCGACTATGCTGTAGCAACGGGCGCGCAGGCGATCTTGTTCACCTGTTCCGCATTCGGTCCCTGCATCGAGGCGGTGGCGCGCAGGCATGCAGGTCTTCCCGTGCTCAAGCCCAACGAGGCCATGGTGCAGGATGCGGCAGACCTGGGCGGTCGGGTGGGGCTGATCGCCTCCTTTGCACCGACGCTTGCCAGCATGCCGGAAGAGTTTCCGGCATCGGTTGATCTTCGGTGTGCGCTGGCAACCGGCGCCATGGATGCCCTCAATCGCGGCGACGCGGAGGCGCATGACCGGGCGGTGGTGGCTGCAGCGCAGGTTCTGGCGGCGGCTGGCTGTTCGGTCATTGCGCTGGCCCAGTTCAGCATGGCCCGTGCCGCGCCCGCCGTGCGCGATGCGCTGGGTTTGCCGGTGCTGACCACGCCGGAAAGCGCCGTGCGTGCGCTGCGTGCCCGGCTCGCCTGATTCTTTTTGCAGGCGGGTTGGCGCAAATGCGCGGTCTTTGTATAATGGCAGGCTTCGCAGCGCTTGCGTGCTCCGCGGCGAAGTGTGGATTTTTGCTTCAGGGCAATGTTTGCAAGTACCACCTAAGAGGTTTCCGCTTCAAGAGAAACACCGACCGTGGAAAAGAGCGCCAAGGACACCGGCCCCTTTTTAGGCCGGTCAAACCCTCGAAAGAGAAATCTCATGTCTACATTCAGCGCAAAGCCCGCTGAGGTCGTGCACGAGTGGTTTGTGATTGACGCCACCGATAAGGTGCTCGGCCGGGTAGCCAGCGAAGTTGCCCTCCGTCTGCGCGGCAAACACAAAGCCATTTACACGCCTCACGTTGATACCGGTGACTTCATCGTCATCATCAACGCCGCAAAAATCAAGGTTACTGGCACCAAGTCGATCGACAAGGTGTACTACCGCCACTCGGGTTACCCCGGCGGTATTACGGCCACGAACTTCCGCGACATGCAATCCAAGCATCCCGGCCGCGCGCTGGAAAAGGCTGTCAAGGGCATGCTGCCCAAGGGCCCGCTTGGCTACGCCATGATCAAGAAACTCAAGGTGTACGGTGGTGCTGAGCATCCCCACACCGCCCAACAGCCCAAAGTGCTGGAACTGTAAGGAGCCTTGAGATGATTGGTGAATGGAACAATGGCACCGGCCGTCGCAAATCCAGCGTCGCCCGCGTGTTTCTGAAAAAAGGCACTGGCAAGATCACGATCAACGGCAAGGACATCCAGTCCTATTTCGGCCGTGAAACCTCGATCATGATCGCCAAGCAACCCCTGCTGCTGACCAACCACGCCGAAACCTTCGACGTGATGATCAATGTGCACGGTGGCGGTGAGTCCGGCCAGGCCGGCGCGGCCCGTCACGGCATCACCCGCGCCCTGATCGACTATGACGCAACGCTCAAGTCGGCCCTGAGCCAGGCTGGTTTCGTGACGCGTGACGCGCGCGAAGTCGAGCGTAAGAAAGTCGGTCTGCGTTCTGCACGCCGCGCCAAGCAGTTCTCCAAGCGTTAATCCGCTTTTCACTGCTTTGCTCAAAGCCGCAACGGGGGTGCACTGCTTTGCTCAAAGCCGCAACGGGGGTGCCCCGGTTGCGGCTTTGTTTTTTTCGGTGGGCAATCGGCGGTACCGGGGTATATTGCGGCACGCCAAACAAGCCCGGTCTGGCCAGATGGGGCCTGTAACGACTCACCACACCACAAAGGAGAATGGACGCCCATGCGCTTGCGATTGTTGCGCCGCCGCCTGACCATCAGCGCCCCCCGCATGGCGGTGCGCAGCGCCATGCCGTGGCCGCTGCGGTGGCTTTTTCTGGCGGTCGTGTTTGGCTTCTGTGCGGCCGTGGGCCTGTGGGCCTTCGAGTTCGGGCGTTCACTCGCTGGCCTTGAGGGGGTGAGTCGCGAGGAACTGGTCCGCCTGCGTGCGGAGGTTGATCGTCTGCGCGAGGAAAGCCAGCAGTTGCAGGCAGTGACGAATACGTCGGACAGCCTGCTGGTCGCCGAGCGCACAGCCATGCAGCAATTGATGGCCCGCTTGCGTCAGGCAGAGGCAGAGAGTGCCGCCTTGCGGGAAGACCTGGGGTTTTTCGAGAAACTCCTGCCAGCCAACGCGGGGAGCCATGGTGTGGCGATTCGGGGGTTGCAGGCTGAAATGTTGGCCGACGCCCATTTGCGCTGGCAGGTGCTGGTGATGCGCCAGGCCAAGAACACGTCTGATTTCAAGGGGCGGCTGGAGCTGGTGCTGTCTGGGACGCGGGATGGCAAGCCCTGGACCCAGACCGTACCCGACGCTGCGGTGCTGCAGCTGCGCCAGTACCGCCGCCTGGAGGGAATGGTCGATATCCCGTTGCGGGCCATGGTAAAAACAGTGACCGCCCGGGTGATGGAAGGCAGCGTTCTTCATGCCACCCAGACGGCCGTGCTGGGCAAGCCCATGGCCGTGCAATGATGGCGGTGATGTTCGATTGCGTGCCGGTGTGCACCCCAAGGAGTTTGATTCATGTTTTCCCGCAACAAGCAACCCCCCATCAAAAGCCTGATCGCCGAGGGGAGCCGCATTGAAGGCAATGTGCACTTTACCGACGGCTTGCGCATCGATGGCGAAGTGGTGGGGGATGTGCGGGCGGGGTCCGACAAACCGGGGTTGCTGGTGATCTCGGCCTCGGCGCGGGTCGAGGGGGCGGTGTATGCCGACCATGTGATCGTCAACGGCCACATCAATGGCCCGCTGCATGCGGGCACCATGCTGGAACTGCAGCCCAAGGCACGCATTGCGGGCGATGTGCACTACAAGACCCTGGAAATGCACCAGGGCGCCACCATCTGCGGAAAGATGGTTCCTGCCGATACCGTGGTGGAGGAAAAGCCCCCACTGAAATTGGCGTCAAGCAAGCAGTAAACAGAAGAAACGGGGAGATTGCAGTAGCATCGTGCCCCAACCAGTATTGGAGTTAGCCCATGAGTGCCGTAGCCGAAAACATCCCTGCCGAGATGCCCGACCCCATCATCTTCACCGAGAGTGCGGCGGCCAAGGTGGCGGATCTGATTGCCGAGGAAGGTAATCCGGAGCTCAAACTGCGCGTTTTTGTGCAAGGCGGCGGCTGCTCGGGCTTCCAGTATGGCTTTACGTTTGACGAGATCACCAACGACGACGACACGGTAATGACCAAGAATGGCGTCTCGCTGCTGATCGACGCCATGAGTTTCCAGTACCTGGTGGGTGCCGAGATCGACTACAAGGAAGACCTGCAGGGCGCGCAGTTCGTCATCAAGAACCCCGGCGCCACCTCGACCTGCGGCTGCGGTTCGAGCTTCTCCTGATCCGTTTCTGGCAGGCCATCAGCCCGCCAGCCTTGATTTCATGCGGGGTAGATGCACCCCAACACACGGGCGCCCTTGGCGCCCGTTGCCATGGGGAGGTTGCCTGGCAGGCCCCGCACGGCCTGGCGGCCCAGCCAGGCAAACGCTGCCGCCTCCACCTGCAGGGCGGGCAGACCGAAGGCATCGGTCGCCTGCACCTGGAGCGCGGGCAGCAAGGCCTGCAAGCGCGCCATAAGGTACCGGTTGAAGGCCCCTCCCCCACAGACAGCCAGACGTATGCTATTTTTTTTATAGCTGCTTGCGCTTTCTGCACAAGCGCTGGCGGTCAATTCTGTCAATGTGGCCTGGACGTCTGCTGGTGTTGCCGGGCCAAAGCGCGCCAGCCGCTCCTGCAGCCATTCAGGACGGAACAGGTCGCGCCCCGTGCTCTTGGGCGGCGAACGACGCAGGTAGGGTTCCTCCTGGAACAAGGCCAGCAGGCCGGGCAGTACCTGGCCGCTGGCGGCCCAGGCGCCATCGCGATCAAACGGCTGGCCGGTGTGCAACTGGCACCAGTGGTCCATGAGGGCATTGCCAGGGCCGCAATCAAAGCCCAGCACCCGGCCATCGGCGCCCAGCGCGCTCAGGTTGGCGATGCCGCCGATGTTCAGGACCAGCAAGTCCTGCCCCGGCTGGCCAAACATGTGCTGGTGAAAGGCAGGCACCAGGGGGGCGCCCTGCCCACCGGCCGCCACGTCGCGGCTGCGCAGGTCGGCCACCACGGCAATGCCGGTCAGCTCGGCCAGCAAGGCCGGGTTGTTCAGCTGCAGGGTGTATCCCGTGCCGTCGAATTCCCCGGGACGGTGGCGCACGGTCTGCCCATGGGCGCCGATGGCCCGCACGGCCTGGGCGGGTACGCCCGCTGCCTGCAGCAGGGCGCGCACGGCCTGGGCGTAGTGGCGGGCCAGGCCGTTCGCGGCCAGGGCGGCGCGGTGCAGTTCGTTGGCGCCAGGGCTGTTGAGCGCCAGCAGTTCGGCACGGGTGGTGTCGTCGAAGGCGCTGGCGTGGTGCTCCAGCACCACGCAGCGCGGGCCAGAGAAGTCGGCCAGGACGGCATCCACCCCATCGAGCGAGGTGCCCGACATCAGGCCGATGTATAGCTCGGAAACGGACGACGAATTCACGGCGATCCGCGGCCTTGCAAGGCGCGAAGCGCCTCCGGGGGGCGCATCGCTATTCGGCGCTGGCCTGCTCGATGAGCTCGGCGGACGCCAGCTCGGTGCGCATCATGGCGGCCAGGCGGTCGAACGCCGGGCGGGCTGCGGCAGAGACGGGTGCGGCGGCCTCGCTCTGGCGGGCGATGGTCATGGGGTCCTGGTGCTGGCCGTTGACGCGGAACTCAAAGTGCAGGTGCGGGCCGGTGGCCCAGCCCGTGGAGCCCACGGCGCCGATGTTGTCGCCCTGGGCTACCGATTGGCCCTTTTTCACGTTGATGCGGCTCAGGTGGGCGTAGACGGTGACGTGCTGGTTGCGGTGCTTGACGTAGATGACGTTGCCAAAGCCATTTTGCACACCAGCAAACTCGACCACACCATCACCCACGGTGCGTACGGCGGTGCCGGTGGGCGCCGCAAAGTCGGTGCCCAGGTGGGCGCGCCATTTTTGCAGGATGGGGTGAAAACGCATGGCGAACCCGCTGGAGACGCGGGAAAACTCCACGGGCGAGGCCAGGTAGGCGCGGCGCATGCTTTGGCCGTCGAGCGTGTAGTAGGCACCCTTGCTGGCGCCCGGCTCCTGGAACCAGAGTGCTTCGTGGGACTTGCCGTTGTTCAGGAACTCGGCACTGAGGACGCGGCCGCTGCGCAGGGGCTCGCCGTCGGCTTCCAGCGTTTCATAGACGATGGAGAAACGGTCGCCCTTGCGCAGGGAGCGGCGGAAATCGATGTCGCCCGAGAACAGCTCGGCGACCTGCACGGCCACGGCGTCGGGGATGTGCGCCTCGTCGGTGGCGGCAAACAGGGAGCTTTGGATCACGCCGCCGACCAGGCGGGTGGACGCGGTGAGCGGAGCGGTTTCGATGCGGGAGGCAAAGCCGCTGTCGGTCTTCTCGATCACCAGGCGCTTGAAATAGCCGCTGTCGTCAGGCGCCCAGCGGGCGGTCAGGCGCAACAGGCGGTGGTCGTCGGTGGTTTCGGCCGACGCCAGGCGGCCGGTGCGGCCCAGGAGATTGCGCTGTGTGGCGCTGTCGCGGCGCAAAAAGGCGGCGGCGGAGGGGTCTGCCACGCCCAGGCGCTGCAGCAGGGATTCCGCCGAATCGCTGCTGCGCACCTGCTCGCTGCGGAACAAGGAGAAACCGGGTTGCTCCGTCAGCGCCGCGAGGGTGGTGCCGCTGGCCAGCGACTCGATAGGCTGCTCGATCATGCGCACCGGCAGATCGGCCGGATCGGGGGCCAGCGAAGCCACGGCGAATGCGCCACCGCCGCCGGTCAGCAGGAATGCCGCCACAAGGGCGGTAATGCGTTTGGGGTGTTTCTGGATGCCTTGGGAAATCCGATCGAGCAATGCGGCGCCGGTGGTGGTCAAGCCATGATTCAAGATGCGATCCCCAGGGTGAGTGTGTGTCTGTTGCAGGCCCCGGACGCGGGGGTCTGGGGAAGCGCGACACACGAAAATTCAGTGCCGCAGTGCGCCGGAAACTGCCCGGAAAAGCGGGCCAATTAGAATCCGCCACTGCGATGTGGCCGCAAGTATAGCGAACCGTTTAGGCGCGACACCCTAGAAAACCCTTATGAATCAATCTGCTGTTACAAAATCCCCGGTCTCTGATGGTGTAGGACAGGCGCTGGAAATTTCGCTGCGCGGTGTCGAGGAACTGCTGCCCAAGGACGAATGGGTCAAGAAACTCACGCGCTCCGAGGCGTCCGGCCAGCCGCTGCGCATCAAGCTGGGGCTGGACCCCACGGCGCCGGACATCCATATCGGCCACACCGTGGTGCTGAACAAAATGCGCCAGTTGCAGGATCTGGGCCACCAGGTGATTTTTTTGATCGGTGACTTCACCAGCCTGATCGGCGACCCCTCGGGCCGCAACAGCACGCGCCCGCCGCTGACGCCCGAGCAGATCAAGGCCAACGCCGAAACCTACTACCGCCAGGCCAGCCTGGTGCTGGACCCCGCGCGCACCGAGATCCGCTACAACAGCGAGTGGAGCGAGCCCCTGGGCGCCAGCGGCATGATCCAGCTGGCGGCCAAGTACACCGTGGCGCGCATGATGGAGCGTGACGACTTTCACAAGCGCTTTACCACCGGGCAGTCGATCAGCGTGCACGAGTTCCTGTACCCGCTGATGCAGGGCTACGACTCGGTGGCGCTCAAGAGTGACCTGGAGCTGGGCGGAACCGACCAGAAGTTCAACCTGCTCATGGGCCGCCACCTGCAGCAGGAATACGGCCAGGAGCCGCAGTGTGTGCTCACCATGCCGCTGCTCGTCGGCCTGGACGGTGTGGACAAGATGTCCAAATCCAAGAACAACTACATCGGCATTACCGAGGCGGCCAACACCATGTTCGCCAAGGTGCTGAGCATTTCGGACACGCTGATGTGGGACTGGTTCACGCTGCTGTCGTTCAAGAGCCTGGCGGAGATTGCCGCGCTCAAGGCGGAGGTGGCGGGCGGGCGCAACCCCAAGGACGCCAAGGTGATGCTGGCCAGGGAGATCACCACGCGTTTTCACAGTGCGGCTGCTGCTGATGCGGCGGAGCAGGACTTTGCCAACCGCAGCAAGGGCGGCGTGCCGGATGACATTCCCGAGGTCAGCCTGTCGGGTGCGCCGCTGGGCATGGCGGCCCTGCTCAAGCAGGCCAACCTGGCGCCCTCGTCCAGCGAGGCCAATCGCCTGATCGACGGCGGTGGCGTGCGGGTGGACGGTGCCGTGGTTTCCGACAAGGGCCTCAAGCTGGGTGCCGGAAGCTATGTGGTGCAGGTGGGCAAACGCAAGTTTGCGCGTGTGCTGCTGGGCCAATAGTGGGGTGAAAATGGCTTCAACCGCTTGTCCATCAAGCGGTTGCAGCTATCAATTTGATATTCATGGGCCTGGCACACCGGGTTCTGCCGCCTCGCCCAGGGCGGTGCGCGTGGCCGCTGCCTCGGCGCGCAGCCAGGTGCAAAAGGCCTGCACCTCGGGGCGCTGGCTGCTGCGCGGGCCCACCAGCAGCCAATAGGCCAGCGGCGAATCGAGCCGGTGGCCGGGCAGCACCTCCACCAGGTCACCCCGGGCCAGTGCGTCTGCCACCAAGGGCAGGCGCGCCAGCGCCAGGCCCTGGCCGCTGAGCGCGGCCTGCACGATCTGGTGCGCGTGGTTGAAGGACAGCCAGCGCTGGGGCTGCAGCTGGGGGCAGCCCTGGGCGTCGAACCAGCGGCGCCAGGACAGCCATTCCAGGTGCAGGCTGCGGTGCGCGTCGCCCGCTTCGATCAGGGTGAAGCGGGCCACATCGGCCGGTTGCCGCACGGGCGGCGTGCTTTTGAGCAGCCAGGGGCTGGCCACCACCGCCAACTGCTCGCCAAACAGCCGTTCGGCGCCCGCCAGGCGCGCGCCGGGCAGGCTGTAGCGCAGCGCCAGGTCAATGTCGGCGGTGTCCATGTCGACTGGGACATCGCTGGCGTCGATGCGCAGGTCGATGTCGGGGTGCTCGCGCTGGAAGGCCTCCATGCGCGGGATGAGCCAGGTCGAGGCAAAACTGGCCCAGGTGGCGATGGCCACGCTTTTGCGCCCTGCCGTCTGGCGCACCAGGCGCACGGCCGCGTCGATGCGCTCCAGGGCCGGTGCCACGGTGCGTTGCAATTGCGCGCCCGCGCCCGTCAGTTCGACGGCACGGGTGTGGCGCAGGAACAGCGGCAGACCCACCTCGTCCTCCAGCGCCTGGATCTGGCGGCTCACGGCCGATTGCGTGAGCGCCAGTTCTTCTGCGGCCGCCCGAAAGTTGAGATGCCGCGCCACGGCCAGGAACGCGCGCCAGTGGCCCGCCGCCACAGGGCGGGTGCGCAGCAGGGTGACAGACGAGGGCAGAGCAGACATGCCGAGGGCCTTATTGATGCGGTTTGTGAATCAATAGCGTACCCCGCTTTCATTGGACTGGCAATGAAATCAGCGGGATCATGCAGGCATTCCACTTTATTGATTGATGCAAGGAGGTCGCCATGTCATACCCCATGGATTCGGTGTTGCTGCCCAGGAGCAAGGACGCTGGCACATCCCCTGCGCCGGCGGGCTGCTGGCGCCTGCGTCCGGGGCAGGCGCTGTCGCTGCGGCCCCAAGACCGGGGGGTGTTGCGTGTGGCCCGGGGGCGGGTCTGGCTGACCCGGGGCGATGGATACGACCATGTGCTGGCTGCCGGGGATGCCATCGTGCTCGAACCCGGCCACGCCGTGGTGCTGGAGCCCTGGCTTGCACCGGGAGCGCAGGACGTGGCGTTTTCCTGGGATGGGGTGGCGGCGCCAGGGGCCTGCGCCACGCCGGCTGCCGTGGACTGGGAGCGCAGCGTGGCGCGCCCGCTGTGGGACCTGGGGCAGGCGCTGGGTGCGGCGGCGCGTGCGACAGGGCAACTGGCCCGTGGGTTGGCGCGGTGGGCGCTGCACCGTGCGTTGCCGGGTGGCGCACATGCTGTGCCGCAGTGCAGGGGGGGATAATCGGGTGTTTTTCCGGGCGGGAATGGTCCTGCGCCGGACGAACACAGATTGCCATGACACCACTCGACATTCTCATCATGGCGGCCGGCAAAGGCACGCGCATGAAAAGCCGCATTCCCAAAGTGTTGCAGCGCCTGGGCGGCCGGGCCCTGCTGCGCCATGTGCTGGACCAGGCGGTCCATCTGCAGGCGCGCAGCGCCATCGTCATTACCGGCCATTGTGCTACAGAAGTAGAAGCTGCTACCGCAGGTGCAGCAAGCGTTGGAGGCGGTTTTGACCTGAAATTTGTGCGCCAGGAGCCGCAGCTGGGCACCGGCCACGCCGTGCAGCAGGCCGTGCCGCAGCTGCAGGACGACGGCACGGTGGTCGTACTCTCGGGCGATGTGCCGCTGACCCAGGCCGACACGCTGCGCGCGCTGGTGGCTGCATCGCAGGCGGTGCCTGGCGGGCAGCTGGCGCTGCTGACGGTGACCATGGACGACCCCACGGGCTATGGCCGCATCGTGCGCAATGCCGACGGCGCGGTGCAGGGCATCGTCGAGCACAAGGACGCCAGCGAGGCCCAGCGCGCCATTACCGAGATCTACAGCGGCATCATGGCCGTGCCCGCACGCCTGCTGCGCGGCTGGCTGGCACGCCTGACCAATGACAACGCCCAGGGCGAGTACTACCTTACCCAGATTGTCACCCTGGCCGTGCAGGACGGCGCCCCCGTGGTCGCGCACCGTATTTCGGACGCGCTGCAGGTGGCCGGTGTGAACAGCCCCCTGCAACTGGCCGAACTGGAGCGCGCCCACCAGCTGCGCCAGGCCACCGCGCTGCTGGAGCAGGGCGTGCGCCTGGCCGACCCGGCGCGCTTTGACCTGCGCGACGACGCACGCACCGGCGTGCGCGGCGAGTTGCTGTGCGCGCAGGATGTGGAGATCGATGTGGGCTGCATCTTCACCGGCCGTGTGGTGCTGGGCGAGGGCGTGCAGATCGGCGCGCACTGCTGCATCGCCAACGCGCGCATTGACGCGGGTGCCGTCATCCACCCCTATACCCACATCGATGGCGAACAGATGAGTGCCACCGTAGGCGAGGGCGCCCTGGTCGGCCCCTTTGCCCGCCTGCGCCCCGGTGCGCAACTGGGCCGTGGGGTGCACATCGGTAATTTTGTTGAGGTAAAAAACGCCACCCTGGCCGACGGTGCCAAGGCCAACCACCTGGCCTACCTGGGCGACGCCACCGTGGGCGAACGCGTGAACTTTGGTGCGGGCAGCATCACCGCCAACTATGACGGTGCCAACAAGCACCGCACCGTGCTCGGTGCCGATGTGCACATCGGCAGCAACTGCGTGCTGGTGGCGCCGGTGCGCATTGGCGCCGGGGCCACCGTGGGCGGCGGCTCCACCATCACCAAGAACGTGCCCGCCGGTGCGCTGGGTGTGGCGCGTGGCCGACAGGTCAGCGTGGCCGACTGGCAGCGCCCCACCAAGCAGCCCAAGCCATGAGCACGCCCCCCCCGGACGCAGCCGCCCCCGGCGCACCGGGGCCGGACGACTACGCGGCGCTGGAGGCCCCGGCGCTGCGCGCCCTGCTGGCCCGGCGCGACCTGCAATGGGCGCAGCAGGCGGCCGCACAGGACGAATGGGTGCACGCCGTATCGCACGACCTGCGTGCGCCGCTGCGCCACATCACCTCCTATGGGCCGCTGGTGCGCGAGTTGCTGGAGGAGGTGCAGGGCCTGGAGCCCGAAGCGCGGCAGG